>SIAU01000043.1 GCA_009691685.1 Opitutales bacterium
AGAGAAAATTTCTCCACCACTTTACCATCGGGACGGCCGAGGTGTGACATCAACACGCAAGAGGCACCGCCTTCGAGTAAGAAACGGATGGTAGGAAGTGCGGCCGCAATACGTTGGGTATTGGTAATGACTCCGGTCTTCTTGTCTTGAGGGACATTGAAGTCGACGCGGACGAGGGCGCGAAGACCTGAGATAGAACCGAGTGATTTAAGGGAGGGTGCGGACATGGTGGTAAAGGGAGGAGAGAAAAGATTTCTTGGAGCGGTGGGAAGATTAAAGCACCACGAATGCCAAAGTATCGTCGCGGGACCTGTTTTAAGCCAAAAACAAGACAGGCGACCCGCTCGGATCGCCTGTCGTAGTCAGTTTCGACTTAAAACTTAGAGCTTTGCGGTAACTTTAGCAAGGAGTTCAACCACGCGGTTGGAATAACCCCACTCGTTATCGTACCAGCTGATGAGTTTGAAGAAGTTCTTATTCAACTCGATCGATGAACCTGCGTCGAAGATCGACGAGTGTTTATCGTGGATAAAATCGGAAGAAACGACTTCGTCTTCAGTGTAAGCGAGAATTCCTTTGAGATAAGTTTCGGAAGCTTTCTTCAGCGCAGCTTTGATTTCGGCTAAGCTGGTGTCTTTCACTGTTTTAACAGTGAGGTCGACAACGGAGACAGTTGGAACAGGTACGCGTAAGGCCATACCGGTGAGCTTACCTTTCACTTCAGGTAAAACTAAAGATACGGCACGAGCAGCACCCGTCGCGGAAGGAATAATGTTTTGAGCAGCCGTACGTCCACCCTTCCAATCCTTCTTCGAAGGACCGTCGACCGTCTTTTGGGTAGCAGTGTAAGCGTGGATGGTGGTCATGAGGCCTTCAGCAACGCCGAAACCTTCTTTAAGTAAAACGTGAACCAGAGGGGCTAAACAGTTGGTCGTGCAAGAGGCGTTCGAGATGATATGGTGATTCGAAGCTTCATATTTGTCGTCATTAACACCGATAACCACGGTGATATCTTCATCTTTAGCAGGAGCCGAGATGATCACTTTCTTGGCGCCAGCATCGAGGTGACCCTTAGCTTTAGCAGCTTCAGTGAAGAGGCCGGTTGATTCGATGACCACTTCAACGCCGAGAGCCTTCCAAGGTAATTCAGCAGGTGACTTAGCGGATACGACTAAAATCTTTTTTCCGTTAACTACGAGAACATCGTCTTCAGCCTTATCGGGAGAAGATTTTTCCGAGCTCACTGTACCGCTGAAGCGACCTTGGCTAGAGTCATACTTTAAGAGGTAAGCGAGATTGTCCGCGGGGACAATATCACCGACGGCAACGACATCAAAAGTCTTACCGAGGTGGCCCTGCTCAACGAGGGCGCGGAATACGAGACGACCGATGCGGCCGAATCCATTAATTGCTACTTTGGTTGCCATATTTGTTATACGAGAAAGGAATCTAAAAGAGTTCCCGAGGCCTTATGGCAAGCGAGAACACACATTAAGCCCCTACAACCCAAAGCCCACAGCCCAAAGGACCTAATGTCAGCACCCCGTGGTCAATTTTTGGCATCGGGCCAGGGGCTAGTTTACAATCAAGACGGGGCGAAACGACAACAGGCCACCAGTGAAATTCCATCGGCAGGGCGAGCTGAACTTCAAATGGATGCGGGTTACACGCGATCATTACCTTCACGGGACCCAATAAACCATCCGCATTTAATACAGCGACAAAACTTTCTTCGGCGTCGAGCTGGGTCACCTTCATCCAGCCCGGCGACACGGCTTCACGCGGACGCAGTACCGCCCCCGCCGATGAGAGTCTAAATTTTATTAACTGGGCAACCCATTCATGCTCGGAGTGAAAACGTTTCAGTCTTCGTGCATCGAGAGAATTTAAGTCAGCACGCTGCCAGGTGTTGGAGACGCCCCGTTTGGATAATAAAAAATCTTGGCCCGCCGAAAGCATCGGCACACCCGCGGAAGTCAGTAAAATCAGGTGCATCATGCGGGTACGCAAGATATCCGCCGGCAAGGGATTAAGCGCATCCGATTTAGGACATTCGGTAATGCGATCAATCCACGCCATGTCATCGTGCGACTGCGCGTAACGCAAACGGGCGGACGGACGAAAATCACAAGCAGCGATTTGATGCAATAAATCTGAGGACTGGGCGTGGCCTCGCACATACCCCGGTAAAAACTCGCGAAACGCATCATCCCAACAGGTCCATGTCGTATGGTCTAAATCTCGAGCAAGGTGACCCCGAAAACTCCAGGGCTCGGCGATTAAAATTTTCTCCGGATGATTAATTCTAAATTCATCTTCAATCTCCTGTAAGAGTGGAGTGCCTAATAATTCGGCTAAATCGAGGCGCACTCCATCGACGCCCAACACAGCCGTCCAATGTTGGAGACTGCTTAAAACTAATCGTCCAAACATCGGCGCTTCGGCACGGACATCATTACCACATCCACTCCAATTAGAGAGCTTTCCATGAGCGTCTGTGCGGAAATAATACGATTGATCGATTTGTAGTAAACTATTCGGACTACCAAAATGGTTAAGGACCAAATCCATAATCACCGCGATACCCGCCTCGTGAAAGGCGCGAACTAAATCCTGGAACTCGGTAATCGTATTAATTCCGGTGTCGTCAGAGGAATAGGCAGTCGCCGGGGCAAAAGCTGAAATCGGCATGTAGCCCCATTGGTATTCCGTTACCTCTCCGCGCTCATACTCTGTACAGGGCAAGAGTTCGACGGCGTTGACCCCGAGCGATTTAAAATAATCACCATTTTGCCTAATCCATTCCGCAGCGTTTTTAAAATTAGGTTTTTTAGAAGATCCAATCAGTCCAAATAAATCTTTAAGGTGAACTTCTAAGATGACGCAGTCTTCAATCGCTGGTGTTTTAAATCCATCATTCAGAGCTATGAGTTCATCTCTCGGTGTGACCAAAGAAACGGGAGGTGAAGGATGAACATGGGCCATTTTTCGAGCCCATGGATCCGCCATCGTCCGTCCATCAACGTTTAATAAATAAGCACAGTTGGAAAGATCAGCATCCACTACACCCACCCAAGCACCCTGCCCTTCAGGCTTTAATTCGCAACGAGCAGTTTGCGGAGATTTTAATTGAGACGAGGAAATCGTATAGCCAACAGAGACCGCGTGAGCGCGTGGCGCAAAAACCCGGAAAGTGGTTTTTCCACCTGAAATCGTTGCACCAAAGGGACCGGGCGGTTCTAAAACATCGAGTGGATCCGAAGCTAAGATTTCGCAAAATTCAACCCGATCGTTGAATTCATAGAGCACACGAAGGGGTCGAGTGGTCGGATCGGCATCGACGGCGCGAAAACGAAAGACGTGTAAATTCGTTCGGTCTAAGCTCAGCTGTAAATTGCGATTACCGTATTGATCTCTCTCAATATTATCAGCGTCGTGCGGGGGCTCCAACCAATGTCCATCACCACGATAGAATTTAAAGGGCATGATCGTTTCATCCCCCATCACCTCTTTAATCGGCACGCTTAATTCATAACCTTCGACGCCTAAGAGACAGACTGCGTGGAGCGACCAAGCACTCATATCTTTGAGTGCACCCCACTCGTTGAATGGTCCGCAAACTAAGAGTGAGTTCTCTCGTACGTCAGGACATAAGAGTTTCCAGACAAAGAAATGAACGCGACCATTCTCGATCCAATGCCCCGAACGGGTGGCCCAAGTTTGGGCATCGGCACGCTCCAGCAGACTTATTTTAGCGGGGGGATTGAGTTCTAATTTAGGTAAATCCGACTCCACCCAATCGTGCGATAAGGCAATCAAGCCCGAGGCCTTTGTCTCCCATCGCGCGCTGGCTAACAGACGATACATTACCAAACTGATGCCAAAAAAAGATTTCGTTGGCGAGCAAAAGCGGGCTTTCCACCGTGCGGAGTTTTGCTCACAGTAACGCCGTGGATATCAATGTTCTCACCAGCCAATGGGAAGGTCACCGACTACTCGATTCAGGCGATGGCTTGAAACTCGAAGAAATCGGCGGTGTCCGGATGATCCGCAGCGAGCCCAAAGCGTGGTGGAAACAGGCGTTGCCTAAAGCTGAGTGGTCTAAAGCCGTCGCGATTCACGAAGAAGGCGGCCGCGAAGGACATTGGAAATTAAATGGTAACTGTCCGCGCGATTGGGAAACCCAATTTGGTAAAATAAAACTGCAACTACGATTCATGGATAACTCCAAGCAGTTCGGAGTTTTTGCGGAACAGTCTCCCCACTGGGAATGGTTGGCCGAACAAAAATCGACCAGTAATCCACGTCCACGTTTGTTGAATTTATTTGGTTACACGGGAGCAGCCTCACTCATCGCCGCCAAAGCAGGTTGGAATGTCACTCACGTCGATGCATCAAAACCTGCCGTAGCGTGGGGTCGCCGCAATCAAGAGGCTTCGAATATGAACGAAGAACCGATTCGTTGGATTATTGAAGACGCTCCGACGTTCGTGAAACGTGAAATCAAACGCGGTAATCAATACGAAGCGATTTTAATGGATCCGCCTGCCTTTGGTCGCGGACCCACCGGAGAGTTTTGGAAAGTTGAACGCGATTTAGCTCCCCTCCTTCGCTCGTGTCGTGAACTTTTATCTCCGCAGGCGAAATTTATTATTCTGACCGTTTACACCATCGATGCTTCCTCTATTTTGTGTCATAACCTCATCGAGGAATGCACACAGGGATTAGGCGGAAAAATCGATATTGGCGAACTTGCCCTCAAACAAGAAGGTAACGGGCGATTGTTGCCTCTGTCGCTTTGGGGCCGCTGGCAGTCTAATCCCTGATTATAAATCTACTTATAGTTAGATTATCAATCCCGGGGGGCGGTATAATGTTTTCAAAGAGTATCTTTTGCTCTATGAAGGATAAATCGTGAGCATCACGCCTGACCAGAACACTTTTCGTGAGTTAGCAAAATCGGCTGACATCATACCCGTCTGTCTGGATTTAATGGCTGACCTCGAAACGCCCGTTTCAGTTTACGCCCGCCTCAGAAAAATGGGTTCAAGTTTTCTTTTTGAGTCTGTCACCGGCGGCGAACACATCGGTCGATACAGTTTTTGTGGTGCCAACCCAGCCCTCACGATTACGGCTTTTGAAGACCGCACTGAAATCGTCACCCGCGCAGGTAAAAAGGAAACTGTCCCCACTCCGAAAGATCCGCTCGATTTAGTTAAGAAAGAAGTAGCTAACCTCCGCGTCGCCAAAGTTCCCGGCCTCCCTCCCTTCGTCGGCGGCATGGTGGGAATGGTCAGTTACGAATACATTCATCGCATCGAGCCGAGTGTGCCCTGCGCCAAGAAAGACCCAGCGGGTACGCCTTTAATCCACTTCATGCTCGTGGATCGCTTAATCGCTTTCGACAACGCCCGACAAACCCTTCGTCTCATCGTCAACGCCCGCATTAGTTCACCCGACAAAGCGGATGAAGCCTACGCCGCTGCTAAAAAAGAATTAGAAGTTTTGAAGTCAGTCGTCACTGGACCTTCCGCAGCTGCCGCAGCCGAACTTCCGACTTCCAACGATTTTGCGACCGGTAAATCCAATGTCAGTCAACCCGACTTCGAAAAAGCCGTCCAGCGTGCCCAAGAATACATTAAAGCCGGCGACTGCGTTCAGGTCGTACTATCACGTCGAACCGATATTGAATACAAAGGTGAACCTCTAGATCTCTACCGCGTACTCAGACATGTAAATCCTTCACCGTACATGTTTGTGATCGAAACAGGATTAGGTTTCGACGTCGTAGGTGCCTCACCTGAGGTCAATGTTCGCCTCACCCAGCGACGTTGTGAAATTCGCCCCATCGCGGGTACTCGTCCACGCGGTATCGACGAAGCGGCCGATCGTAAACTCGAAGCCGATTTACTGGCCGACCCCAAAGAGCGGTCCGAACACTTAATGTTAGTCGATTTAGCACGCAATGACCTGGGTCGTGTCTGCGTTCCTGGAAGTGTCACCGTCCCCCACTACGCCATTATCGAACGCTACTCTCACGTCATGCATATCGTCTCGCAGGTCGAAGGCGATTTGGCCCCTCAGTTTGACGCGTTTGATCTCTTTAAAGCCACTTTCCCTGCCGGCACACTTTCGGGTGCACCCAAAATTCGAGCCATGCAGATTATTTCTGAACTCGAAGGTGAACGTCGCGGAGTTTACGGCGGAGCCGTCGGCTACTTCGGTTTCGATGGCGGACACGACTCCTGTATCGTCATTCGCACCGCTTCATTACGCAATGGCACGGCAAGTATTCAGGCCGGTGCAGGTATTGTTGCTGACTCCGTGGCGACCTCCGAATATCAAGAAACCATCAGTAAATCTAAAGGTGTTCTTCGTGCACTCAGTTTAGCCACCGGAATAAAATCCTAAGGCATCATGCCCAAACCCAAGTCTAATAAAAAGAAAGCTCCCGAGGCCAAAGATGACCTGCCCAAAAAAATCGTGCAGCCACTACCTCCGGCTGTGGTTAATGATGACCCCACAGAGCCAGGACAAGCCTGGGAAAAGCTTTCACCCGATGAACGTTCACCGATTAGATCTTACTTGGATCAAATCGGAAAAACCCCGCTACTCACTTTAGAAGAAGAAACGGCGCTGGCTCGAAAAGTTCTCAAAGGAGACGAAGCAGCGCGCCAAAAAATGATCCAGTCGAACTTACGCTTAGTGGTAAGAATCGCCCGTGATTACGATGATTTCGGCCTGCCCTTAATGGATTTAATTAGTGAAGGAAATTTCGGACTCATCAAAGCCGTTGAACGTTTCGACCCCGATAAAGGAGGCAAGCTCAGCACCTACGCTTCATGGTGGATCAAGCAGGCTATTAAGCGCGCTCTGGCCTCTAACGGTAAAACCATTCGACTGCCCGTCCACATGGTCGACCGCATTGCGCAGATGCGTCGTATGATTGCGCAACTCGCTAAAGAATTAGAACGCGAACCTTCGGATGATGAAATCGCCCAATCGATGGAGATCCCGATTTCCAAAGTAGTGCATATGAAGTCCGTCGCCAATCGGGCGGCATCGCTCGACCAAGAAGTGGGCGAAGAAGGCGATTCGACTTTAGGTGATTTAGTAAAAGATGAAAATGCGAGTTCTCCTTTCGAAAATCTTCGTAGTAAATCTGACGTCGCTGAAATCAATGAAATGTTGACCAGGCTCGAACCCCGGGAGGCAGAAGTCATTACACTGCGCTTTGGATTAAATGGGGAAAGCCCACTCACGCTGGAAGAAATCGGCGAAAAGTTTAAACTCACGCGCGAACGTGTTCGTCAGCTGCAACAAGGGGCACTCATGCAGCTTCGTCGCATCATGACGGAGCGACAAAAAATGCTGACCACGGAAGATGTAAGAAAAAATCAGTTAGCCGATGCCCGCGCCGAAGTTTTAAGCGAGTTCTTCAAGGCCAAGGGCATTAAGCCTGATCAGAATAGCCGGCCTGGTCTTTAAGACTGAATGAGGCCAGCCCTGCTCGGAGCTGGGAAATAAATCCCCAAACAAAAAGGGCTCCGTTTCCGGAGCCCTTAAGTGTTTAATTTCTAATCCGAAGATTAGAAGTTATAGCGGACAGCAACGCTGTTTACGCTATTATAAATAGAACCTTTAGGGTCTTGGATGCTGTAAGCAACGGAGTACTGCTTGGTTACGTTGTAAGAAACTTCGTAGACGAAACCACCATTCCAAGCTGAACCCATGTTTCGTTGGTAACCAAGAGCAACTTCGAGACCAGAGAGAACTTCACCGAGAGCGCGACGTACTTGGATACTATAGATATCATCAGTAGCAACGGCAACAGCTACGTCAGCACCTGCGAAAACATTCTTGAAAACGTAACCAATGGATACGGAGTCATAGCCAGCAGCGGTGAGATCAGCGTGAGCGCTAACGAGAACGTTGGATGAACCAATGAACGCGGAGGCTTGGAGACTACAAGGATTGCCATCGCCCCCGGTGACGTAACTTAGGCCTACGCGGTTGTAGGAGAGACCAGCACTTGCAGGTGCTACAGGAGCGGCGGCACCAGCGTCAGCGAACGCGGCAACAGTGAGTGTTGTGAGGGTGAGGACAGGTAGGATATGTTTCATTTCGTTATCCTCAATGGAGTGTCCTCTATTAAAGTAAAGACGATGTCGGTAGTGTAATTCATAGTCTTGAGATCCATTAACTACACCAAACAAAAAGGGCTCCGTTTCCGGAGCCCTTAAGTGTTTAACAACTAATCCTAAGATTAGTAGTTATAGCGAAGACCAACATACTTCGTGTTGGCACCATCAACATCACCAGCACCGAAACCTACGGAGAACTGTTTGTTGATGTTG
>SIAU01000044.1 GCA_009691685.1 Opitutales bacterium
TCCGACTCTGACCGTCATCCATTTCTCGCCGGTTTAAGCAAGCACCGCGGTGCCCAGCCCACCTGCCTCATCATTTTCGGCGCTTCGGGCGACCTCGCTTCGCGCAAATTACTTCCCGCCCTGTACAACCTCGCGGTCGATAGTCTGCTACCTTCGGATTTTTATTTAATTGGGTTTGGTCGTAAGCCGATTCCTGACACCGATTTCCAAACTTCGTCGGCTACCGACATTTCCAAGTTCTCCCGTCGAGAATATCGCGCCGATATTTGGAAGCGCGTCAGCGACCAGACTTTTTACCAAGCCGGTGGTTATGATGAGCCCGCAGCTTACGAGAGTTTAAAACAAAAAATCGCCGTTGCCGAAAAATCAGCCGGTCGTCCTCTGCAATTAGTGTTCTACGTTTCAACCCCTCCTACAGTCTTTGAAGCGATTTTAGAAAACTTAGGAAAATCCGGTTTAGCGGCCCGCGGTCAGGGCACCGCCCTCGAGAGCAAAGTGATTATCGAAAAGCCTTTTGGTCGCGACCTCGACTCAGCCGTCCAATTAAACAAAGTAGCCGCGAGTAATTTCCTCGAGCCGCAAATTTATCGAATCGACCACTATTTAGGCAAAGAAACGGTGCAAGATTTACTCGTGCAGCGTTTTGCCAATCCGATTTTCGAACCTCTCTGGAATAATAAACACGTCGACCACGTACAAATTACCGTGTCCGAAGAATTAGGCGTGGGCTCACGCGGTGGTTATTATGATCATAGCGGTGCGACGCGTGATATGTTACAAAATCACACGATGCAGTTACTCGCCTTAACAGCGATGGATCAGCCCGCTTCACTTTCCGCTGAACATATTCGTAATGAAAAAGTAAAATTACTGAAATCCGTTCAGCCTTTACGTCTCGGACCTAATGGTGATGCCGTGCGTGCGCAATACACCGCAGGATTATCGGGTGGTGAAAACGTTATCGGATATCACCAAGAAAAAGATATTCCGAATCATTCCTCCACGGAGACTTTTTGTGCATTGCGTCTGACGATTGATAATGCGCGCTGGGCGGGCGTTCCGTTTTATATGCGTTCGGGTAAACGTTTGGCCCGACGTGTTTCTGAAATCGCCGTACAATTTAAACAGCCTGTTACAGGCCTATTTGCGGGAGATTCGCGCTACGACATCGCCCCGAATCGTTTGGTAATTCAGATTCAACCCGATGAAGGGGTGACGTTGGTGATGAATTCAAAAGTGCCTGGTTTAGAGCCACGCACGCAGCCTGTGCGCTTGAGTTTCCGTTACGCGACGACCTTTGGTTCGAATACGCCCGAGGCTTATGAGCGTTTGATTCTCGATGCGATTGTCGGCGACCGCACATTATTTATTCGTGGTGATGAAACCGAAGCTTCGTGGCGCTTATTTACACCTCTGCTGAAAAGTTGGGAGCAGTTAGGTAAATCGGGTGTGGAGACTTATGCTGCGGGATCTTGGGGTCCAGCAGGAGCTGACGACTTATTGTCGGCGCAAGGACACAACTGGCGTAACGCCGGACGATAATCTATGGCTCATCCTATTTTAGATCACCTGTCGGGCTTCCCCTTAAAAGTATCGGAAGCGCTCAATGCGCTTAACAAGGCGTGGTCGGATGAGGGTGAAGAAGCCTCACGGGCATCGCAGATGAATTTAATTTTAATGTTTGGTGCGAGGGTGACGCCGACTGATGCGCAGGCTCGTTTCGATGAAGCCGTTTTATTTGCTCAGCGTTATCCTTGTCGTGTCATTGTTTTAGCTGCCCGTCCAACTGCCGAAGCTCATGCACCTTTAGAAGCCAAAGTGAATGTCGTTTGTTTCTTTGATCCTAATCGTCGCGGTAAACGTTGCTGCGAAGCCTTAATGTTAGCGCACGGTAAGCCCACGAACGAACTCGAATCACTCGTCTCCACTTGGCTCGAAGGTGATTTACCGGTGAATCTTTGGGCTCATGGTGTCACCGATGAGGAGATGGATCCTTGGCTCGTTTGGACGAAGCGTTGCCGTCGCATTGTCGCCGATCGCACGATTACGGGTAATGATTTCTTCTCACTGCCATTTCCGAAGCCCTCTGCCGTTCGCGATTTATCGGTCGCGCGTTGTTTGCCGGTACGTCAGGCCATTGGACAGTTTTTAGCGGCGCATAAACCTGAAATTTTAGTGAAAGGTTTAAAAACCGTTACTATGAATCACACGCCCTCGATGCGTGGTGAGGCGATGGGACTATTAAATTGGATGCGCGATTGCTTGGTCGAATGTGCCAAGGTCGCTCAGCTTCCACTACAGGCCGAATTTAAATTAGCGGAAGAGGCACCCGCGGGTGATAACTTGGATGCCGAATGGGTCTTTGAAGATGGTAGTCGTTTTTCGTGGGAGCACGCGGATCAAGGCACATGGGCTGGGTTACGTTTTACCCGCGGTGAAACCACGCAATCACTAGCTCAACGCGTGGCTTTAATGGGCCCAGCTCAGGCACTCTCTGAAGCGATTTTCTTCTAAGAGCCTAAGTCGTTCTCTTTCATCCAGTGGACTAGATGGGCGAAGGCTTTGGCGCGGTGACTGTGTTTATCTTTGGTCTGAGGTTGGAGCTCGCCAAAAGTTTTATCGAATCCGCTCGGAATAAAAAGTGAGTCGTAACCAAATCCTTCGGTGCCGACTTCCGCTTCTAAAATACTGCCCCAACACTGTCCGAGAAATTTTTGTTCTTCGTTGTTCGGACCGAGGATGAGTAAATGACATTCGAAACGTGCGCCACGTTTATGGAGCGGAGCTTTTTTCATCGCATTCAAAAGCTTCGCACGATTTTCGGCGTCAGTTGCATTATTTCCGGCATACACGGCGGAGTCTACGCCTGGACCGCCTTGTAAGGCATCGCAGCAAAGTCCGCTATCATCCGCGAGCACCCAAGATTTGTAGGGCGCGATTCTTCGAAGGGCTTCTGCTTTCAGGCGACAGTTTCCGGTGAATGTACCCGTGATCTCTTCGACATAGGGCATACCGCCAATCTCTTTGGCTGAGAAGACGTTTATATTCAGTCCTGCTTTTTTAAATAACCGACTGAATTCCTCGGTTTTATGGGCATTTCCAGTGGCTAAATACAGATCCATACCCCAGCGTGGGGATAAATTTATGAAATGGAAAGGTTGAAAAGACCTCGAAAGGGTCGCCTTCACTCTCGCCCTCAGTGCCGCCATCCTCCAAATTATTTAAAGCAATGCCACTTCGTTGTTTAATCACCGCAGGACCCACCCGGGAGTTTTTTGATCCCGTACGCTTTGTGAGTAATCCCTCCACCGGCAAGATGGGTTTTGCTCTGGCGAAAGCAGCGAAGGCCGCAGGGTGGACCGTCGATTTAGTGAGCGGACCCGTTTCACTGCCCGAGCCCGAAGGCGTCATGTTTTATCCCGTGGTCACGTCGGAGGAGCTGATGCGTCAGACCGACGCTTTATTTGGTCCGTGCGATATTTTAATTATGACCGCCGCAGTCAGCGATTGGCGTCCTAAACAAACGCTTCCCCAGAAACTGAAAAAAGATGGCACGGACTTAAGTTTAGAAATGGAACCGGTGCCGGATATTTTAGCGGCAATGGCGGCACAAAGAAAACCGGGACAGCTCTTAGTTGGATTCGCTGCCGAAACCGAAAACATCGAGGAACATGCTTTGGCAAAACTCAAGCGTAAGAAAATCGATTTGATTGCCGCTAATTCGGTAGCGGGAGCGGAGGGCGCTTTTGGGAATGACGATAATACGCTCATTCTATTGGGAAATAATGGATTTCGGCAGGTCTTAGGTCCGGCCTCCAAAGATAAAATTGCCGATTTATTAATTCAGCAAATTAGTCATATTATCGCTGCCCGAGTCGCATGAAAAAAAGACATTTCAGTCCCTTGGATAAAGTGTTGAGTCGCATCGACGGTCTCGACTCCCAAAACCTATCGATTCTAGTTCGTCGAATTGAACGTGAGCGTGATCTGATGGAGACTGTGCTCGATACCTTACGCGAAGGCGTGATTGTTTTATCGGGAGATGGTTCGATTGATTATGCTAACTCTGCGGCCGTGCAATTACTCGGGGTGAGTATCGAAAAAGTGACGGGTGCCGAGTTGCGAAGAATTTCTCCCGATATTGCCAAGGCCTTGGAATTACCTGAACTCGTGGAAGCACTCACACGCGAGATTGAAGTGACTTATCCAGAGTCACGTTTTCTCCGACTACATCTTACCCGTGTGGGTTCGTTGAATGACTCAGAGAGCTCAAGAAGAGTGGCGGTATTGAGCGATGTCACTAAGGAGCGCGTACAAACAGAAGATCGGATTGAGAGTGAACGGATTGATTCGATTGTCGCCTTAGCGGCAGGTGTAGCGCACGAGATCGGTAATCCCCTTAATGCGATTGGCCTGCATTTACAGGTCTTACAGCGCGCGGCGGAAAAACTGGGAGAAAGTCCTGAAGCCAAAAAAGTGCGCGACGCGGCGGAAGTTTGTCAGGGTGAAATCAAACGCCTTGATGGCATCGTCCGTGATTTCCTCGGAGCAGTGCGTCCGACTAAACCAAACTTAGTGGATACTGACTTGGTCGCAGTGGTGGCCGAGACGATGAATTTATTGCAAGACCAATTGAAGCAACTCGGCATTCGCGTGTCGGTCGATGTTAGTAGTGAAATTCCATTCATTCACGCTGATCGAAATCAGATCAAACAAGCCTTGTTTAATGTGATGAAAAATTCGCTCGAGGCGTTGGATCGCGGCGGAGATATTTTTGTTAATTTTTCAACGGACGACGAATGGGTCATTTTAGCGATTAAAGATACGGGCGTGGGAATTCCTGCGGATAAACTCACCCGCGTTTTTGATGCGTATTACTCCACTAAGGCCTCGGGCGGTGGTTTGGGTATGATGATTTTACTTAAGATCCTTCGGGCCCACGGTGGCACCATCGATATTGCAAGTACGCCCAATGTGGGAACGACCGTAACTCTGCGTTTTCCGCTGAAACATCGCCGGGTTCGTACTTTAGATGCACCGAAGGCTTGAAAGCTTGGAGGAAGGTTGCACTTTAAAGGAGTGAAAGTCATTCGAGCTAAATCGGCTGGATTTTGTTGGGGCGTAGAACGTGCCATTGATATCGCACGTGAGTACGCTTCGAAGGGTCGTAGTCCTGTTTATACTGACGGACCGCTCATTCATAATCGTCAGATGATGGAAGTTTTGACGAAAGAGGGGATTCGCGAAGTGGGAGACTATAGCAGCCAAGCGGAATTGAATGTGAAGAAAGAAGATCAATCCGTCATGGTTGTGCGGGCGCACGGGATTTCTCCTGACCGCCGAAAATATTTAAAAACCCTTGGAATGGAATTTCGCGATGCGACCTGTCCAGACGTCGGAATTATCGCCGGTAAAGTTCGCATGTATGCGAAGAAGGGTTACGTGACGGTGATTTTTGGAGATCCGAAACACCCCGAAGTCATTGGCTTATTAGGTTATGCGGAAGCGGGTGGTCATGTGATTACCTCGCATGAAGAAATCGCTGCGTTACCGGCGTTAGGCGAGAAAGTTTGCATGGTATCGCAGTCGACTATGTTCACCGATGAATTTCAGAACTTGGCGGCCGATTTAAAATCACGTTATCCGAAGGCTGAAATTTTTGATACCATTTGTGGGGCGACGAAGGATCGTCAGTCAGATGTGGTTGAATTAACCAAGCAGGGCTGCCAGGCCATTGTGGTGATTGGGGGACGTCACTCCGCGAATACGGTGAAGTTGGCCAAGCTAGTCGAGCTACAGGGTTTACCTTGTTACCATGTTGAAACCGCTGCCGAGTTAGACTTTTCACAGTTGCAAAAATATCAAACGGTGGGGGTGACAGCGGGTGCCTCGACTCCTGCTTTTTTGATTGATGAGGTTTGTGTCAAATTAGAGGCGTTGAAGTAAGTAAACTGCTATAAATCTAATATAAAATTATCGGTTTCTTTATTTCATCTTACTTGCGAAATAGGGGAAGAGGGTTAAATTTCGAATAAATCATCCCCATGTCCATTGCCCTCATAGTTGTTTTAGTTTTTCTGGTACTACTCGTTATTATCGCCCTCGCGGTGATTGGCGTGTACAATACGCTCGTCACATTGCGCAATCTGTTCCGCAATGGTTTCTCACAAATCGATGTGCAGCTGAAACGCCGTCACGATCTGATTCCTAACTTAGTTGAAACCGCCAAAGGTTACATGGCGCACGAGCGTGGTACGCTTGAAGCCGTAATCAATGCACGTGCTAAAGCCACTCAGGCGAATGTCCAGTTAGCTGGAAATCCAAATGACCCTAGCGCTATTCGCAATGTCATGCAGGCCGAGTCGGGACTTTCGGGTGCCTTAAGTCGCCTCATGGTCGTCGCCGAAAACTATCCTCAATTGAAAGCCGATGTGACCATGAAACAGCTCATGGAAGAACTCGCTTCAACGGAAAATCGTATCGCTTTTGCCCGTCAGGGTTACAACGACAACGTCCTGCAGTTTAATAATGCTCGCGAAGTTTTCCCTAACATTTTCGTGGCTAATATCTTTGGTTTCGTTGCCGCCGACTTCTTTAAGATTGAGACGGAAGCAGAACGCGTCGCTCCTAAGGTTTCTTTCTAATTAACATTTTATGAGTCTGAATGCTGAACAAACTGATTTTGTAAACCGCGGTATTAACGCCAAGAATCCGTTTGATATCGGATTCTGTTTTAATGCTGCCATGGAGGCGATGAAGAACAATTTTTGGACGATTGTAATTGGCCACATTATCTGGATAGCGGCGGTGATTATTTTAGAGTTAACCTGGGTTGGAATTTTACTCGTTCCAGCAATGGCTATTGGGATGTTTAGATTTAATTTAAGTTGTATCAGAAATCAGTCCGTCACGATTTCAGATATTTTTAGAGGTTTTGATTTATTCGGACCATCGCTGGCGTGGCTTTTTGTTTATACACTTTTAATTATTTTAGGGTATTGCCTGTGCATCCTTCCCGGCATTTATCTTTCGATTGCTTGGGTGTTTTCTCTGATGATTTTGGCCGATAAGAAATACGGTTTCTGGGAAAGCATGGAAATGAGTCGCCAAGTCATTACCGCAAACTGGGGCTGGATGCTTCTGCTGTTGTTTGTATCATCGGTGATTGCCGTGCTTGGAGTTTTAGGCTGTTTTATTGGTTTATTCATCACGATTCCATTTTCCTATTTAATGCTCGCAGCTGCTTACACTCGGGCGTTCGACAGCCAAGATGGCACGGTTGATATCTAATTCGTTGGGATTGGAATCGGTAGGTAGGCACGACGAAGTCGTGCTGACACAACCCCGTGTCCCCGTGCCAACGTGCCCACGTGTCCCCTCGCGAGCGTTAGCTCGCGATCAACGACTCACCCGTCATCTCAGCAGGCTTGGGTAAGCCCATGAGATGAAGAAGAGTAGGGGCGACATCGGCGAGACGTCCGGCTGGGCGCGTCTTGAGTGCTTTGCATCCTTCACCGTAGATAACTACTTCAACAGGATTTAAAGTGTGACGGGTATGCGCACAGTTTTCTTCAGGCTCCCACATTTGATCGGCATTTCCGTGGTCAGCCGTAATCACTGCTTTGCCGCCGACTTGATCAATGGCTTTGAGTAATTCGCCCACGCCTTGGTCGACCTTCTCACAGGCCTTACAAACGGCAGCGAGTGAACCCGTGTGACCGACCATGTCAGGATTAGCGTAATTGACTACGATGAGTGCGTACTTGCCGGAAAGAATCGCTTCCTTGGCCATCGCAGTGACTTGGTCGGCGGACATCTCAGGCTTTTGGTCGTAAGTGGAAACGTCTTTAGGACTTTGGGCCATGCCACGTTCTTCACCGGTGAAAGGTTCTTCGCGGTAATCGTTGAAGAAGAAAGTAACGTGAGGAAATTTTTCAGTTTCAGCGGTGCGGAATTGTTTGAGTCCCTGTTTCGAAACCCAATCACCGAGAATGTTTACCATCTTCGGTGGCTTATCAAAAATGACGTTAGCACAGAGTCCCTTTTGGTAATTGGTTAAAGTCGCGTAGAAAAGTTTAAGTAAGTGTGCGCGAGGGAAGCCATTGAATTCAGGGTCGATAAAGGCGCGGGTGATTTCGCGGGGACGATCGCCACGGAAGTTGAAGAATAAAATGGAATCACCGTCTTTAATAAATTCTCCGCCCTTGATGCGCGTCGCAGGAACAAACTCA
>SIAU01000045.1 GCA_009691685.1 Opitutales bacterium
TCCGTCGGTACTTCATGTCCGGCAGGAACGAATTCTAAAATATCCGTAATTTCTTCGAAGGGATGGATATCACGGCCTTCAATCAAAGCCTGATTGCGCAGATCGCTCAATTGTTCATCAACGTCTTCGATGGTTAACTTCTGCTCTAGCTTGATCGTGTCGTTAATAAATTTTACGCGAAGACGAGTAATGTGTTCGAGGAAATCAGCATAGGAACCTTTTTCGCCATCTTTAACATTGGGTAGGGCGAAAAGTAATTCTTCGGAGTCGAGAATATGTTCAGCCACGCGAGCGAGGCGGACGGTTTCATCTTTATCTTTTTCGATTGAGTGAATTTGAAAGGGCACAAAAGCCGCTTCTAGAATTTCATTGGAAAGACCATACTCACGAAGAGGGTCTAAATTATCGAGCACCCAAGGTAATTGATAGGGATCAAGAATACCGAGACCGTCTGGCTCATAATGTTTGGGGTCGGAATTTTCTTTCACCCACCAGCGATTGGTATCTTTTCTGAGTCTAATAGTGCACCACGTGAGCTTGGATGAGGTAAGGGGCATGGGGGAATGGATTTGTGGAAGTTCAGCGGAGAGTCAAGAGGGGTTGAAACATTGTTTCGCTTTCGAGATGTTCTCCGCTTCCCTTTCGTCGTATAACAGTTTATAGATTTACTATGTCAATTTTGTACGAAAAAGTCCTATCTAAGGCCTTTTATGCGATGGACCCTGAATTGGCCCATCAATGCGGACTACACGGAATGGGATTAATCGGAAGTATCGCCCCACTTCGCTGGCTCATGGAACGTGGACTTTCTCCCGAAGGAGCAAAACCGGTTAATGTTTTTGGTTTAAAGTTCCCTAATCACGTGGGTCTAGCAGCTGGATTTGATAAAGACGGATCGGGCTGGCGCGGAGCCGCCGCCTTGGGCTTTGGTCACGTCGAAGTAGGCACCGTCACACGTCACGCCCAAGCCGGAAATGAAAAGCCACGCGTATGGCGTTATCCCCAAATCAAAACCATCGTGAACGCTTATGGCTTTCCCAATTTAGGCGCCGAAGCACTGCGGGATCGTTTAAAAAATCAGCCAGGTCGCGGCCAACGCCTCTGCCCTCTCGGCATCAACATCGGAAAGTCCAAAATCACTCCGCTCGAAGAAGCCCAAGAGGATTATTTATTTTCGTTCAAACTCCTGGCTCCTTATGCGGATTACTTAGTCGTTAATATCAGCAGCCCGAATACACCCGGACTGCGCGCCCTCCAAGATCGTGAACCCCTGATTAAACTTCTCCGAACACTCACGGCCGAAAATAAAAATACTTTAGGCGGTCCCGTACCTTTGCTGTTAAAAGTCGCTCCCGATTTAAATCCCGGGCAGCTAGAAGATATTCTCAGTGTCGTCAGTGAAACGAAATTTGCCGGCATCATCGCCACCAATACGACTATTACTCGCCCCCACGGCACTGAAGCGTGCGAAACGCGCGGCGGCTTGAGCGGAAAACCTCTCCTTGAAAAATCCCTTCAAGTAGTGAGATTTTTAAGTAAGACCTCAAACGGAAAAATTCCCATCATCGGTTGTGGCGGAATCACCTCTGCTGTAGATGCCGGACGATTCATGGACGAAGGCGCGTGCCTCGTCCAAGTATACTCGGGCTTAGTTTTCCGCGGCCCAGGCTTGGCTAAAGAAATCGCCCAAGGACTTGCCTGGCGTCAGCGCACCTGGATTTAATTAAGGTACGATTATTTTTTAACTTTAACGGGAAGATGAACTTCGGACTGTTTTAAGAAAAACGGTACGAAGGGACTATTCCAATAAACACCGTAGGGTTCACCGATAACCTGGAGTTGCGACTGACTTTTCAACCAGTCCTGCAAACGCGCTAATCCCTCCTCGTAGTTTTCTTTCGAGTAAGATCCACGGATGCCAATCGCTGCGACCGTCCGAGCGTCGAGATTCAGTAATTCAACTTCGGTCCCGGGCTTTAAATCAGTACGCACTGCGGAAGTTGCATCCATATAAAAAATCATCACTCCCGGATTGATTTTTGCCTCCACGGGCGCCGTCATCGGAATTTCTTTTTCACGAATATAATTAAAAAGTTTTCCAAAAAGTTTATTGTTGCCCGAGAAGTAAGGTTGTTCCGATTTTGAAATCATCAAGCGCGCCGCCGGTAATTCTTTAATTTCGATTTGTCCGGGTGACGTCCGGGCATAGGCATCTCCCTCGGCAGCACTCGCAAAACTTGGGATAATAGATGTCATAATGATAAGAAATTGGGGTAGTTTCATAGCTATTAACTTATCTAAAAAATCAAGGTTTGCAAACCTCCTCACACGATTGACGCTTACGGCCTATTCGTTATTAAAGATTCTGTTAAACATGCCCAATCTTAACCCAAAAACTTCATTCGGATCACGTCTCGGTCATAATTTTTTGACCGGCATGTTCCTGGTTTTACCAATTGGACTAACTCTTTACGTCGTCACCCTTTTAATCGGACTCGTCGCTTCACCGGTTCAGACGCTAATTCAAAATTTACTGCCCTTTTTCTATGACGAAAATGCGAAGCTGCCCGATTTCCAATCGGGACCCGCCCACGCCGCCCTTGTTCTGATTTCGGCACTCATCATGGCCATCATCCTAATCACTCTAGGATGGCTCTCGAAACGCATCTTCGGAAAAATATTTAACACCTGGGTTAACAATATCGTAGAACGCATGCCTGGATTAGGGGCACTCTATAATACCATCCGCCAAATGGTCGATGCCTTGAGCGGAAGAAATAAAGATACCTTCCGTCGCGTGGTACTGGTACAATACCCGCGCCCCGACTGCTGGTGTATCGCCTTCATCACCCACGAACAGCCCACCGCACTCTCTGAAGCTATCGGCGAAAAAGTGGTTAATGTCTTTGTGCCATCTGCCCCCGCCCCCACCGCTGGATTCGTCCTTCAAGTTAAAGCCAGCGAAATTAAGGAAACAAGTTTTACCGTCACGGAAGCACTTGGACTGCTCATGAGTTTCGGTTCCGTCATACCTCAGCCCAAAATTAAAGAGTAATTACGAATGTCATCAGCCACTCTGCGCTGTCTCATTCTCGGACGCGATCCCTCGGGAGAATCTCACACTCTTTTAACCTTCCTTGAACCTCACCAAGGTCTGGACCGTTGCTTAATTCGTCTCACCCGAAGTAAAACCACCACGGCGCCCGATTTATTTGATGAGTGTGAAATTCAAATCGAAAAATCCAAAGACGGCGGCACGCGCTTCGCGAAAGATTATCGATTAATCACCCGCCACCAAGGCATTGCTAAAAATCACCGCACCCTCGAGCGCGCTTGTCGCCTCGCTTCGATGATTCGGAAAAATCCCCCTCCACCCGAGTCGGCCCCAGTCTGCTACCGCATCGCTCTCGAAACCTTTGCCGCCATGGCCGAACGTCCACGCCCCGATGCCGCTTATTTCAAAGGGCTTTGGTTAATTATTAAAGATGGTGGCTGGCCCGTCCATGAACAGTGGCTGGCCCACTTAGGTAACCGACAAGAATTAGCCGGCAGCATCCTCACGCAACCCCTCGATGCTCAAACCTGTGATGAGGAAACCGTCGCCAAACTCTCGACCGATTTAGAACATTGGGCCGCCGGAGAAATTCACTTCGTTCTGCCGTAATGCGTATTGATATTAAAACCAAACGCATTGAGGTCAGCGCCCAAGAGTTTGCCACCTTTCGACCCGGACCCACCGCCGGCTCAGGTAACTCTCCTTGGCGCGCCGAAGCGGGTCGCCAATGGCACGAGACGCTTCGAATCCATGCTGATGCCGAAAATAATCAGTGGGAATTTGAAAAATCTATCGCCTGCGAAATTAAAATTCTCGGGTGGATTGTTTGTATCACCGGGCGAACCGATCAATGGCGTGAAGAAAATGGTGCGGTCACTATTCGCGAAATTAAAACGGTCACCGTATCACTACCACGCAAAACCGAATTTTTACGCCAACGCTATCCGCATCATTTTCTGCAACTCGGTATCTACTGTCACGCCGCACGCATTTTACCGAATATTAAAAGCGTCGTGGGTGAACTGGTTTTTGTTGATCCCAAAGATGGCACTAAACAAACGCTGCCGTTGCCCGACAGTGCCGAAAGCGATTTATTAAATCAGGCCGAGGTTCTCGCCAGCCACGCGGAAAATCGTCGCGCCAGCCATGCGCGATTATTACTTCTCCCTGATCGGTTGCCTTTCAAAGACGAACCCCGAATCGAATGGCTTCAGTCTTGTGCTGATCTCGATCAAGCCGCGCTGGAATCTCCGATACGCCTCATGGTCGCCCCCACCGGCTTCGGTAAAACCTCCGCCGCCCTTCGGCACGGCCTCACACTCCTACGCAGCGGACGCGTCGGACGTCTGCTTTATTTAACCGGTAAAGGAACCGGACAGTTACAAGTTTTGGCCGAGCTGAGACGCTTAGCAAAATCGAATGAACTCAGTGGTATGGTTCTTCGTCCACGCAGTGAACATGAAATGGATGGCTTAACCGATGACCCTGAAGAAATTCGCAAAAATTGGGCACGTGCCGCGATTGATCCACAGGCCCTACTCGCTGAGGGTGCAGAATTAAAACGCATCAGAGAAATTGGAAAAGTCGCGGGCGTTCCTCCGTGGGATATCACCAAAGCGATGCTGGGTCATGCTGACGTCATCATTTGCGATTATAATTATGTGTTCTCGCCACGTAATCGTTCCGCCCTCGAAACGATTCCTGGTTGGAATGATCACGACACCATGCTGATTGTGGACGAAGCTCATAATCTCCCCGAGCGTGCTGCTGAATGCCTATCGCTTCGAGATGACGCTCAATCCGCGAGTGATTTTAGTTTTACCTTAACTAAATTTCGCGCCCCCGAACCTTGGTGTCTAGCTACCCAAGCTTGGGCCGATTTCGTAGGGCGACTGCCTAAAGCCGATTCTTTATCGCCCGATGATCGCCTCGAAGCGATGACGTTAACCGAAAAACTGGCACCGCTGGGCGGCACCTTCCCTATTGATTTAGATAGTCTACCCGAAGAAGCACGCAACGCCGTTTGGAGTGCTACGCTTTGGTCGCAAAGATTGGAACAGGCCGATCTTGGCTGGCTTCTGTGGTCACCCAACGCGGGACAAATCAATCTGGATTGTTTAACGGCTGCCAAAGCCACGGGCGAAAGGCTGCAATCCTTTGCCCACGTATTATTAATGACTGCGACGCCCGGACCGCGCGGCGCCCTCGCCTCAGAATGTGGATTAAACAATGATCACATCATGCGCGTCGACGCCCTCGCCCCGTGGCGACAAGGCGCCTACACGGTGGCAATCGATGGTCGTATCGATACGCGCTTAAAAACTCGCGAAAGCCACCACCAGCGGACCGCTCAGTCGTTAATAAAACTTTCTGAAGAAGGCTCCGTCGCCGCTTTCTTCCCTTCCTATAAATATGCTGAAGCGATTGTTGAAGAAATTAAGAAAATAAATTCCGAAACATCCATTGCTTTACAACCTCGGGGACTCGGACCCGATCGCACGGCTCGCTTCGTTGATGACTCACTGAAAACATCAACCATCCTTTGCTTAATCCTCGGTGGATCCCTGGGCGAAGGCGTTGATTTACTCGGTGGAAAAATCCGTTCCGCTGTAGTCATTGGTCCCGCACTTCCCGAAGTGAATGCGCTCCAAGAAGCTCGCCGAAAAATGTTCGTCGAAGATGGTGCGGAGGACGCCTTCGCCCTCGCTTATGTAAGGCCTGGCATGCGTAAAGTGAACCAAGCCCTGGGACGACTCGTACGAGCCCCTGGACACACCGCCCGAGTTCTCCTCCACTGCCGACGCTTCGCCGACGAGACTTATAAAAATCTTTTATCGACGGAATACGGCGACCCTGAAGTTCTCATCAACGACGAGAGCTTCCAGCAGTGGGTAAAGAAAAGTTAAACTTTTTGAAGAACTTTGCTTAGCGGGAAGCGGATTTTTTTCATGGCCGCATATTTATCATCGGCCGAACGGTAGCCAGCGGCACAGCCCACAATCGTTTCGTAGCCACTTCCTTTTAATCCCAAAATATCGTCATAGGCCGCAGGATCAATGCCTTCTAAGGCACACGTATCTACGCCGATGACGGCAGCCGCTGCCATGAATTGACCGAGCGCAATATAAACCTGACGAGCCGCCCATTCTTTCTGCGCGGTCGCATCTTTTCCTTTAACCACTCCACCCATCATCATCTGGCGGTAGGCCTCGAGCTTCGACGCATCGGCATGGCGGTCAGAAATCATTTGATTATAAAAAGCATCCACGTCTTTTTCCGTCATTTCGGTACGACGAGTAAAAACAACTAAGTGAGAAGCGTCGGTGACCTGTGATTGACCCCAGGATACGGGACGTAACTTTGCCCGAATTTCTGGACTCTCGACTACAATAAACTTCCAAGGCTGCAGTCCGAATGAAGAGGGAGCCAGCTGAAGAGATTTTTCTAACACCGACCAAGTGGCCGCTGGTAATTTCTTGGTATCAAAAAGTTTGGTCGCATAGCGCCATTCTAAAGCTGAAATTAATTGGTCTGGCGATGTGGCGGGTTGCATAATAGCCACATACAAGTCAGTTCGAATTCCTTGTCAAACTAGCCCGGAGACAAAACACCCTTCGTGAGTAATAACTGGCGTTGGGTTCGCTCAGCATACTCGCGACTGTGCGTCACTAAAATCAGGGCCATTTGCTTTTTCGCGACAATACCCAGTAATAAATTGATAATCTGCTGCCCCGTAACCTCGTCCAAGTTACCCGTAGGCTCATCCGCGAGCACGATGGTCGGATCATTAATTAAAGCACGGGCAATGGCCACGCGCTGACATTCTCCGCCCGAGAGTTGCGACGGGTAGTGATTCAAGCGCGAACCGAGGCCGACGGATTCAATCAGCGTACGGGCCTTAAATTCGGCATCAGGTGTACCGAGAATTTTCGCCGCTAACATGACATTTTCCAAAGTATTCAACTCGGGCATGAGCTGAAAATTCTGGAAAACAAATCCGACGCCGTGTCCTAAATGTAAATGCG
>SIAU01000046.1 GCA_009691685.1 Opitutales bacterium
GCGCGATGAGGTGAATGGAAAAATTCCTGCCGGATCGATTTTTGAATCGTGGCCCCAGCGCGAAAATTGGTCACTGGCGGTGAAATATTGGCAAGCCAAGGGTATTCCGCTGCGCATTCTTGAAGAGTCCGCAAAATTATTCCGGGCAGCACCGCATCGACTCAAAAAAGTCGCTGAAGCTCGTGGTATTGAATTTTGGAATGATTCGAAGGGTACTAATTTCCATGCGGTTTACGCTGCCTTATCTCAATTTGATATTCCGGTCCGCTGGATTGGGGGCGGTAAATGGAAGGGTGGAGACTTAAAACGTTTTGCGGAACAACTCAGTCCGAAAATTGAGTCCGCTTACTTAATTGGTGAGACGGCACCTGACTTATTAAAAACTTTCGAAGCACTCGGTAAGCCCGCCCGCATTTATAATTCATTACAAGATGCGGTCGTGGCGGCGGCCAAAGATGCTCATGGCCCGATGGCCATTTTACTCAGTCCCGGATTTTCTAGTTTTGACCAATTCGCTGGTTACGCCGAACGCGGTGTCGTGTTCGAGCGGGCCGCTGTCGCTTTATCCAACCGAATATAATTTTCCCTAACCCAAACCAAAAACATACCATGCGTCCTATCCTCACCGTCAGTTCTGTTGTTCTACTACACCTCTGCGTCATCGCCGTACTCGTCGGAGTCAACGGTTGCCGCAGCACGAGTGGCTTCGAAAAAGATCCTGATCTTGCTGCTTACTCAGCAGGTTCACGGACTTCTGCTTCAGCACTCTCAAGCGTCGCTCCTCAACCCGTCACCGCGGGTCCAGGTGGCGTTCACGTCGCTGTTAAAGGCGAAACCTTACAACTCGTCGCTGCGCGCGAGAGAGTTGCGCTTAAGGATTTAGCTGCGGCGAACGGATTACCTCTGAACGCGGCCCTCAAGGCTGGTCAGAGATTAAAAATTCCTGCCGCTAAGCCCGCGAAGTCGAAGTCCTCACAGAAGTAATTCTCGGTCATCATTCACTATGATTATCGCAGCCAAACAGGAGACGCCCGGTTCACTCCGGAGTTACTCGCTGGGGATTGCGATAATCACGGTGGCTTTGATCGTCTTCGGTTTAGTCAATCAATACAGCGCCGGCATTTCGCTTTCGGCGAAAAATCGTACCGCCGCTTTTGATCGTCAGCTGGCCTACATTCCCTTCGCGCTCTTCGCTGCTTGGTTGGCCTATCGGGTCAACCTCGATCGCCTGCGTGACTACCGCTGGCCCATTTTTTGGGGGGCACTAGGTTTGATGGCCCTCGCTCGCGTTCCGGGGATTGGCGTAACCGTCAATGGCTCGTGGCGATGGATTGATTTTGGACTTTTCAGATTACAGCCCTCCGATATCGGAAAACTTGCGCTGATTATTTTTCTCGCAGACTTATTAGCAAGAATGCAGCGTCATACGTTGCCGGCCAAGTTTAAGATTTATCAGTTCAGTGATCGTGGAGCCGTTTTTTTTACCCCGAAAGGGTGGATTGATGTTCGTGAAGGTTTTTTAAAACCTTGTGGAGTCATTGCTGCGATTTGTGCCATGATCGCACTGGGACCTGATTTAGGAACGATTATTCTGTGTCTCGCCGTGGGTGGATTGATGATGTTTATCTCCGGTGTTCGTTGGAAATACACGATTCCGACAGTCATCTTTGTTGTCACACTCTTGGTCCTTGTAGTTATGAATTGGGGCAGTCGGATGCGTCGTATCACCTCCTTCATGGATCCGTGGGGCCGTCGGGCCGATGAAGCTTATCAATTATTCGAAGGCATGGTCGCCTTTGGGGTCGGCGGAATCACGGGCAAAGGCGCCGCGAATGGCTTACAGGTGCGTTCTTATTTACCCGAAGCCCACACGGACTTCGTCTTAGCTAACATCGGCGAAGAACACGGCTTCATCGGTACCGCATTAGTCGCCTGCGCTTATTTTGGAATTTTCTGGCTCGCGTATCGTGCGATGCGTTTCAGCACCGACCTTTATCGATTAAATATTTGCTTGGGAGCGACGCTTTTCTTGGTGCTTCAAGCCTTGGTCAACATGGGTGTCGTCACGGGCTTATTACCGACCAAGGGAATTTCGTTACCTTTCTTAAGTTATGGTGGAACTAATCTCGTTATCATGTCGAGCATGGTGGGATTAATTCTTAATTGCATTCGTGATGCGAGTAAGTCGCCGTTTTTGGCGAAGGAGATTAGGGGATGAGTAAAATTCTTTTGGCATGCGGTGGTACGGGCGGGCACCTCGCACCGGGTATCGCGTTGGCTGAAAGTTTACAGAGTCAGAATCACGAAACGCTACTCATGGTTAGTAGTAAAATCGTGGATCAACAAATGACTGCGAAATACCGCGGTCTCAATTTTGTGGCTGGTCGTGGTCGGGGTTTTGGTCCTGGTCTGATTAATAAGATTCTATTTTTTCCTTCACTCTTCGGTGCGATTTATTCTTCGCTGAAGTTGGTCCGTCAATTCCGTCCATCAGTTTTAATTTGTTTCGGTGGGTTTATGAGTTTGGGTCCGGCCATCGCCTGCAAAATTTCTGGTATTCCCATTCTGGTGCATGAGGCCAATCGTCGTCCGGGTAAAGCCGTCCGACTTATTGCACGTTTCGCTCAATCCATTCACTTACCTTACGGTGTTCGTATTAAAAATATTTCAGCCGAATGTCAGCATGACTCCGGATTCCCCGTTCGCCAAGAAATCACACCTACCGCTCGTGATATTGCCCGACAGGATTTAAATTTTCCCAACACAGGACGGCTTATTTTAGTAACGGGTGGAAGTCAGGGTGCCCAAGTGCTCACCCGCTGGGTTGAAAATAATCACGAACTGTTTAAACAAAATAATATTCATGTTCTGTGTCTGACGGGCGCCAGCGGTCGGGCAGGCGAAGTCAATAATCCCACATCATCCATTCGTTATTTGCCGTTTTGTAACCAAATGGCTTCGGCTTATTCCGCAGCCGATATCGCCATCACGCGTTCGGGTGCGGGTACCTTGGCTGAACTCGCTACCTGTCGTACGCCGGCAGTGCTGGTTCCGTATGCTTTTGCTGCCGATGATCACCAAACAGCCAATGCAGTTTATGCGGTAGAGGCGGGTATGGCGCAGATGATTCCGGAAAAGAATATCGAGAAGCTGAACCATACTGTCTTCGATTTATTGAACGAACCCAGTAAGCTTCAGGCCATGAAAGAAGCCTTGGCTCGTGCCGATGCTCATAATCATTGGGAAAAAATTTTGAAAGAGGTTCTTGATTGGGCGAAAGAGGGAGGAGTGAAAAAATGAAAAATTCCATTTGGATGTTGGGTGCCTGTGGTATGGGCGTTGGGCCTTTAGCGATTTACTTAAAAGAGTCGGGCAACGAAGTGTATGGCTGGGACGATTCGACGGGAAGTCCGATGGAAAATCATTTGGCTAATGCCGACATCCCGCTTTTAAAAGATCCATGGGCGGCGGGCCGTAAACCCAATTTAATTGGTCGTTCCAGCGCTGTTAAACCTGGTCACGCCGCTCTTGCTCTAGCAGAGAAAAATCAAACCCGTGTGCTCCGTCGAGGTGAATTATTAGCGGAGAGTGTGGCCGATAAAAAATTTGTCGCCGTTTGTGGGAGTCATGGAAAAACCACGACGTGTGGATTAATTATTTCAGCCCTCGCCACGGTGGGAATTGATTTCGGGTATGTTTTAGGCGGACTTTTTCGTGACCCTAATTTTGCGCCTGCTCACGCTTCGCAGAAATCTCCTTGGGTCGTTGCGGAAGTGGATGAAAGCGATGGTACGATTAGTCACTTTTCTCCCGACATCACCGTTGCCGTTAATTTAGATTGGGATCACCCAGACTATTATAAGGACGAAGCTGCGCTCGAAGGAGTTTTTCGTGCTCTATTCGAACGTACCACTACCGCGGTTGTCATTCCTACGAATAATGAACGGCTCGAAAGACTAACACGCGGATTAAAGGCTCGTGTAATCCGTGTAGGTCAGACGGGTGACTTTACTGCGCAACTGATAGGTGCAAATTCCAGCCAGTCGCGCCTGTTGCTCGGTGGAGAATTTAAAACTGCCGAAGTGAGTGTGCCGGTTACGGGTGCGTTTAATCGTGCTAATGCATCCATGGCTTTAGCGGTGACCCATTTAATTACTGGTGCAATGGTCAGTGAGCCTTTAACGCGTTGGCGTGGTATTCGTCGTCGCCAAGATATTCTTTTTGAACGTGAGGACTTATTGGTCTTAGCCGACTATGCTCACCATCCCACCGAAATCGCCGCGTTATTAAAATGGATTAAGGAAACGCACGAAGGGCAGTTAATCGTAATCTTTCAGCCACATCGCCACACTCGCACTCGTCAGTATGCGAGTGAGTTTAGACAAGCTTTGCATATTGCGGACGCTGCTTTTGTTTTACCCGTCTATTCCGCGGGTGAAGTCGCCATGGAGGGCGGAAGGTCCGATGCCGTGGTGGCGGGATCCGCCCTTCGTCTGATTGAAGATAGAGCTGAACTTTCCAAAATTATTTCTCCTTTAACCCAAGGGAAAAAGACGGTCGTCGCTTTTGTGGGTGCGGGTGACATCGAGCATGACGCTGAAAATTATGCCTTAATTTTACGCCGTGAAGGTCTCCCGGTGATGACCTTAGATTTCGGTGAAGCGATCGCTGGAAAACTTTCGGCCAATGCCGTGATTCGTGCGTCCGAACCGTTGGATCGCCGTACCACACTCGGCGTGGGAGGCGTCGCACGATGGTATGCCGAACCCGCGACGGTGAATGATATTATCGTATTACTGCAGGCCGCTGGTGAATTGGGTTTACCTTACTTTGTGATTGGTCGTGGCTCGAATTTATTGGTCTTGGACGAAGGCTACGATGGATTAATTATCCATTTAAATGCTGAGTATTGGGGTGAAGTAAAAAATCTGGGAGACGGACGTTTACAAATGGGAGCCGGTGCTCGGCTCAAAGAAATTTGCGGTATCGCGGCACGTGATGGTCTGACCGGCTTTGAATTTTTAGAAGGTATTCCTGGCACGATGGGTGGCTCGCTGCGCATGAATGCAGGTGCGATGGGCTCATGGATTTTTGATCGGGTGGAATCGATTGATTGGCTGACTCCTCGCGGTATTCATCGTTCAGCGAATCGTAATTGTTTTGATGCGATGTATCGCGACTGTCCGCAATTACACGGCGCCGTTATTTTATCGGCTGTTTTAAAATCCACCGGTAAAGAATCGCTCGAAAAGATTCGTCAAACGATGGATGAGATGAGTCAGAAACGTCGGAGTTCTCAGCCGCGTGATCCGAGTGCAGGCTGCGTCTTCAAAAATCCTGATGAAAATCACGCCGGAAGATTAATTGAGTCCGCTGGACTTAAAGGAACGCACATCGGTGCCGCTGAAGTTTCTAATATCCACGGTAATTTCATTATTAATAAAGGCGACGCTACCGCCAAAGATGTTTTGGCTTTGATGAAACAAGTGCGTGCGAAAGTTCAGCATGAAAAACACCAATTATTACAGCCTGAAATTATTGTTTTAGGAAAGGAGTGGAAAGACTTACTATGAGTACGACCTGCCAAGCCGTGATTCTTTGTGGAGCGATATCGCCCGAGCGCGAGGTTTCACTGCGTTCAGGTAAAGCGGTCGCCCGTTTCATCAAAGATTCTCAACTGGTTGAGTTGAATGAAAATATTTTACCTGCTTGGCTCGATCCTACGAAGCACGTAGTCATTCCGGTGATTCATGGTGACTTCGGTGAGGACGGTCAGGTGCAAGCGGCTTGTGAAGCTCGTGGTTTGGCGTTTGCGGGATGCGATTCTGCGGCGAGTCGACTTTGCATTGATAAAGTCGCGACCAAAAAAGCGATGCGTGCGGCGGGATTACCCGTGGCACCTGAAGTGGCTTTTAAGGGTACCCAAAAACCATCGGCAGAGAAATTGGTTGCCGAACTGGGAGAGCATTTGGTGATCAAGCCCGCGGACAAGGGGAGTAGCGTCGGGCTGTATGTCTTGAATGGTTTGGCTGAAGTGGAGGCTGCTTTGGCGGAGATTCCAGCTGTTGGGCAGTGGATGGCCGAACGTCGCATTCAAGGGCGTGAAATGTCGATTGGTATCCTCGGGGGTAAGGCCCTAGGTGTGGTCGAAATAGTGCCTAAAACAGGGGTTTATGACTATAAAACTAAGTATACCCAGGGGTCGTCAGAATACCTCGTACCCGCACCCATTTCGGCTGATTTAGCCCTTCGGATTCAGCGTGCGGCCGAGAAGCTTTTTGCGGTGACTGGGTGTCGTGATTTTGCTCGGGCTGACCTCTTTCTTGAGCCCTCGGGAGAATTCACTTTTTTAGAAATCAACACCATGCCGGGGATGACCGAGACCAGTTTACTGCCCAAGAGCGCCTCCTGTGTGGGAATTGATTTCGCCACTTTAGTTCAGCAGATGGTTGCTCCTGCCTTTACCCGAAGCCAACTTCATAACACGCTCTAACCTATGGATTTCTTCACCCGTATCGCGCGTCTCTTTTCGCCCAAGCGAGATGCCTTCTTGGGTCCGGAGAATCGTGACTGGAGACAGTTGATCAAACAAGACGTTCGCACGATTCCCCAAGATGAGTTAGGAAGAAAACGTGCGGCCCGTTCACGCATGCCTATCACACTCACTATCTTATTTTTCGTTTTTGTGATCGCCGTCATTTCGCTTTCTCTCGAAGAAGGCACGCCCGTCTCGTCGAGTATTCCGATTACGTATTCGACGAATGGATTTTTGCCTTCGAGTTACGCTAATAAAATTATTAATGACGGTACGGACAGTTGGGCGAAAGATGTTGCGACCATTAAGACGGATTTAGAAAAGGACTCACAGGTATTGACCGCAAAAGTACGTCGCTTAGGTACGGGCGGATTAGAAATTAAATTATTAGAGCGTCTCGCGGTGGCGCGTATTGCGATTTTACCACCGTCGGGACCGTATATTGTAAAGTTAGTCAGTCCCGAGGGCGTTTTATTTTCAGGTACCGGTTATCCCCAGCAATCCA
>SIAU01000012.1 GCA_009691685.1 Opitutales bacterium
TCTTCGGGATTTTGGTCTTTAATGCCTGCCATTGATATTCCGTTATTCGATGGCGATCGAAGGGAGTCGCAGCTTGAAGTAGCGCGTGCACAGATTGATTTAGCGGGCGCTGAATGGCACAAGGCCATACTCAATGCGTTTCGCGAAGTTGAAGTAACGCTCGTTGATATAAAAGAACTAGAAGAAGAAGTTAAATTGGCTGAAAGAGTTTTGGAAGCGGTGACCCAACGATTAGAAAACGCAAAAACCCGATACACTGTAGGTGTAGCCGATGAGCGTGAAGTGGTGATTGCCACGCGCGATCTCGCTTTAGCCCGCCGCACCCACGCCACCCTGGAATTTGAAATTTGTCAGGCCACGGTTCGTCTCGCCGCCGCCACGGGTGGTGGTTGGAAGAAATAAAAAAGCCCCAGAAAAATGGGGCTTTTGTTTAAAGCGACTAAGCTTTAATTTGTGGGCGCTTAGGATCTGGCCAATCGATGTGGAAGAATTCGCCACGTGGCTTATCGGTACGCTCGTAGGTGTGAGCGCCAAAGAAGTCACGTTGTCCTTGCAATAGATTTTGAGGTAAGCGCTCCGTGCGGTAAGAATCAAAATAAGATAATGAAGAGCCTAAAGTGGGAACGGGAATTCCATGTTTCACGGCTAACGCAATGACCTTGCGCCAATTTTTCTGCGCCTTCTTGACGGTCTTCTTAAAGTAAGGATCCAGGAGAAGATTGGCTAATTTAGATTTCTTACCAAAAGCTTCGGTGATTTTTTGTAAGAAGCTTGCACGGATGATGCAACCACCGCGCCAGATTTGGGCGATTTCACCAAAGTTAAGTTTCCAATTATACTCCTTCTGCGCTTCACGCATTAATTGGAAACCTTGAGAGTAAGAACAAATTTTGGAGCAGTAGAGAGCGTCCCGAATTTGTTCGATGACTTTAGCTTTATCTGGATTGGTCATCGCACGCTTGGGCCCACGCAGGGCTTTAGCGGCAGCCACGCGTTCTTCTTTCACCGCGGATAAGCAGCGAGCAAAAACCGCCTCCGCAATAGTTGGAGCGGCCACACCCATATCAAGTGCATTGGCGCTGGTCCATTTACCGGTTCCTTTTTGTCCAGCGGTATCCAGGATAACGTCCACTAAGGGTACGCCCGTCTCAGGATCTTTTTGTTTCAAAACCTTCGCGGTGATTTCGATCAGGAATGAATTTAAATCACCCTTATTCCACTCTTCAAATACGGTGCCAATTTCATCAGGGGTCATGCCGAGGAGACCGCGCATTAAGTCATAAGCTTCGCAAATCATTTGCATATCGCCGTACTCAATGCCGTTATGAACCATCTTCACGTAGTGGCCGGCACCATCAGTACCAATATGGGCAACACAGGGAACGCCACCTTTGATTGGCTTGCCTGGTTTTGCACCGGTGAGTTCAACGCCTGTTTGAGCGTCTACTTTAGAAGCAACCGCTTCCCAAATAGGTTTTAATTCTTCCCAGGCTTTAACATCGCCGCCGGGCATTAAGGATGGACCAAAGCGTGCACCTTCTTCGCCGCCCGATACGCCGGATCCGATGAAGCGAAGACCTTTTGCCTTCAGTTCGCGTTCACGACGAATCGTGTCGGTCCAAAGAGCATTACCGCCATCGATGATGATGTCATCTTTTTCAAAAAATGAAGCGAGTTCGTTGATCACGGCGTCGGTCGGAGCGCCGGCCTTAACGAGGATGACAGCTTTGCGTGGCTTCTTTAAGGAAGCGGCAAAGTCTCTCATCGTCGCACAGCCGATAAGTTTACCGGGAGTGCTGGGATTTTCTTTTACAAACTCGTCCGTCTTAGCGGTCGTACGATTGTAGACAGAAATCGCGAAACCGTGGTCCGCGATGTTAAGGGCGAGATTCTGACCCATGACGGCCAGACCAATGAGACCAATGTCGGATTGCATAAGTGACCCCATCGCAATCTTCGGGACCCCCAATGGCAAACCAGAAAAGACCTTTTTTGACTGTTTTTGAGGGAAAATCGTCACCGCTAACCCCTTTCCCCTCGCTTCGGCCTAAACTGTCTTATTTATAATGACGCTATGTCTCATTTAGCAGGCAAACGTATTGTGCTCGGTGTTACTGGCTCGATCGCGGCCTATAAAGCCGCCGATCTTACGTCCCAGCTGATTAAATATGGAGCAGATGTGCAGGTGGTTATGACCAAAGGGGCTACCCAATTTATAACTCCGATGACTTTGCAGGTTTTATCCAAAAATCCTGTCGGGGTTGATATTTGGGAAGAAGGAAAAACTTCAGTACCGGGTCACATCGAAATCGCCGATTCTGCAGATTTGCTTCTCGTTGCTCCGCTGTCGGCAAACGTCCTGGCCGAATTTGCTCACGGCTTGGCCCCTGATTTGCTCACCTCTATTTATTTAGCTTCCCGCTGTCCGGTGGTCTTAGCTCCCGCCATGAACGGAAAAATGTATGAACACGCAGCCACTCAAGCTAATATTAAAACACTAAAAGCACGTGGACATGTGATGGTCGACCCCGTGGAAGGGATGTTGGCCTGTGGTTATGAAGGAAACGGAAAACTCGCGCCGGTGGACGAAATTATCAGCCGAGTTTTATCAATTTTAGGATAGTTTATGGACGCTAAAGCACTGCGGGAAAACCTGCGGGCCGAGGCCTTGGCATTAGGGTTTGATGTCTTTGGCGTCGCTCCGATTGATGCCGATGTGCAGGCAGACTATTTCAAAAAATGGATCGCCGATGGCATGCATGGTGAAATGGAATGGATGGCAAAAGATACCGAACGGAGAACAGAAGTGACCCGAGTTTTACCTGAAGCACAGAGTATTATCGTGGTGGGCTTAAATTATTATCAGCCCCAACCCAACCCGAATTATCAAATCGCGAAATACGCACTGGGTCAGGATTACCATAATATCATCACAAAAAAATTAAGAAAGCTTTGTACGGTTATGAGAACATTGGGTGGTGCGCAAAAACCTTATGTTGATACCGGACCCGTCTTAGAAAAACCTTTAGCCGTGGCGGCGGGCTTAGGTTGGCAGGGGAAAAGCACCATAATTTTACAGCCCGAATTCGGCACCTGGTTGTTTTTAGGAATTATTATAACCACATTAAAACTAGAAGCGTCTTCGCCCGCGATTAATCGGTGTGGAAGTTGTACGAGGTGTATTACCGCCTGTCCCACCTCTGCGATTATTGCCCCATATAAACTAGATGCGCGAAAATGTTTAGCCTACTTAACCATCGAGCATAAGGGCCCGATTCCCGTGGAGTACCGCAAGCCGCTCGGTAACCGAATATTTGGTTGTGACGACTGTCTCGATGTCTGTCCGTGGAATAAATGGGCCAAGGAAACAAAAGAAAATAAATTTAAAGCCCGACCGCAGCCGATTCTCAAAGAAACGCTCTCATGGAGTGAAATAGATTTTCTAAATCAATTTAGGGGTACGCCCGTAAAACGCTTAGGTTTATTAAGGTGGTGGAGAAATGCCTTAACCGTGATGGGAAATACAGGAACGCCGGGAGATCTTGAGGCCATCGGACGATTAGTAAATCACGCTGATCCCATGGTGTCCGAACATGCGTGTTGGGCGCGGGATCAAATTCTTTCTCGGAATTAACCTCCTTGGTTGCACCCGAGGTCTTGTTTCTGCTAATCTTCCGCCGTGTCCCTAGCTCAAGCTTATCTCGTTTTAGCCGCTATCCTTCTATTGTCTGGTGGATTAGTTTATTTCAGCGCGCCCATTTTAAAATCATTTCGTCGCGATCAGTTTGCGACCATTATTCTTTTAATGGCCGCGGTGGGTTGGTTCGCTTTTCACCTTTTGCATTTACCTGAGCCCGACCTCGCAGGTCTGCCGCGCGAGATCATTGTATGGGTCTTTGTCATCGCTGGTCTTTTGGCTTATTTTACGATGCCCGATTTTTTATCGGTCCGCGCTCTCGGAGTCTTAATGCTTTTTACGGCCCGCCAAACGCTCGATGCGGGGTATCGTCAACTACCTCATAGTTTATTAGACGCCAGCATCAGTTACGTCTTTTTAGTAATATTAGGATTATGGTGGGCGATGTCGCCCGTCGCCTTCAATAAGCAGTGTGATTGGGTTTTAGAAAAACCCACACGCGCTAAGACCCTTGGAATCTTTTTCTTTATCACCGGCTTAGGCTGTCTCTTGCAAATTAAATTTATTCCGTGAATCGTCCCCTTTTAATCGTCGTCTCGGGCCCTGCTGGCAGTGGGAAGACAACGTTGTGCATGCGGTTAACCGAATCGTACCCCCAATTTATTCATCGCGTAATCACGTGTACGACTCGCCCGCCACGCGTCGGAGAAATGGATGGTGAAGATTATTACTTCTTAACTCGTCAAGAGTTCGAAGCACAATACGCCGCCGGAAAATTTTTAGAGAAAGCCGTCGTGCATAATAATCTTTATGGGTGCCGCAAAGAGGATATCGCAAAACATTTGAGAGCAGGATACGACGCATTATTAAATGTCGATGTGCAGGGCGCGGCCTCGATTCGTAACCAAGCAGAAAGCGATAAAACTTTAGCGGAATCACTCGTTACCGTTTTTGTCAGAGTAACAGATCCGGTTGAACTACGTCGTCGCCTTACAGGCCGTGGCACCGATCCCGTAGATGAAATCGATCGTCGCGTCGCTGCCTCTGAATATGAATTAGAGCACGCTGGTCATTATCAACACGTGATTGAGAGTGGTCCCAAGGAGGCCGACTTCTTGGAATTAAATAAAATTTACCTCCACGAGAAAAAAAGCAGGGTATGATGGAAAAATCTGCCATCGCTTCGGTCTTAGATGAAATCGCCACCTTGCTCGAGTTAACGGGCGAAAATCCGTTTAAGATTCGTGCGTACTCCAACGGTGCGCGCATCCTCGAAACACTCACGGAAGATTTAGATGAGTTAATTAAAACGGATAAACTCGCGGAGATTCCAGGGATGGGCGAAGCGCTGGTGGATAAAATAACTACGCTGCGTCGTGATGGTATCTTGCCCTTTCACCAAAAACTAAAAGCGAGTATTCCAGCTGGCTTATTAGAAGTCATTCAAATTCCAGGATTAGGACCCAAAAAAGTGCGTGCGCTATGGGTTCAACTCCAAGTCGAAAGTATCGAGAAATTAAAAGAAGTTTGTGATAGCGGTCAAGTGGCCGAGCTCAAGGGCTTTGGTGCCAAAACACAGACTAATATTTTAGAAGGAATAAAAAACCGAATCGCTTATGGAAAAAGACATCGCTGGGCCGATGCTGCCGAAATCGCCGCACCGATTTTAGCCGGACTAAAAAATCTCCCCCAAGTAAAATTGGCCGAGTCGGCAGGCTCACTTCGTCGCTCCCGTGAAACCGTGGGAGACTTGGACTTCTTGGTGGCTTCGTCTGAACCTAAACCGATTATGGATTGGTTTGTGAACTATCCTGGCGTTAAAGAAGTGAGCGCTCACGGAGAAACGAAGTCGAGTGTGCGCCTAGAAAATGGAATCCAGGCTGATCTTCGCGTGGTTCCCGAAGAGCAATTTTATTTTGCCCTCCACCACTTTACTGGATCCAAAGAACATAATGTAGCGATGCGTCAAAGAGCTTTGTCTCAAGGCTTAAGTATGAGCGAGTGGGGCTTTAAGTCGGTGGACGAAAAACAAAAAGCTCCGGGTGCGAAAAACGAAGAAGAAGTTTTTAAGGCTTTGGGATTAAAATGGATTCCCCCTGAATTACGCGAAGGCGCAGGCGAAATCGAGGAGTCCGAAAAGAATAACCTGCCCAAGCTCGTGGCCTTTGAAGACATCAAAGGAGTTTTTCACAACCACACGACGGCTTCGGATGGCGATCACACGCTTGAACAAATGGCTGCCGCGGCGGAAAAATTTGGGTGGAGTTATTTAGGAATTTCGGACCACTCTAAATCGAGTTTTCAGGCCAGAGGTTTGGATGAAAGTAGACTTGCCCAACAGATTGAAGAAATTAACAAATTAAATCAGTCGGGCAAATTTAAGGTGAGAGTTTTAAGTGGGAGTGAGGTGGATATTATGCGCGATGGCTCACTTGATTTTACTGATGAAGTTTTGGGTAAACTCGACTTCGTAGTGGCTTCGGTACACAACCTCTTCACCTTAAATAAAGAAGAACAAACGAAGCGGATTATTAAGGCGATTGAGAATGAACACGTAGATATGGTGGGTCACTTGACTGGTCGCTTGCTTAATAAACGTGAACCTTACGAAGTGGATATCGCCAAGGTTATTGATGCGGCGGCGGCGAATGATACCATCATTGAATTAAATGCTAACCCCTGGAGATTGGATCTCGATTGGCGTTGGTGGCGCCGGGCCTCCGAAAAAGGTGTGCTGACGTCGATTAATCCCGACGCTCATGATATTGAACAATTAGGCTTTGCGGCGCATGGTGTGCGGATTGCCCGCAAGGGTTGGTTAACCAAAGAAAACGTTTTAAATACGCGTTCACTGCCCGAAGTTTTAAAGTGGTTGGGTCGCCAGTAAGGATACGGCTCGCCCTCGGTCTGATTTTTTGTCTAATTCCCTATTATGTTACACGATAAGCGGAGACTACTCTTAATCGCCGGGCCTTGTTCGTTAGAATCAGAATCCAACTGTCGCACTGTGGCGAAAGAGCTGAAGGCGCTATCTATCCGCTTCCCAGAATTAAATATTATTTTCAAAGGTTCTTATGATAAGGCCAACCGCACTTCTTTGGGCGGCGATCGTGGACCCGGAATGGAAGCAGGTTTAGAACTCCTTAAACTTGTTAAAAAAGATTATGGCTTTGCGGTTTTAACCGACATTCATGGACCTGAACATTGTGAGCCTGTGGGCAGGGTCGTTGATGTACTCCAAATTCCCGCCTTCATGTGTCGTCAGACCGACCTGCTCGTGGCCGCCGCCAAAACCGGCAAAGTGGTGAATGTTAAAAAAGGACAATTCCTGTCGCCGTTTGAAATGAAATTTGTGGTCGATAAATTAAAGGGAGCGAACGCCGCTGAAATTTGGCAAACCGATCGTGGAACTACTTTTGGATATCAAAACCTCGTGGTGGATATGAGATCCTTCCCCATCATGGCGAGCTACGGCTATCCCACAATCATGGACGCCACGCATGCCGTGCAATTACCGGGCGCAGCGGGCGGAGCTTCAGGAGGTCAACGCGAGTATGTTCCGGTTTTAGCCAAAGCGGCTTTAGCGGCTGGTGCAGACGGATTGTTTATGGAAACTCACCCCGATCCAGCGAAAGCGATTTCTGACGGACCGAGCCAAGTGCCTTTAGCAGAATTTCCCGCCTTAGTGGAGTCTTGTCTGCGTATCTGGAAAGCAGCGCGAAACTAAATCCGCAAAAGTTTTTCCGCAGCGAGGCGATCAAATTTTCCGCGTGCATCGAGCGGGATTTTTTCGACAAAAATATAATTTTTAGGACGGGCGGCGGGTTCTAAAACCTCCACGGCCTTTTTCAGCGCGGCTGAATTATATTCACTGGCGACGACACAAGCGACGACGCGTTGACCCCATTGTGCATCGATTACTCCGAAGACAAAAATATCTTTTACGAGTCCGGTGGACTTTAAAATTTCTTCAACGCGTGAGGGGTCAATTTTTTCGCCCCCCGAATTGATAATTCGATCACCGCGGCCGTTTATCTCTACGGTGCCATCAGCATTAACCTGCCCAAGATCACCTGAAGTATAAGGAATGGAGAATTTTTCACCGAGCCAATAACCCAAACCACAGGCGGGTGAATGGATACAGATGTGGTGATTAACTTCGGTAAATTTTACCCCGGGCAGGGGATATCCCCGGAGGGGTTCATCACGCCAGATTTTTTCGGGCGGACAGAAGGCACAGAGCGCAGCCGTTTCGGTCATTCCATAAGTGGCATAAACGGGGAGATGGTGATTCCGAATCGCGTCGATGACCGGTCGTGGAACGGCGGCTCCGCCTAATAAAATTACATCAAACTGTTTTAACCATTTTAAGCCCTCGGGGTGCTCAAGTATTCGCGAAATTTGAGTGTGTACTAACGAAGCTATTTTAGTACCCCCTGCCGGTAATTTAATTTCGGGTAGAGATTGATTGGGTAAGAAACGTCCATCGTAGTGGCCATAATTTCCACTGGTAAATTGAGCGCGCAGTACGGGCATTAAACCGCTGACATGATACGGCGGCGTGAAACTCGCGCCGTGAAGTATCGAACTCAGTCCGCGTGCCACCAGGGCATCGCGTAATCCTAGGGCGGCGGCTTGCAGGGTTTTGGTGTTATGAATCACGAACTTAACTTTTCCGCCCGTGCCGCCTGTCGGAATAAAAAGACAGTCCATCCAAGCCTCGGGCCAATTCGCTGGAGCCGTGCCTTGGGGTGTCAGCTGGATTCCTTCAACCATGGTTTCCTTCGGAATGAGTTGGGCGGCACTTTTTAATTCAGCGGGACCCCAGTTGGGATTTCCTAGAAAAACGGGACGACCAATCGAGTGTGCCGTAAGAACCTCTTCTAAATATTTCTTCGGATCCGCGTGAAAGACAGCAATCGATTTCATTTAAATTTTCTCCATAACGCTAGCCAATCGAAGTTTGATAATCCTCCCACCACCGGACCCGATTGATGGCGGTCTAAGCCATCGTCTTTAAATTGGTTTAGGGTGTCGAAGCCCACTGTGCCCACGGCTGGGTCAAGATGAGCCAGCCAAAGTCCAGCCTGGCGGCCAAAGGCAGTTTCAAAGACAGACGAATAAATGACTTTGTTAGAATGGGTTTTACGCCATGCTAAAAAAACATCCCAATCGCCCACCAGGGAGGGTTTGACGACTACTGGGCCCGCCCAATTAAATTCATGGGGAGAAATGAAAGACTCATCGAGTGCGATTTTTTTAGTATCTAACTGATTATATCCCGGGTGATTTACCGGAAGCGGTTGCTCAATGAATTCCACTTGATCCGAGGAAAGCGCAAAATTTACCCATTGTTCTGCTTCTTGTAGGTTAAGACTTCCATTAGCATCTAGGCGAAAAATAATATTCTTCGGGGCCGCAGAGATTAAAGATTTAATAGAGGAAAAAGAAGTAAGGGGAGAAATTTTAAGCTTAAGTGTTTTAAAACCCTCAGCTATTTTTCTTCCAATACTTTCCTCTGTCGGTTTGGAAACAAGTCCAGCCCAGGAAGTTTTTTTATTAAAATTTGCGATTTCTTCCCAATGACGACAGGAGGAGAGTGCTGCACGTAAACAAGGAAACTCGCCCTCTAACTCTTTTAAGTGAGCGTTTAATTTATATAAATTTCCGGCGAATGTATTAAGGAGTTCAAGACAATCCGAAATACTTTCGGTATCAAAATTCGGCCACGGGGCGACTTCGCCGAAGCCAATCTTTCCATCCATTTCGGTTTTGATTAAGATTCTTTCCACTTCCGTGAAACTGCCTACAGCGGTGACAAACGGATGAAGAAATTCTCGGCGTACCCTCAAAAACTCGTATTTTCCGTCATTCATTCCCTTAAGTATCTCTAAATTTGGCCAAGGAGCAAAATCAATTTGCCACCTTAGTGAACGATGTTTAATACCCTTTGGGGAAACCGACACCTATGGCTTCCTCAAAAAACAAAAGTCGCGCTTCACTCGACGAACGCTTCTTCCTCCCCGCCGATCCGTTCTTTGAGGCCAACGTAGGGCTGGGTTTGACGTATGATGACGTCTCACTGGCGACAAACTACTCCGAAGTTCTCCCGCGCATGACGCGTTTAGATTCGTCCTTGTCTGATAGCATCAGTTTATCACTTCCGATTGTGTCGTCCGACATGGACACCGTCACCGAACATCAAATGGCGATTGCGATGGCACTGAATGGTGGGCTCGGCCTGCTCCATTATAATATGTCACCAGCCGAACAAATTAAGGAAGTTCGCCGAGTGAAGAATCATATTCACGGAATGATTGGCGATCCAGCCGTTGTTTCCCCAGAGCTGACCATTGCGGAAGTTCTTCATCGTATTGAAATCGAAGGACTAGCCTTCAGTACATTCCCCGTAGTTTCCAAAGATAATACTCTCTTGGGTCTGTTACCCGGAAGTACGGTTAAAGAAAGACACGGAAAACGTAAAGTAGCCGAAGTGATGACGCCGCGCGACAAGGTCTTTGTAGTCTTTGAAAAAGATCTAGGTAAGGATCCGATTGCTAAAGCCGACCGATTGTTTTCGGAAAACGTTGGCCAAAATAAACTACTCGTGGTCAATGCAAAGAATCAGTTGCGCGGTCTATTTACCTTGAGTGATATCGAGAGAATTTCCGAAGAGTCCCGCGCCCATGTTCGTCCAACTCGCGATAGCGATTTCCGCTTACGCGTCGGAGTCGCGATTAACGTACCACGTAATGCTGATGGAGAAGTTGATAAAAATGCTCTGCTTATTCACGCTGCCGCACTGATTGAAGAAGGTGCGGATGCTTTGGCTATTTCTACAGCCCATGGTTTTACCAAGGGCGTCGGTGATGCGCTAAAATTATTAAGAAAACAATTTAAGGCCGCGACGTTGATTGCTGGAAATGTAACCAGCGGTGCGGGAGTAGAATTTTTGGCGGCTGCAGGAGCTGACGCGATTAAGATTGGTCAGGGCCCTGGATCTATTTGCACCACCCGGATGGTCGCAGGCGTGGGCATTCCTCAATTGACTGCACTCTATGTGGCCTCGCGCGCCGCTGCAAAATCTGGTGTGAGAATTATTGCTGATGGGGGTATTTCTAAAAGCGGAGACATTGTTAAAGCACTCACCCTCGCCGACACGGTAATTTTAGGTGGATTGCTTGCAGGGTGTCGCGAAGCGCCAGGCAAACTCATGGAAATTAATGGTAAGACTTATAAAGAGTATCGCGGCATGGGTTCCTTAGAGGCCATGCGCAAAGGGTCGGCCACGCGCTATGGTCACAATAACACTTCAGCGAAACTAAACAAAGTCGCACCCGAAGGCATCGAGGCACTTAAAGAAGTCACCGGCTCTGTCGACCAGGTCCTCGCCCCATTAGCGGGTGGTGTCCAAAGCGGCCTCGGATATTTGGGGGCAAAAAATCTAACCGAGCACCGGGCGAATGCGCGTTATATCAGAATCACTCCAGCGGGACAAAGAGAGGCCGCCCCGCATGATGTGATTGAAATTAAAGCCGGTTCGTAAGAGCATCACTCTTCACATGAAGTATTTCATCATCTTTTTACTAGGTGCTGCGCTGGGCTCGCTCGCGACAGTTATCTGCCAGCCAACCTTCACCTGCGTGTTAACCAATCTTCCTGTAAACACGCACAACCTGAAATCTGATTCGGTAGTAGAAGTGCCCGTCACTGTTCTACCTCCCATAAAAAACGAGGATGAGACACCCGTCCCCGTCATCATTAAAGAAGAAGAAAGCACTCCCGCTAACACTACCGCAATGATTGAGGCCAGGGAAAACGCTCCAGCCAGTTTACTGCCGTTAGATTACACCGCGATCAATGAACGGCCCCTCTTTTGGCCAAGTGCGGTAAAGGTTTTAGCTGATACCACTGTCCCGCTCTTAGAGAAAAATAAAAAAATCGCCGATCTGCCATTAAACGCTGGCGACATCTTACAACTTTCCAAAGTTTACGGAGACGGAAAATTGGAAGTCCGAGCAAAAAACCTAAAATTTGAAATCGATAGCAATCAAACAAACTTCGATGTTCAGGTGCGCGAAAAAATTAATGAATTAGTCGCCCAAGGAAATAACACGCCAGCACCGTTTGTCCGTCCTGGAGAAAACTATGTTCCGCCCGCGAAACCCAAACTCACGGCTCCAGCAAAAAAGGAACCGACGCCTGTTGCTGAGCCTGAACCTGCTGAAACAGTAACCGAAACCAAGAGCCCGTCTTTAGACGATAAAATGAATGCGTTATTTTCACCGGGCACGAGTTCCTCGGAAAAAGATAAAACAAAAAATAAGAATAATAAAAAGTGAGTTCTGTAAAAATTTATTCGTGGAATGTTAACGGGGTCCGATCGGCCCATGGCAAAGGCCTCACTAACTTTATTCATCAACACGCCCCCGATGTGTTGTGCTTACAGGAAACGAAGTGCGAATCGGCCATCGCCCAAACTCTAGGTCTCGATTTCCCTTATCAGTTTTGGCACGAGGCGGAAAAGAAGGGATATTCTGGTACTGCCATATTAGCGAAAACCAATCCTCTCTCGGTGACCAACGATTTTCCCGGCAATCACCCGCGCGAAGGTCGCGTGATTACTGCTGAATTTAAAACCTGTTATGTCATCAGTGCCTATGTTCCTAATTCGCAGCGCGATTTAGAGCGTTTAGATTATCGCTTAATGTGGGATGATGATTTTCAGAAATACCTATCCCAATTAAGTAAGAAAAAATCGGTAATCGTCTGCGGTGATTTAAATGTAGCGCATGCGGAAATCGACTTAGCCAATCCGACCCAAAATCGACGTAACGCTGGATTCACCGATGAAGAGCGAAATTCATTTTCCAAACTTCTTTCTGACCAAGGCATGGTTGATACCTTTAGGTCGGCTCATCCCACTCAAGAAAAGGCATTCAGTTGGTGGAGCTATCGCCCAGGTATTCGGGAGCGAAATATTGGGTGGCGCTTGGATTACTGCCTCGCCTCAGCGAACTTGTCTTGGAGTAAGCCCGAAATCCATGCGCAGGTTCTGGGGTCGGATCATTGCCCGGTCTCGGTTAAATGTGAGGCAGACCTTTAAAATTTAACGATTTAAAGGGATAACTTAGGTGGGTGATTGACAAAAAGGGCCCCAAAGTTTACCTTTTTGAGACTCAGTCTCAATTAGCGTGACTCCACTTTCTCAATTATTACCCGGCCAATTCGGCAAGCTGGTATCGCTCAACCCTGACCAAGCGGTGGATCAGCGGTTGATGGCTTTGGGCTTACTTCCTGGCATGGCCTTGAAGTTGGTGCGTCGCGCCCCCTTGGGCGACCCGGTCGCTATCGAATTTGGGGGCCAGGTTGTTAGTCTAAGGTTAGCCGAAGCCGAAAGTTTAATCGTTGATGTTGCTGCGGATTGTCCCGTGCAACGACCCAAGAACACGCCATGAGTTCCAAGCAAATTACCGTCGCCTTGGTGGGTAATCCAAACACTGGAAAATCTACTTTGTTTAACGCACTGACGGGGCTTCGTCAGAAAGTTGGAAATTATCCTGGTGTGACCGTCGCCCGAAAGTCGGGTCGATGTGACTGTGGTGATGGACTGAAAGTAGAGCTAGTCGATTTACCTGGATTGTACTCGCTGGCCGCCGCTTCGCCCGACGAACAAGTGGTGACTGATGTTTTACTCGGATCACTGGAAGGAAGCCAACAACCCGATGCGATTGTCGTAGTTTTAGATGTCACGAATCTTCTTAGAAATTTATTTCTAGCATCACAGTTGGCCGAACTCAATCTGCCGTTGGCTTTAGTTTTAAATCAGGCCGACATTGCCCATGAACAGGGATTAAAAATCGACACCCAACTTTTATCGCAGCGGCTTGGAGGCGTGCCTGTAGTTCTCACTTCGGCGTGGAAGGGTGAAGGTATTGCTTCGGTGCGCCGGGCTATCGCCGAGGTATTAAATAAAAAAACGAAGATGACGCAACTGACTTGGCCCAGCCAAGTGGAATCCGCCCTCGGTGCGATTGTGCAAGCCATCCAGACCGACACAGGCCAAGCACCTTCCTCGGCTGACGCCCAAAGAATTTTATTTAGCTCGAATGCACATACGAGCGACCGATTGGGATGGTCGCAGCCCCAACGCGAATCAATCGTCCGCCAGGCGCGCGATCAAGTGCGCGCGGCAGGATATAATCCCATGGCTGCTGAACCATTAATTCATTATGCGCATCTCAGAAAAGTTCTCGAGGGGGTAATCGCAGGAGGCACTGGCAAACAGGGCAATGCAGCCGCACTAGATCGGGTGTTATTACACCGCGTAATCGGCCCCATTTTATTTATCGGGATTATGCTCGGTCTATTCGCCTCAGTCTTTTGGCTGGCAAAATTCCCGATGCAGTGGATTCAGTCCGGCGTTGATTTTTTAAAGGCAATGATTGCCCCAGCCTTAGTAAACACACCGATGCTTCAGAGTTTAGTCACCGATGGTATTATTGCGGGGGTCGGTGCATTCTTGGTATTTCTTCCTCAGATATTAATATTATTTTTATTCATAGGAATTTTAGAAGATAGCGGATACATGGCCCGTGCCGCCTTCATTATGGATCGGTTATTTAGTTGGTGTGGGCTTAATGGAAAAAGCTTCGTCCCGTTACTCTCAGGGTTTGCTTGTGCCATTCCTGGATTGCTTTCAACCCGAACCATCGAAGATCCGAAAGCTCGTTTAGCTACTGCCTTTGCGGTGCCGTTCATGAGTTGTTCAGCGCGTTTCCCTGTTTATGCATTAATGTGCGCCGCATTTATTGGTCCACTCTATGGTCCTGGTTGGGAGTCAGTCGTCATGGTCGGCATGCATTGTGTTGGATTACTCTTTGCGGTACCGACTGCGTTCGTGCTGACGCGCTTCGTCTTAAAGGTAAAACCGCAGCCGTTTGTTTTAGAACTACCACGCTATCAGATGCCCAAGCCAAGTGATGTGCTTTGGCGGATGTGGCAAAACGCTGCCGAATTTGTCTCGAAGGCAGGAACTGTGATCTTCGCTATGACTATTGTTATTTGGGCACTCTGTTATTTCCCGCGCGATGCCCAGATGTCTGATCGTATTAAAGCGGCCGAACCAACTTTGTCTGAACACGAAATCCAGTCCCGCACCCAAGCGGCGATGATTGAACAATCCTGGATGGGTAGATTTGGAAAAGCAGTTCAGCCGGTCTTCGACCCCTGCGGCTTTGACTGGAAAATTACCGTGGGCGTCTTGGCTAGTTTCCCCGCACGTGAAGTAATTGTCTCCACACTGGGGGTTACTTATTCTATCGGCAAAGGGGCGGAGGCGGATTCACAACATTTACGCTCAGCCATGCAGGAAGCGAAGTGGATGGATGGTCCAAGAAAATCTACACCCATATTTTCTCTGGCTGCGGTTTTAGCCCTGATGGTCTTCTTTGCTCTATGTTCTCAGTGTGGTCCGACGATTGCGACTCTCGCTCAAGAAACCGGTGGCTGGAAGTGGGCCGCTATTTCCTTTTTCTACATGACAATCTTGGCCTGGGTTATGGCCGTGGTTGTTTACCAAGTTGTTATCCGACTCATATGAATTTAGAATTAATCATCATCGCTTTTTTGGTCGGCTCAGCTCTGGGCTGGTTAATCAATCGCGCCGTCAAAAAATTTAAACAACAACGCGCAGGAAAATGTGCCGGCGGTTGTGGGTGTGGCGATAAACTAAAGCCCAAGAATTAAGCAGGCTGCTGTTGGCTTAAGCAGTGTAGCGCGCCGCCTTCAATCAAGAGTACTCGGCAATCTATCCCGATAACTTTATGTTTAGGGAAGCAGTCCTGTAAGATGCCCATTGCGAGTTCGTCCGATTTTTGTCCGTAAAGCGGTACTAATACTCCATCATTAACGATTAAGAAATTGGCGTAGCTTGGTGGAAGACTGCGCCCCGCTAAACGGATGGGTTCCGGAAGTGGAAGGGGAATGACATCAAATTTAGACCCCGCCTTAGTCTTCATTTGTCTCAAGCGCTCTAGGTTTTTTTCGAGGCGCTGGAAATTGGGTGAAAGGGAATTTTGTTCTGTTACCGCGATGATTGATTGAGGGCTGATGAATCGGGCGAGATTATCGATGTGCCCATCGGTATCATCATTATCCAAACCTTCCCCAATCCAAAGAATTTCATCGATGGTTAAGCCTTCTTTGATGGCCTGATGAAAGGCGTCGTCATTTCTGCCTTCGGCACGATTCGGATTATTTTGCACCGCCTCGGTGGTGAGCAATCGTCCATCACCTGTGACCTCGATACCTCCGCCTTCTAGCTCAAAAGCAAAGCTAAAGGATTTTAAGCCCAAGTGCTTCGCAATTTTTTTGGGCACTTGATTGTCGAGTGAGGCTTCAAATTTTCCACCCCAACCGTGAAACTCCCAATCCGTAATGGCGAGTTCGCCGGTTTCATCATTCTTGATAAAAATAGGCCCGTGGTCGCGGCACCAGACGTCATCGGTCGCGATATCCACCAATTCAATAACCGATAAATCTGCCCGTGCCTCTTTGAGTAATTTTTCTGCTTCAATTTTTAGTTTTCCGGAAGCATTGATTTTCACCGGTTGGAATTTAGAAATCGCTGCGGCAAATTCTGCAAACTTAGGGGGGACAAGATCATAATGTCCGGGCCAGAGTTTTTGATTGGAAGGCCAGGAGAGCCAGGTCGCACTCTGTTTTTCCCATTCCGCCGGCATGCGGAAGCCTAGTTTGCGCGGTGAAAGCGACATGCGTTAATCGCGGAGCCGACGAGTTAAATCAGTGTAGGCGTCAATTCGACGATCACGGAGGAAGGGCCAGATTCTCCTAAACTCTTTTTGTTTTTGCATATCACAATCGGCCAATAAAATTTCTTCTTTATCGACCGAAGCCCGAGCGATGATTTCTCCGTAGGGATTTGAAACAAAACTTTGTCCCCAGAATTGGGTGTTTCCTTCTTGGCCCACTCGATTGGTCGCGGCGACATAGCAACCATTGGCGACACCGTGTCCGCGTTGCACCGTTTCCCAAGCAGTATGTTGGGCGGCGCCTAAGCTGGCCTTTTCTTCGGGTAACCAACCGATGGCTGTCGGGTAAAATAAAATATCGGCACCACTCAGTGCGGTGAGCCGGGCCGCTTCTGGGTACCACTGATCCCAGCAAATTAAAACTCCAATATTTCCGTGAGCTGTCTTCCAAGAACGGAATCCGAGATCTCCGGGAGTGAAATAAAATTTTTCTTCAAAGCCTGGGTCCTGCGGAATGTGCATCTTGCGATATTTCCCTAAGACTGAGCCGTCGGCGTCAATCACGGCGGCGGTGTTATGATAAACCTCACTGCCACGGGCTTCAAATAATGGCGCGATAATCACGACGCCCAGTTTTTTTGCCACCGCGGCTAGGGCGGTTACGGACGGGCCCGTCTCGATGGCTTCAGCGAGATTAAAATTTTTCGGATCTTGTTTTACACAAAAATACTTGGTCGTGAACATTTCTTGCAGACCAATAATTTTGGCACCCTTCGCCGCCGCCTCCTCAATGCGCGGAATCGTCTTACGCACATTGTCCGCTGGAGTTTCTTCAGCGGTTAATTGGATAAGTCCAATGCGGACAGCGTCGGCCATGGATAGATTAATAAACTAATTTATTAATAGGATATTCGACAATACCCTCTGCACCCTGTGCTTTCAGCGTCGGGATAAAGTCGCGGGCCTGTTTAGAATCAATAATTGTTTCTACCGCGACCCATTCAGGATTAGTGAGGGTTGAAATCGTAGGATTTCTTAAGGCGGGCAATGCAGCAGAAACTGCGTCGAGTGCCTTGCGTGGTAAATTAAATTTTAAGCCCACCATATGTTGCGCGGCGAGGGCACCTTTAAGCATGAGAGCAATCGTCTCAATTTTTGCGCGTTTAGCGGGATCGGCCCAAGCTTGCTTATTCGCAATCAGCACGGTGGTGGTGGAGAGCAGGGTCTCAACGATTCTTAATTTATTAGCGATAAGTGAAGAACCCGTTTCGGTGATGTCGACAATCGCATCAGCCAGCTCAGGAACTTTTACTTCGGTGGCCCCCCAGGAAAATTCCACCGTACAATTAATGCCTTGTTTTTTAAACCAGCGACGAGTCGTTTCGACCAGTTCGGTGGCGACGGTCTTACCTTCCAAATCTTGAACTTTTTTAATGGTGGAGGATTCAGGAACACAAAGCACCCAGCGTGACTTCTGAGCGGAGGCCCGGCTGTAGATCAGTTCGCAAACCTCTACCACGTCCGCCGTGTTTTCTTGGACCCAGTCTTGTCCGGTTAAACCGCAATCAAAGAAACCATGTTCAACATAGCGGGCCACTTCTTGGGCGCGGATGAAACGTCCGTCTAAAGTGTTGTCGTCGAACGATGGGCGATAGGAACGACTACTTTTGGACACCGGAAAGCCGGCCCGACCAAAAAGCAGTAGGGTGGCCTCCTCGAGGCTACCCTTGGGCAGTCCGATCATTAATTTTAAGGAATCCATACTCATTAGGGCATTTAGGAAGTCGATGGACCGCACAGTCGCAAGCATTAAGGGGTTGACTCGGCAAAAGTATAAATGAGTTTAAATCTTACATTTCCCCTATGAAACGCACGATTATTGCTTTAATTTCTACCCTCCTTTTGGCGGCCTGTGAAGCCCCGATGGATCAAGAAGAGGTCGCTGCATCGTCCATCGTCACGTTAGACACAAAATTCTCATGGGAAAAATCAACCAGTGATCAGGTATCGGCAGACCCTGCCTCTAATTTAGAAGCTCCTGCGGATGTTACCAAGGCACGTATTTTAGAGATTCGTGAAGGCAGTGGATTGATTGCCCTGGCGATGGTTGAAAAGCCTGCCGTTCATGCTCATTTACAGATTATAAAAGATAATAAAATTTTATTAGTAGACGTTGCTTCGACCAATGAAACACAAGTGGTCGTGAATGTTATTCCTAACCAACTTAAGCGCCCTGAGCTGATTGTTGGCGATGAAGTGATTTGCACTCCTGCCGCCGCTCCAGTCGCCCAATAGTCCGTAGGGACAAAAGGTGACAGAAGGACCCGCCTGTGCCCATGGGTGGGTCTTTTTTTGCCTTTAAGCCAGGAAAACAGCCAATAAATCGCACGATTGACCCCTAAAATCTGGCACATCTAATGCTCTGAATAATCAGAAAATGACTAGCCCTCATCACCATTCTAGAAAAGGAATCATTTCCCGCCACGTCTTGGCCCTCATTTTTGGTCTTACGACCTTTATTTTTCTTACCTGTTTAATCGGACTTTATGTCTTAGGCATCACCGCCCCACAGATCTTAGACTCAGCGCTTAAGACTCGAGCAGACTCGGGTCTGGTATGTGAAATCAATCAATCCAATTTAATTTTAGGAAATCTAGATCTCCGGGGAATTAAAATCTCCAGTCCGGGCCGTTGGAACGAGAAACAATTTTTATCCATCAAAACCATAAAGTGTGAACTGAATCCACTGACGTTTATCTTGGGTGGTAGCCGACATTTCAAAAATGTGGAATTAGATATCGATAAAATTGTTTTAGTCGGAACACGTAACTACATGAAAGATAATAATGCCCAAGATATTCTGAAGGGTTTAAAATCGGCACAGGCCGAAAACCTAAATGAAACACCCGCGTCGAGTGAACCCGAAGTGGATAACCCCAAGAAGCCATTCAAAATAGATAATCTTCGTCTGCGGGTTGGACAAATTATTGTCGTGGTCGAAGATGGTAATAGGCCCGCGGAAACGGTAGTTAATAATAGTTTTAACTTTGTTTTCGAAGCTAAGGATATCACCGAGAAAAACTACCAAAAAATGGTGAGCCTGCCCTTGGGGGCAAAAGTTTTAACCAAGGCTGCCACTTTAGCACCGCGCCTGATGATGGATATCTCCAACCGAAATATTCATCAGAGCATCACCGAAAAAATCTTAGAAAAAAAATAAAATGAACGAATCCGAAACACCTACGCCTGAAGAAATTAAGTCCGAGCCCCAAGCCTCCACCGAGGTGACCCGGATTGCTGAATTAGAAGGAGAAATTCTCAAATTAAAAGACTCCCTTCTGCGCAATCAGGCCGAACAACAAAATCAGCAGCGGCGACACCGCCAGGAGCGTGACGATACAAGAAAATACGCGACCGCTAATTTGATTGAGGAGTTACTCCCCGCCCTTGATTCATTGGAACTAGGTATGGCCTCATCGCCTGCTCAAGGTGAGGGTCGCGCGGTAGCCGAAGGATTTAGAATGGCCCTGCAGCAATTGCATTCGATTCTTTCAAGCCAGGGTCTGTCAGAAATCAATCCCGCCGGAAAACCCTTTGATCATGCTAAACACGAAGCGGTGGCGCAAGAGGCCAGTGATACCGTCGCCGAAGGTGTGATCATCAAAGTTGCTCGCAAGGGCTGGACTTTAAACGACCGGGTTTTACGCCATGCTTCGGTGATTGTTTCTAGCGGAAGTACTGCTGAATAAAAAAGACCATGGCTGAAGACTATTACACACTTTTAGGTGTAGCTAAAGGAGCGAGTGCCGACGAAATCAAAAAAGCTTACCGCAAAAAAGCGATGGAGTTTCACCCGGATCGTAATCCCGGAAATAAAACCGCCGAAGAAAATTTCAAAAAGATTTCTCGGGCCTACGAAGTTTTATCCGATGAACAGAAGCGCAAACTTTACGACGCCCATGGCGAGTCGGCTTTTGAACAAGGTGGCCCCGGCGGCCCAGCCGGCCAGCGTGGTGGCTTTAGGGGCGCTGATCCGATGGATATTTTTAATCAAATGTTCGGCGGCGGTAATCCGTTTGGAGATATGTTTGGCGGTGGCGGCGGCAATCAGGGCCAAGAGACGGGCGGAGAAGATTTACGTTTTGATGTTAAACTAACACTCGAAGAGGCGGCGACGGGAGTTAATAAAAAAATTAATTATCGAAAACACCTTAGTTGTGAAAAGTGCTCGGGATCAGGCGCGGAAGCTGGTTCCAAAAAAAGCCGATGCAGCACGTGTGGTGGTCAGGGCCATGTTGTTCGTTCAAACGGACTCTTTGCGATGCGCCAAGTATGTCCGAATTGTGGCGGTGAAGGTGAAAAAATCGACAAACCCTGTCGTGCTTGCGCAGGGGAAGGCCGCGTCGTGGGCGATGCTTCCGTCGATATTAAAATTCCTCCAGGGGTTGATACAGGCACACGGTTACGTTCATCGGCCAATGGTTCGGCGGGCCGTCGGGGTAATGACGCCGGAGATCTTTATATTGTAATCACCGTTCTCGATCATGAATTATTCGAACGCGACGGCGACGATTTAGCCTGTGCTGTTCCGGTTAAATTTTCGATCACAGCTTTAGGAGGTTCCATCGATGTCCCTAAGTTAAAAGGTAAAACCATCTTAAAAATCCCCGCAGGTACTCAGGGTGGAACAACCTTCCGCTTAAAGGGAGAGGGCATGCCTAATTTACGCGGTAGTGGTGCTGGTGACTTATTGGTACGCGTCGATATCGATGTTCCTAAGAAGATGACTGACATACAACGTGCGTCGCTAAAAGCCTATTCCGATGCCTGTGGTGATGTGGAAACACCCGTTTCGGATTCCTGGAAGCAGAAGTTCAAAAAGTTTTTTGGCTAACCCCTTGCGGGTCACTACGCCTTCACTAATCTTTTGTAATGCCACGTCACTCAGGCCAAACCCAGCGACTAATCCGTCGTCTAGCTTGGGCTGAAATTGATAAACTTTGGCTCAAAAAAATCGCGCAAGAAGCCCGCGAAGAAGATATTAATGGCTTAGGATTACTTGAAAAAGTTTCCCGCCCGGGCGATCCAACCTCAGCTTTATTTTCAAACACAGACCGCGCCACCGCCACCTTGGTTGCTCGCCAAGAAATGACCCTCGCGGGTCTTGGTCTTATCCCAACCGTACTCGATGAATATGGTTCAGGTTGGCGCGTGAATTTAAATTATCAAGACGGCGATACGGTATCCGCGGGTACCGTCATTGCTAAAATAGAAGGACCTATTCAAAACTTATTGATGGCCGAAAGAATTATCCTGAACTTTCTCCAAAAACTTACGGGAGTTGCAACCCTCACTAAGATTTATAGCACCGCGCTTGGTTCTTCTCCGACGAAGGTTCTGGATACACGTAAAACAACTCCTGGTTTTAGGGTTTTAGAAAAATACGCAGTCGGTCAGGGTGGGGGTTATAATCATCGCTTGGGTTTATATGACCGAATGATGATCAAAGATAATCACTTAGCCGCAGGTGGTGCGACCCAAGCGGAGCGTTTAACGGAATATGTTAAGCGTGCCCGCGCCGCGCGTCCCGATTTATTAGTCGAAGTTGAAGTAGATGCGATTGAACAAATCGAGCCAGTTTTAGCAGCGGGAGCTGATATTATTTTACTAGATAATTTTTCGTACCCTCAGTTGACTGAGGCGTTGCCGCAGGTGCGTGGTCGTGCTTGGACTGAAGTCAGTGGCGGTATTACGTTGAATAGTCTGCCGAGAATAGCCGCACTGGCTCCCGATTTTATTTCTGTTGGTGCACTAACCCATTCTGCAGTCTGGGCTGATATCGGCCTAGATTGGCTCTAATATGTCGGCCTTAGACAGTAGTATTATTTGTGCGTTTCTTGAGGCCGATGGTCAGCCTGTGAGTGGTGATCGTTTAGCAAAAGATTTAGGTGTTTCGCGTGTCGCGATTTGGGGTCGCTTAGAAAAACTCCGCGCCGCTGGATTTATTTTCACAGCCTCACCCCGCAAAGGATATATTCTAAAAGAAGTTCCCCAGATTTTACACCCCACGCTTCTTGATGCCCATAGTCGTCGATTAAAAGCTTCTTTACCCATCGAGTATCTTGAGTCCGTCGACAGTACAAACTCCGAGGCCGAACGTCAGTTGGCCAACGGGAGAGAAGCCCCGTTTATTGTTTTAGCTCAATCGCAAACGGCGGGCCGTGGCCGTCTGGGCAGAAAATGGCACAGCAGTGATCAGGGTAATATTTATTTATCCTTAGCCCTGCGTCCGTTCATTTTACCTGAACGACTCAAGCCATTCACCCTTTGGATGGGTTTGGTTATCTGTCGTTATATTGAAGACACGTTAGGAATAAAATTGGGTTTAAAATGGCCCAATGATATTTTGTCTCCCGATGGAAAAAAAATTGCGGGTATTTTAACCGAAGCTCGTTTGGATGCCGATACCGTCCGCGATCTTATTTTTGGTTTAGGTTTAAACATATCACCGCAGAAGGATTTTCCAACCGAACTAAAATCGATCGCCAGCTCACTCGCTCAAGCCTCGGGTCAGTCTTTAGATGTTAATGCCTTAACGGCAGGAATCATTAAAAATATTTATACCAGCTGGGAAGAGTTCAAAGAAGACCGCTGGGCTCACTTGTTCAAAGAATATTGGATGAGATACGATATTTTGACGGGTAAAGTCGTCACCATACAATTGCGCGGTGAACCGGTCACGGGAATGGTCGAAGGGATTGATGAGGTTGGCTCACTGAGAATTAAAACAGCCGATGGTAAAACGGTCCTAATCTCATCAGGTGAGGTGACTTTACGCTCCTAACGCGAACCACTCTTGCGCTCAAAAAACAACTAATCCAAACTTTATTTGTGGCTACACTTTGTCTCGATATCGGAAATACTCACACCCATTGGGGTATCGTCGACCACCAGACGGTTTCGAAGCACGGCGAGTTTTCGACTCCTTCGCTAAACCCTAGCGCTATCGAAAAACTTATTTCTGAACATCAGCCTCAGGCCATCGCCTTGGCGAGTGTGGTACCACTGGTTTCGAATAAGTTAAAAGATTTCCTGAAAAATACGGGTCGGCCCTTCGTGCAACTACAATTCGACAACCTCATTGGTTTGGGTTTCGATTATCCAAATCCGGCCGAGGTTGGTCAGGATCGTTTGGCTGATTGTATCGGTGCACAGGTCGTGGGTGGTGCCCCTGCAGTGATTATCGGAATGGGTACGGCGACCACTGTCGATATTTTAAATACTAAAGGATACGCCGGCGGAATTATTGCCCCCGGTCTGGGTGTGATGACCCAGTATCTTCATGAGCGCACGGCACTTTTACCGCAGCTTGATGCCGAAAATCTTTTAGGTGGGCCGACCATCGGTAAATCTACGATTGAAGCGATGAAGTCAGGCTGCGCCCTCGGTTTTGCTGGGATGATTGGAGCCTTGTTAGACGGCGTGGTTTTAGAAATGACCAAGTCGGGTTCGCCTGAGCCAAAAGTTATCGTCACCGGGGGTGCTGCTATTTATTTACCTAAAAGCTGGCAGAGTCGCGTCCAACACGAGCCCCATCTTACGCTCATTGGACTCGCAGAATTTTACCGTCGTACAACTTTATGAACGAAGAGGAATCAAAAGCGAAATTAAGAAAACTCGTCCCTTGGATTGTTGGAGCCATTTTTGTGCTACTAGGGTCGTGTGTTTTTTTAATAAAATCCGAGCAACCGCGACTTTGGCCCTTGGTCGTCGGAGATCTACTATTTACCTCAGCGCTACTTTTCTTTCTTTGGCGCGCCCTGGGGCGTCGACGTTAAGACTTCGTCATCTTAAGAATTTCTTTACGACGGGCTTTAATCTCGGCGCAACCGGCTTTGGCTAATCGGTCGGTGGAGAAATCTTCAACCGTGAGGCTGGCCACCGCGGTGGCGTAAATCATCCCTTGTTTAAGGGTGTTGAAGTCAGATAGGCCGGTGGCGGCAATATACCCTAGGAGTGCCCCTGCAAAGCTATCCCCAGCCCCTGTGGGGTCTCTTAATTCAGTAACAGGGTAGGCAGGGATGGTAAAGAGGCCGTCCTCGTGGAAGAGCACCGCCCCGTGTTCGCCTTTTTTGATAATAACAGTCCGGCAACTATGGGTCCGCAGGTGGCGCCCAGCTAAAATGACATTGGTCTCACCGGTTAGTTTGGCGGACTCCGTATCGTTAATGACCACTAAGTCAGCTCGACGCATGACCTGGGATAAAAGCTCACGTTTAGTTTCGATCCAAATATCAATCGTATCAGCTAAAACAAATTTAGGAGAAGTCAGTTGATCTAGTACGGCCAATTGTAAATCGGGACGGATATTCCCGAGCATGACGTAAGGAGTTAATTTTTGTTCTTCGGTTAATTGCGGATTAAAACGTTCAAAAACATTTAACTGTAGGTCTTCCGTGTCCCGACGATTAAAGTTTTCGTGATAGCGACCTTTCCAAAAAAAGGTACGCCCAGTTTCATCGGTACGCAGTCCGGATAAATCAATCCCCCGCTTCGAAAGTTTTTTTCGATCGCGTTCACGGAAGTCGTGTCCGACGACACCCACAATATGTGGCGTGGTGAAGTAGCTGGCGGCAAGGCATGCGTAAGAGGCACTCCCCCCTAAGATTTTTTCGCCAAAGGAGTGAGGCGTGGTGATGCTATCGTAAGCGACCGATCCAACAACGAGTACGTTATCAGGGGCAGGTCTATTTTTGATTTTAATTCTACGGGGAGTGGTCATAAAAATAAATGGGGGCGAGCGTCGCGCAGGCGGTAGAGTGCGAGAAGGGCGAGCGAGTGTACACGCGGATTATTTTTTGCTAAATCGAGCGCCTCCTTGGGGGCTACTAAGAGTACTTCAATCTCTTCATGTTCATCGAGATTTTGTGATGATTCGATTTTTACGCCTTCGATTAAAACAAAGTGGCACTGGTTTTTTTGGATCGCTGGATTGGGCGAGCATGAGCCGAGCAAGGAGGCCTTTCCGCCTTTAAAACCAGTCTCTTCCTCGACTTCTCGAGTTGCTGCAATGAGCGGGTCTTCGCCTGGTTCGAGGAGTCCGCCTGGGGGCTCGATCGAAAGATCACGCAGGCCGAAGCGGTATTGTTTCACCAGCACGATTTTTCCGTCGTTGGTAATCGGTAAACCCAAAACCCAATCGTGAGAATGGATAACAAAGAAATCACCCTCCCGTTTATCGAGAGGGTGATGACAGTGTTCTTTAAAAACCCGAAAGACTTTGCAGTCAACGTGCAGTGCTTCGTGCCGGACGAGCCAGCGGGCGGGCACTGACATCGTTAATTACTTAGTCTTGATTTTTGAACCGATTTTCAAGTTGTTAGGATTAATTCCAGGATTCAATTCTTGAAGTGATTGAACAGAGGTTCCTAACTTCTTAGCGATCGTGCCAAGTAAGTCACCTTTAGCGATGATGTACTCACCATTGCCAGCCACAGCGGCTTTACCACCGGTGCTCGTAGCTTTAGCTTTTGCGCTACCGATTTTTTCTATAGAAGCTTGGAGCGTTTCGAAACTGGTTTTGCTGTCGGCCTTAAATTGGGCGAGATCGCCGCTTAAAGCTGCCACATCAGAGGTGTTTGCTTTGGCGGTGATTTGACCACTTAGCTCGGCAACAGAGGTCGAGATGTTTGTGACGTCAGCACTTGCTTTGTCGGCACCGCTTTTTGCCTTGAGGGCAAGAACGAGACCGGCAGCGCCAAGGGCGAAGCCTACGATTCCCACAATAAGGGGAAGCTTTGATTCAGATGAGGAGGAGGAGATGCTGTCGTTTTCCATGTTGGTTGATAGATTAGTGCGGGTTAGAACGATTTGAGATTAGCGGATTGACAGGAACGGCAACACAAAATGTCTTTCAAGGTTCAGGTTTCGGGCGGTAGCGCAGTCTGGCTAGCGCATCTGCTTTGGGAGCAGAGGGTCGTGGGTTCGAATCCCACCCGCCCGACCACCTGGCACTTTAACCCTCCTAGAAAGAGTTTTTAGGTGTATTGTAGGTGTTCCCCGTTTTTAAAGATACTAACGTGATTAGCCATATTTAATTGGGTTGAAACCTCGGTTCGCCCGATAATTTTTGCCTCCAAATGAAGTCCTTGGGCGATGGCTAAAACTGCGGCCACCCGATCGGGCTTAACGTAAATTTCCAGTCGCTGACCCATGTTATAGACCTGGTGAAGCTCGCGCTGGGACGTCCGGCTGACCCTCGCAATCTCACTAAAAATAGGGGGAGCTGTGAATAAGTTATCTTTAATATAATGCACGGATTGGCCGAAGCGGAGGCATTTAGCCAGCGCCCCGCCTGAACAGTGTATCAACCCTTTAATTTCGTGGGGCCCTAATTCTTTAAGGAGTTGAATGACGAGTGGCGTGTAGGTGCGCGTTGGCGAAAGCAGTGCTTCGCCCACGGTCATGGATGCATCGGGAAGCGGAGAATTTAATTTATGCGGTCCGCAGTACACTAAAGATTGATTAATCGCGTGATCAAAAGTTTCCGGATATTTTTCCGCGTAATCATGAGACAGTAATTCGTGGCGCGCGCTCGTTAGTCCGTTGGAGCCGATACCGCTGTTAGATTTTTTTTCGTACGAAGCTTTTCCGCTCGAAGCGATGCCGATAATCGCAAGTCCAGGCGTGATATTATGGGCATCGATGACTTCATCTCTTTTGAAGAGTGAGGTCGCGGTGGAGTCGACGGTGATGGTGGGAGTGGAGTCACCCATGTCGGCCGTTTCTCCGCCGCCTGAATAAATTTCTAATCCGTGGTCGCGCAGTTGAGCTAAAATTTCTTCCGTTCCATGAATGAGTTCCGCAATAATTTCTCCGGGAATTCTTTTGGCATTACGATTTAAAGTTGAAGAAAGAATAATTTTTTTCGTCGCACCCACGCAAAGGAGGTCATCGATATTCATGATGATACTGTCTTGGGCGATGCCTCGAAAAACTTTAGCGTCGCCGGTTTCTTTCCACCAAAGATAAGCGAGGATGACCTTGGTGCCCGATCCATCGGAGTGAGTGACCACACAGCGCGATGGGTCGCCGGTTAAATAATCGGGGGTGATTTTGCAGAAGGCCCCTGGAAAAAGACCTCGGTCGAGCTTATCCACCGCCGCATGCACGTCTGTCTTGGAGGCCGAGACCCCGCGAGAGGCGTATCTGCTCTGGTCGGATTTATCGCTGTTTTCGGGCATCGGAGAGAATGATTATAAATACCTTTATTAACGTAAAAGGGTCAACGCACATTCTAGGAATTTAATCTTTAGGAGCGATAATTAACCACGGAATCTTGACAGACTCCCTCCACTGTTCACTTTTCCAAGAATCATGGCTGATAAAAAAGACAAACATCCCGAGAGTGTTACCGGGAAATTCTATGTAGATACTCAATGTATCGATTGTGATCTTTGCCGCGAAACGGCGCCTGACTACTTTACCCGTCAAGACGATGGTGGTTACTCTTACGTTTTCAAACAGCCCGAAAACCAAGAAGCCATTGATAAGTGCATGGAAGCCTTAGAAGGCTGTCCAGTGGACGCGATTGGTAAAGACGGCGACGCGTAAGCGTTTAGCCCAGTCCTTGTTTTCGGTGGGTTGTCCTCGACCTCCCTACGTTAAATTCATAGATTTTTTTTATGAGTATTAAGATTTCGTGCGAGTACTTGGGCGACTTAAGAGTGCGCGCCGTCCACGCGCCATCGGGTACAGAAATTATTACCGATGCTCCCGTGGATAATCAGGGACAGGGCCGTTCATTTTCGCCGACCGACCTTGCTGCGGCATCCGTGGCCACATGTCTGATCACCATTATCGGTATCCAGGCTAAGTCCATCCCGCTCGACCTCACGGGCTTCAAAGTAGAAATAGAAAAACATATGTCGACGACTCCACCACGTCGCATTGCACAATTGGATGTGAAGATGTTTATGCCCGCAGGGATTCCCGAAGAATTACGCCCACGTTTAATCCGTGCCGCTGAAGCTTGCCCAGTAAAACAATCTTTCCGCGACGATACGGCAATTAACCTGCAGTGGTTTTGGGCCTAGTGTCTGATGTTTTGACAGGCATTATGGTGTGCCTCAATGGCTTCACCTAGAGTCCGGATATATTGATCAACGTTACGAATATCAACAGGACTTAAAGCGGAAGGAGATCTAAAAGAGTTAATTTTCTGGTTAAATGTTTTAAGTATATTATTATGATTTCTCATTTTTATATCATAACTGGACTTCCCTGGATCTCTCCGTGCGTCGCTTGGATAATTAGAAAGGGGCAGGGTTGATTTCTGAATAGGAGTCCCGTTGGCTTCAACGATCGAAGCGCCTACGGCACAAAAACCTTCCACGGCTTTAAGAAACAATGTTAAATCTTTTTGTGACTTCGAGTATTCGCCTTTAGCCTTGCGACACTCATCGTTTAATTTGTCGCGCGAACTGGGCAAACCATCCGCATGCGCATTTAAATTAAGAAAGATACAACAGGCTAAAATAAACGATTTCATTCACCCAACATAAATCGCGGGGACAGTTAAGCGACCCCTTTTATTTATAACCTTATACTAGAATTATAATAAAACTAAAAACCTTCACTTACTGACTGCAGCCACAGCCACCCTGACCGCATCCGCCTTTTTCGTCGGATGATTTCTCGGAGGTGTCGCAGGATCCCTCGGACTCACTCGAGCAACATCCGCCGCCACTACTACTGCCACCACAGCAACCGCCGGATTGGTGGGGATGTCCGTGGGCGAGTTCGCTGAGTTCAGCCGCGCGAACGCTGACGACCTTTACATCAAAATGAAGAGTCTTGCCGGCGAGCTTGTGATTTCCGTCCAGTACGGCTTCTTTGTCGTCAACATGACGAATAACCAAGACGCGCATTCCTAAATTGGTTTCTGCATGAAAACGCATGCCGATTTCGACTTTATTTTCGCCAAAGCGATCGAGCGGCACGCGTTGGATTAATTTTTCGCTGTATTCACCGTAGCCTAACAAGGGAGGGACGGATACCGCCTTGAAATCGCCCGCGACTAAACCTTCCACCGCTTGTTCAAGTCCGGGGATAATATTACTTGCGCCGTGCAAGTACTCCATCGGCGCTTGGCCGACCGACGTATCGAGGATATTTCCGCGATCATCTTTTAAAGTGTATTCGATGCTAACAACAGTTTCTTTGGCGGCGCGCATGGGAGAAGGTCGAAGAAAGGAAGAAAATCTTCTTTTTCGCAATCATTGATTTAAAGAAAAATTAACTATTGGGTAATTCGCCCGTAGGATTATCAGGTGAAGAATTTTTTCGCTTCCGCTTGGCATCTTCTAGGTTGGTGATGGCCTGAATATCAATAACATCCCCTGGCTCAACTTTACGGTCGTTTTTCAGCCTCTCACCTTCGGTAATAAGTTTTTCAGCATTCCCATAAACCTTAGACTGAAGGTTTTCTAGGGTTTTATTATGATATTTTACAGCATCATTAAGCGCTTTGCTTGAATCCGCAAAGTGTTCACTCGTTATTCTAATTCCTTCGTAGAGTTTTTCGGCAAGTTCTATTACTGTTTCGGCGCGTTTTTCTACATCAACTCTATCCCATGAATGAGCAATCGTTCGAAGAATTGAAAGAAGGGTAGTGGGTGTTGCAATTACCACTTTTTGGTCCCACGAATATTCAATAAGACTGGGATCAATTTGAAGAGCTACGCTGAATAGAGATTCGCTCGGTAAAAATAAAATAACAAACTCTGGGGCTGGCTTGTACTGATTCCAATACTCTTTGGCTCCGAGTTGTTTAGCGTGATTACGAATTTTTAAGGCAAATTCATTTAACAATCTTGTTCTCTCTGTCTCATTTGGGGCATTCTGAGCCTCGATATAATTCTTAGTGGGAGCTTTTGCATCGACGATAATATTTCTTTCACCTGGAAGTTTGACTACTAAGTCTGGCCTTAGAATTCCATCCTCGGTCGTTTTTGTTTCCTGAGTAACGAAATCGATATTTTTCAACATCCCGGTTAATTCGGCTACGCGCTTTAACTGCAATTCACCCCAACTTCCTTGCTTAGTTGTCGACGTCATCGCTTCCGCTAACTTGCGTGCTTCTTTTGCCACCTTCTCCGCACTTTCATTATTTGCAGTGAGTGAACCTTTTAATTCGGCGCTCGTTTTTTTCAGTTCATCTAACTGACTTCTAAACGGAGCAAATTTTTCTTCGGCGGCGGAGAGTAAATCAGCTCGACCTTGGGTGAGTTGGCTCTGTGACGCACTCGCAAAGGCTTCCCGCATGCGTTTCTCAATTTCATCTTTTAACTCGAGAAGTTGGGTGAGACTTCGCTCTGCCGAGGCCTTAGCTTCTTGGGCTGTGGACAGGGCTTTTTCTACCTCCGTCAGGCGCAAGTTGGCGACATTGCGTTCGCCCACCACTCGCGCTAGTTCTTGCCCTTTAATTTTCTCGATCTCACTGGCTAGATTTTTAGCAGCCAGAACTTCTGCCTGTAATTCCGTTTGATTATTTCCCGTTTGATTTCGCCACAAGTAGTAACCTAGGGCTAGTCCCAGAATAATTCCAATGATGAGACTGGTGATGATTTCCATAAAATAGTATAAATATTGTAGAAAACAGAATAACGGGAGGGCGCTTAAAACGCAACCCTCAGCGTGGGTCAGTTTCGATGGCGATACAATTTCCCATCTCCCAGGCCGCTTCGTAGGCGGCCACATAATCGGGCGTCGACCAAGAAGGTGCGGTGGCTTCGGCACCGAGGCCGGCTAAAAATCCATAACGAATGCCGTGGGCGATGCGTTGGCGTCGCGCATTGATTCGTTTGGCGACCCACTGTTCTAATGAAGTTGTATCGATATCTAAATCTTGAGTGCGAGTTGATCGGCCCACTTGCCATGAAACAAACGCCGCGTGATTAAGATCGGTTACCGATTTGGGTGAAACCTCGGGTGGGTATCGCCCCTCGCGTCCAGCTTCGATATTCTCTTTGATGGTTAGGCGTAAATTCACGCGCCAGCGCTCTTCGGTTGAGAGCAGGCCGTAATCAAACTCAGGACTATCGGCAGCATCATCCTTGAGTTCATGGCGTGCATATTTTCTCCACTGTATGAGCCAAATCTCCCAGGCTTCGCTACCGCGATGGGGTGGCTTACCTAGCCATTCTGGGATATCGTCACGCATCAATTTATCCGTAATATCTCCCAAATATGAATAAAAGCAAGCAAAAGGTGAAAAAATGTTCACTATACAGAATTTGGGTGATTTTTTAGATAATAAATTCAATCGAACTATTGGGTGGTCGTGTTGTTATAAAGGTAACCCCGATTCTCGTGTTACTCCCTAAGTTTATTTTCACCTCCAGATTTCATTCCAAGAAGTTTTTGAATGTTTTGATCATCGGGGCTCTCGCCACTGCTGTCTTCCCGGGTTTTGCAGCGGAAACTAATGTTGTCTCTGGCGTCGCCGTGGCCACGCCCGTTCCAACATTATCGCCGAACGACAAAGTCGGTCCAGTTTCACTGCGCGATGATACCGTCGCGCAAGTTTTAGATATTCTCCAAAAATGGACCGGTAAAACGGTATTACGTCCGCAAGCGCTGCCCCCTAATTTGTATACGCTGAATTTGCCAGTGGGGGCGACGCGTGCCGAAGCTCTTTTAGCAATCGAGACATTATTAAATCTTAATGGCGTGGCCGTTATTCAACAAGGCGACCGATTTTTAAAAGTCGTTCCCAACAATGTTGCGAAGAGTGAATCGCCTTCGCTGATTATGGAAAGCACTTTGAATTTACCTTCGAGTGGACGCGTTGCCTCCAAAATTTTTGTACTCAAGCACGCTAATGGGCAGGAAGTAGTGGCCCAGATCGCGAGCATGCTGAATGCGACTCTCGCCACGCCGCCGGTTTATTTCGGACGTAACAACGCTATCTTAGTAACAGATTCAATTATGAATCTGCAAAAAATCGAAACGCTACTCAATCAACTCGATCGCCCACAACTAGATGTGGTGGCCACCAAAATGTATAGCCTCAAACACGCTATCGCTACCGACATTGTTAATAAACTCACCACATTACTCCGCTCACCCGCGCAAACGGCGGGCGCACCTTTTCGTTTAAGCACCGGCACGTCATTCACCGCTGATGAACGAACCAACCGAATTATTTTATTCGGTTCTGCTGATCAACACACGTTCTTCGATAATCTTATTGAGACACTCGATGCCACGGCCGATCCCAACACCATGACCGACGTGATTTTTTTACGTCACGCCAACGCCACTGAAGTCGCCACGCTCTTAACTCAACTTATTACCGGACAAACCAAAGCCACCACCACCGCCACCGGTGGACGCGCGGCCGCTACGGGTACGAACCGAAATTCAACCCCCGCCACTAATAATGCGGCTCCCGCAGCGGCATCCGCGAATGCATCCGCGAATGCATCCGCCACCCAAAACGGGGCGGATGAATTCAGCAGCATGACCACGGTCTTGGCCGATATCCGCAGTAACTCAATTGTAGTTTCCGGAACAAAGGATGACTTAAGATTACTCCGCCAACTCATTGATAAAGTAGACGTGGTTCTTCCGCAGGTGCGCGTGGAAGTGGTCATCGCTGAAGTTACACTAAAAGATGAAGACACCAGTGGAATTAATGCCCTCGGGCTGGATGTAAGTAGCGGAAAATTAATTGGAGTGAGCAGCACCTTTGGTGGCGGTACGCTGGCCGGAAATGGCTCCGCCTTTGCCACCTTGGCTGCAGGAAATGATCTCACCGGAATTATTGCACTGTCTACTACTCCCACTAAAACCGACACACGAATTCTCTCTGTTCCCACCATCACGACTACTCATAATAAAGAAGCGACGATTTTTGTGGGCGAATCTCGTCCCGTGATCACCGGTACCCAATCCACTGCGGGCACTTCAGGTCTGGTGAGCAGCTCAACTGTTTCCCAGCGCGATATTGGCATACAATTAAAAGTCCTGCCACTCATCGGAAAAGATGGCTCGGTACAAATGCAGGTGACCCAACAAGTAGAAGATATTTTAGGCCAAGTAACCTTAGATGGAAATCTTCAACCCATTATTGGTCGACGCTCCACCGACTCATTCGTCAGCGCCAAGAGCGGTGAAATTATTGTGCTCGGTGGATTGCAGCGCACGCAAAGTCTTAACGATGCTAACCGTCTTGGCCCCATCCCATTTATTGGTGATTGGCTTGGATCGTCGACCAAATCAACCACCCGCACAGAATTGGTTATATTTATGAGACCCTATGTTTTAAATAATTCCGCAGTGGATAATTTAAATGCGATAAGTCGAATTAATGCCACCGCGATTGGGGAAGAGGTAAATAAGACTCTTAAACAATCTCCGGCTGAGCCCGTTAATAAATAAGTTTATGTCGTTGGCCACTCGTCATGGATTGCCCGTGAGCCTTACTGGCCAACTCAGTGATGCTGCACTTAGTTTAATCAACGAGACGTCACGGGAAAATCGCTTCAAGGTTTTCGCCCAACAATTAAATATTACCGAAGCTGCCTTATTAAACCAGTTAGCGCAAACTACCGGATTAACCGTTTTAGAGGAACCCGCGATTGATCCGAATGGGGTAAAAATTTTACCCGCGCGATTGGCGAGCGAAACTCAAGTGGTCCCCGTTTTAATTGCGGGTGCCGAAGAGGGTCGAATTAACTTAATTTCTCCCCTCCCGCCCGACAGCGATACGCTCGATTGGATCAGCACTTTTTCTGCCCGTCGTCCGAAATGGTTTCTCGCTCTGCCCGAACGGGTGGCTCAACTCATCAATGAAAACTACGGTGTGGGTGGCGGAAGCTTAGACGATGAAGGCGAAGATTTACCTGCCCTGGAATCAGCCACCGCTGATGGTGAAGCTGATGCTGATGCCGCGGTGGTTCGATTTGTCACCGATGTTTTATCTCAGGCCGTGGCGGAAGGTGCGACCGACGTTCATTTTGAGCCCCAAGAGGGAAATTTAAGAATCAGATACCGCGTCGATGGAATTCTTATCCCCGTGCCGTTGCCCGATAATTTAGCCCGCTTCCAAGACGCAATTATTTCGCGTTTAAAAATTATGGCGCGGCTGAATATTTCCGAACGTCGCTTGCCCCAAGATGGACGGATTAATTTCCGTGACGGAAAAAATGTTTTAGATATCCGCGTTTCGACGATTCCCACGATTTATGCTGAATCGGTTTCGCTGCGTTTACTCAATCAGCGAAAAGAAGCCTATGATATGAACCGCATTGGTATGTCGCTCGACGAACAAGCAATCATTCGAAAGGTTTTAGATTATCCGCACGGCATTATTTTAGTCACCGGCCCAACGGGCTCAGGTAAATCCACCACCCTGAACGCCTTCCTGAGAGAAATTAATTCTCCCGACTTACGTATCGTCACGATTGAAGATCCAATCGAGTACGAAGTACCAGGCGCTAATCAGGTGCAAACCAAAGCAGAAATAGGACTCACGTTCGCGAATGCCTTGCGTAGTACTTTGCGCCAAGACCCTGATGTGATTATGGTGGGAGAAATTCGCGATTTAGAAACCGCCGAAATTTCTATTCGGGCCTCATTAACGGGTCACTTAGTATTTTCTACGCTGCACACCAATGATGCACCGGGAGCGATTACCCGATTAATCGACATGGGCGTGGAGCCATTCTTAGTGGGATCAGCGGTTGAGCTCGTCATTGCCCAAAGACTCGTTCGCCGACTTTGTCCCGATTGTGCTAAAGATGTACCTGTAAGCCGCACGCGTTTATTACCCGCCTTGGAATCCTTGGGTATGGGTGAACCTGAATTAAACCAAGTCACCTCATTGCGCGAGCCCGTGGGTTGCCGCCGTTGTCGCAACACCGGTTATCGTGGTCGCGTCGGCGTCTTCGAAATTTTCCATCCGAAGCCGCTGCACGATTTAATTATCACGCGAGTGAGTAACCGCGATTTAACGGATCGTGCCATTGCCAATGGCATGCGTCCATTAGTCCGAGCCGGCTGGGAGAAAGTAGTGGCCGGATTAACGACCATTGATGAGTTGGTCCGTAATTTAAGTTCTAACGAATAATTATGGCATCTTTCACTTACACTGCTCGCGATAGTCAGGGCGCCGTGGTTGAAGGAGTGATTGAGGCACCTCATCGCCGTGATGCGTTACGTAAGTTACAAATGAAAGATTGGAAACCGCTGAAGGTCGAAGAAGTGGGGGCGGCTAAAAAAGAAAAAACCAGCGATAGAAATTCTAAAGAAAACGAACCCACGGCCGCCGAATGTTTACCGTTTCTTGAATCGATGGC
>SIAU01000047.1 GCA_009691685.1 Opitutales bacterium
CGATTCACTGTCTCGCGTGAAATCTTGAGCGTTGGAATATCTGGATCAGGGAAATAGCGATAGTCATGGGCGTCTTCCTTGTCGCGCAGAACGTAACCACGTGACATCTCAGCATTCCAGCCTCGAGTTTCTTGCGTGATTTTATTTCCGGCTTCGATTTGGGCAATCTGACGTTTGGACTCGTAAATAATACAATCTCTTACACCGGAAATAGAATTTAAATTCTTAGTCTCGGTACGTGTACCTAATTGGGTATCACCCATGCGACGAACCGAAACGTTGGCATCGCAACGTAACTGCCCTTTCTCCATGTCACAATCAGCCACGCCCGCTTGAGTTAATTTAACTACTAAAGCATTAAGGAAAGCGGAGGCTTCGGCGGCGGAACGTAAGTCGGGCTCGGTCACGATTTCCAATAAAGGAACACCCGCACGGTTATAATCTACAAGTGAACCGCTACCCGAGTGACTTAATTTACCGACGTCTTCTTCTAAGTGAGCGTGGTGCAGACGAATCCACTTATGTTCGCCCATAATATTGCGAGCGGCACCCGGTAATTCGATTTCTACTTTGCCACCCATCGTGACAGGGAAATCTTTTTGAGTGAGCTGATAGTTCTTTGGATTATCGGGATAGAAATAATTTTTGCGATCCCACGCACACTGTTCGGGAATTTCTGCATCCACGACTAAACCGAAGAGAATCGATTTCTCAACGGCCTCGCGATTCACCACGGGCAAGGTTCCAGGCAATCCTAAGACCACAGGATCTACTTGTTCATTAGGCTCTTTACCAAAACCCCAAGAGGAGGAGGCGAAAACTTTAGATCGGGTATGCAGTTGGACGTGAACCTCAAGACCGATGACTATTTCCCATTCGTTACTCATAGGGTCGGTTGTTGGTTAGCGAATGAATGAGCCGACTCAAATAATTGAGCCGCCGCAAATAGTTTATGTTCTGATAATGGAGCGCCGACTAAATGGAAACCTACAGGGAGATGGCCCGACTTACCACAAGGTACGGAAACTGCTGGTAAACCGGCAAGATTAGCAGGAATCGTGAAAATATCCTCAAGGTATAATTGCAGAGGATCGGACACCTTTTCGCCGACTTTGAAGGCCGGAGTCGGAACGGTCGGACTTAAAATCATATCCACTTTTTCGAGTGCCGCTAAATGTTCGGCGCGAATTTTAGAACGAGCACGTAAGGCACGCACGTAATACGCATCGGCGTATCCAGCGCTTAACACGAATGTACCTAAAAGAATTCGACGCTTCACTTCCGGACCAAAACCCTCGGAGCGACTATTCGTCATCATCTCAATGGGAGTCTTGGCGTTAGCGGAACGATGACCATAACGTACGCCATCGTAGCGTGCTAAATTAGATGAGGCTTCGGCGGTAGCGACGACGTAGTAAGTAGGAACGGCTAAATCGGACGAAGGTAAATCCACTTCAACAATCGTAGCGCCTTTGGACTTATAGAAATCAATCGCAGCTTGGGTAGCGGCAGCGACTTCAGCACCTACCCCTTTTCCGAGCAAACCTTTAGGAATGCCGATGCGTAAAGATTTTTCTGGTGCAACGGGAAGTTGTTTGCGTTGAGTCGAGTCAAAGCAAGTCATGTCACGCGCATCAGGAGTCGCTAAAACTTTAAGCAACAATTCACAGTCAGCGACCGTACGTGCCATCGGACCAATTTGATCCAGTGAAGAGGCGAAAGCCACGAGACCAAAACGTGAAACCAAACCGTAGGTCGGTTTCATGCCCACAATACCGCAGTGCGAAGCAGGTTGGCGGATGGAACCACCGGTATCTGAACCTAAGGCTAAGGGAACTAAACCAGAAGCTAAGGAGGCGGCACTGCCACCCGAAGATCCGCCTGGAATACAGGTGAGATCCCATGGATTAAAAGTTTTTTGAATTGCCGAATTCTCGGTCGAAGAACCCATTGCGAATTCATCCATGTTTAAACGACCGTAAATAATTGCGCCGGCTGATTTCAAAGCTTCGACGACGTGCGCGTCGTACGGTGAAACTAAATTCGCCAACATCTTACTCGAACAAGTGAGTGGCTGACCCTTCACCGCGATATTTTCTTTAATCGCGACAGGAATACCATCGAGAGGACTTAAAACTTTACCAGTTTTGCGTCGAGTATCTGAGGCATCGGCTTGGTCGAGCACATCTTTTTCATCGAGCGAAGTAAACGCCCCAATCTTTTTATTGAGTTGATGATAACGAGCAATCAACGCCTCAACGACCGCACGAGAGGTGAGTTTGCCAGCCGCAAGACGGCTGGAAATTTCAGTGGCGGATAATTGGTAAATCTCTTCAGCCATATCTTAGGATTCATCATCCACTACCCGAGGCACAGAAATCTGTCCGTCATGGGAGGCAGGAGCAATTTTAGTGACAGCATCAGAACCCAGAGACACTCCGGGTTCATCGCTTCTTAATGCTTTTTCGGTAACGACCATGGCGACGTCAGAAACTGCAGGTAAGTCAGCCTTTGCGAGCGTTTCGAAATAGGTCAGAACATGAGTCAGCTGATTAGAATACAGAACTTTTTCTTCAGCAGTTAAATTAAGACGCGCTAATTTCGCCAAGTGATCGATGTCTAAACCTTTAGCCATAGTTATTTACGAATGACCCAGCCGGCTCCTTTTTCGAGTGCAGCGATGACCGCACTCAACGCGCGATTCGTTTCTTCATCGGTGAGTGTGCGGTCGTTGTGGCGCCAGCGAATTTCAAAAGCCAAGCTCTTGGAACCCTCGGGTAAGCCCGGTCCATTAAACACATCGAAACAGTTAACGTATTCTAAATCAAATTCCTTACCAGCGGCTTTGCTAGCGGCTTGTTGAACTCGCGTGAGCACTTCGGAGGCAGAGGTAGCGACGGGAACAATGACCGCAACGTCTCGGGTCACAGGCGGGAAGGATGAAAAGGCTTCGAAGCGTGGAATGCGTTGAACATCAGCAAAACTCGAACGAGGGAACATGACTTCACCGGCAATGATAGAACCCTTGAGTCCCATTGAACGTGTCCAGCGAAGTTCAACCACACCACACGCACCTTCAGCCGAACGTCCACGATCACTTAAATTCGCGGCGTGTTCAGATTGCCAGAGTGCAGACTTGGCATCGGTGAAAGAAAGTCGGGGCACAGCTACACCAGCCAATTGGGCAATATCTTGCAGGAAGCGTTTCGCTTTAATGATATCGAACGAAGCAGGAACTTTCCATGAGCGAACGAGGGCTTCGGCGGGAGCAGCGAAAGCGACGGATAAAAATTCGCGGACAGCGCCATCGGCTTGAGGACGGAAGACTACGCCGACTTCGAAGAATCCACGAGGGTCAGCATTCACCGCGACATTTCGCGAAAGAGCACCGACTAAACCAGGAACTAAAGAGGCACGAACGTGAGACTGATCAGTAGTTAATGGATTTTCCAGTGCGAGAAGTTTTGCATGCTCGGCACCGACTGTGCGTTCAATTTCTGAGACATCACGCAAGGTGTAATGACAACACTCAGAGAAACCAGCGCCCACGAGACGTGAGGCAACTTCGCGGGTGAAAACTGAGGAGCGTGTATCTTCATCGCCGGGCAATGGAGCAATCGGACGGCCCGCAGGAATTTGGTGGGTTCCGTAGATACGAATAAACTCTTCAACTAAATCAATCGGACGCGTTACATCAGAACGGAAAGAGGGAACGGTGACACTGAAACCTTCTTTGGATTTTTCGACCGTGAAGCCGAGTTTTTGTAAGGCGTTCACGACATCGGCGTCGGTAATGGGTGTGCCACACTTAGTGGCGACGAATCCAGCAGGGAGTTCGATTTTAACATCAGCGCGTGGAGGTTTACCTGTGCTGACGGCGGGACCGACTACTTCAGCACCCGCGAGTTCGATTAATAAATCGGTCGCCAAACGTGAAGCCAGTTCAACACCGGCAGGATCCACATCACGCGTGAAGCGATAGGAAGAATCGGTTGAAATACCAGCGCGACGAGCGATGCGGCGCACTTCACCGGGAACGAACCATGCAGACTCTAGAATAATATCCTTAGTGGTAGCAGAGACTCCGCTATCTACGCCGCCCATGACACCAGCGAGAACTAAAGGACGTTGTGCGTCTGCGATTACCCATGAAGTAGCATCGAGGGAAAGTTTTTTACCATCGAGCAAGGTTAGTTCTTCGCCAGCTTTAGCGGCACGCACTTCAATCCCCTCTTTTACTTTAGCGGCATCAAAAGCGTGCAAGGGTTGTCCAAGTTCGAGCATGACCCAATTGGTAATATCAACGACGTTGTTGATGGGACGAAGACCGACAGCTTCGAGATCACGACGGAGCCAATCGGGGCTCGGACCTACTTTAACATTACGCAAGGTGCGAGCGGTGTAATAAGGACAGAAAGAATTTTCGGAACGGACAAATTTAAAAGCGTCTTTCGCGGAAGCGGATGTGGAAAGTCCGGCGGCTGTTTTAACGTTGATTGGCTTTAAAGTTAAACCCAATGCGGCGGCGGCTTCGCGAGCGAGGCCACGATAGCCCAGGCAGTCACCACGATTAGGCGTGACGGAAATTTCTAAAACGGAATCAGGCTTACCGTAGAGTTTATTTAAGGGGGTTCCGATGGCGGGCTTTTGAGCGGTCAGAATTAATAAACCATCTTCACCTTTACCGAGGCCCAATTCTTCGGATGAGCACATCATCCCTTGCGATTCTACTTCGCGCAGTTTCGAAACTTTGATTTCGAATCCGCTAGGCATGATTGTACCAGGAAGAGCAACGGGAACGCGGTCACCCACTTTGAAATTTTTAGCACCGCAGACAATTTGACGAATGGTTCCATCACCGACATCGACCTGACAAACACTGAGACGATCCGCTTGCGGGTGTTTTTCAGAAGCTTGAATTTCGCCAACGACGACTAATGGCAATGGGGCGAGGCCGAATGAATGAATCGATTCAACTTCTAGCCCGAGCATCGGTAAAACTTCGGAAAGTTTTTCAGGAGTGACTCCGGAAAGATCCACGTGACGACCGAGCGCTTGAAAAGAGGCTTTCATGATTTAGGCGAACTGACGCAGGAAGCGTAGATCGTTGTTATAGAAGTGACGAATATCGTCGATGCCATGAACGAGCATGGTGATACGTTCGAGGCCCAAGCCGAAGGCGAGGCCGGAATATTCGTTAGGATTTAATCCACAAAGCTCGAGGACTTTGGGGTCAACCAAACCACAGCCCATAATTTCAATCCAGCGATTGGAGAGACGGCCCAGATTAGGTGAACGTAAATCCATTTCAAAACTCGGTTCAGTGAATGGGAAGTAAGAAGGACGAAGGCGAATTTCGGCGTCAGCACCGAAAGTTTCTTTGACGAAGAAATCAAGAATTCCGCGCAAGTCGGCTAAAGTAACTTGATGATCGATCCAGAGACCTTCGATTTGGTGGAAGTTGGCGGAGTGCGTAGCGTCGACGGCATCACGACGGAAGCAACGACCAGGCGCCACGATACGGAAAGGAGGTTTACGATTCAGGAGCGTACGAATTTGCACGCTGGAAGTGTGAGTACGTAAGACGAGGGCTTCTTCACCGCGGCGAGGAGCGTCGACGGAGCGAAATGATTTAGGAAGATAAAGCGTGTCTTGCATATCACGCGCCGGGTGATCGGCGGGCGTGTTGAGTGCGTCGAAGCAATGCCACTCCGTTTCGATTTCGGGACCCTCGGCGATGGTGAATCCTAATTTCTTAAAAGTATTAAGAATTTTTTCGCGCGTGCGAGAAAGCGGATGAATGAAACCCGCGGGAGTTTCGTTGCCGGTTAAAGTAGGATCGAGCGGAGTGCCGAGAGCGGAGCCAATTTCAGCGTCTTCAATTTTGGTGAGCAGTGCGGCGAGAATTTCTTCGACCGATTTTTTTGCTTCGTTAATTAATTTACCAACGATGGGACGTTCTTCTTTGGAAAGAGTCGCCATACCTTTCATCGCAGCGGTGAGTGAACCATTGGGACCGACCACGCGGGCTTTGAAAGCTTCCATCTCGGCACGATTCGTGACGGATTTGGATTCGGCCTGGGCGGTGGCGACGAGCTGGGCTAGCTGTTGCTGCATGGGTTAGATTTGTGCGATGGAGAAGGAAATCGGCAAGCGAAAGCACTCCAGAAACAACAAGGCCCCGATAATCGGGGCCTTGTTAAATCGTTTCAAAGGAAGATTTACTTCTTCAGAGCGGCTTTGGCCAAGGTCACGATTGCCTCAAAAGCTGGGGCGTCATGAATAGCGAGCTCGCTGAGATTTTTGCGGTCGATCGTGATGTTAGCCTTTTTGAGGCCATTCACTAAACGACTGTAGCTGATACCTTGAGGACGACAGGCGGCGTTAAGACGCACGATCCACAATTGGCGGAACGTCGATTTATTTTTGCGACGATCGCGGTAAGCGAATTTTTGGGCACGTTGTACAGCTTCGAGAGCGTAGATGTAGAGACGTGATTTATTTCCGAAGTAGCCCTTAGCTGCGCGAATCGCACGACGTTTGCGTGCTTTGGTAGCTGGACCGTTGGTTGCTCTAGGCATGTTGGTATGTTGTTTTTATGGTTAGTTTAATGGCCTGGGGGTCGCCTTAATGAACACCCGGTCGGCCAGAAATTTTAGGCAGTCGATTTACGCGAATGGCATGGAAGCCAACATTTTCTTTTCGAAACCGGAGTCGACGCGCTTGTCTTTATTGGCGCGACGACGTTGCTTGCGCGACTTAGAACTAAGAAGGTGGCGTCCGTTAGGGGACTTGCGCATCACTTTACCGGTACCGGTAATCTTGAAGCGTTTGGAGATCGACTTGCGGGTCTTTTGCATGGCGGAAAGGGTCGGAACAAAGACCACGGGGGGGCTTTTGTAAAGGGGAAAGG
>SIAU01000048.1 GCA_009691685.1 Opitutales bacterium
CAGTTTGATAAGCCTCTAACTTACGCTGAACACGCACTGCTGAAAGCTGAGCGTATCGTGGAAGTCCTTGTTCATAAGGTAATTGCAACTCACCTTGGATGAGAGGTAACGCATAACGAACGAATTCTGGATGGATGGACATCTTGTCCTCGCCAATCCACTTCTCGGGGAATGCTTTGACGCCATTAGCGATGTCCGTGAGAGGAGCCAGGCTGGTTTCGACTGCATACTGCTCCTTGGTGGAACGATGTAAGATAACCATTTTGCCGGACTCACCTTTGATCGCCGCTTTGACGGCTTCGCGTCCGCAGAGCTTGGCTTCTTCGACGTCGGTCTTGGAAGAATTATGTGAAGCTGAGCGTTGCGAAATACCGAGCTTAGAAGCACGAGCCTTAACGCCATCGAAACGGCCTTCCACCAGAGTGCGTAAATATTCACCGGCACCACCGAGCACGGCGTGACCGAAAGCATCAGTGCTGGAAGTATCTGCTCCTAAATAATTTCCGGCTTCGTCTTGAACACCTTCCGAAACAACCACGAAACAGTGTGCGTTGTGTTTTAAAACTTCTTGTACGCGTTGCACAAAATTATCGGCGTTAAAAGGAACTTCAGGAAGTAAAACGATGTGCGGAGCCGTGCATCCGTAGTGAGTGTTCTTGGATGCGTTCTTGCCATTGTCGTCACTCTTTTCGCGACGTTGAGCTAAGACTGAAGAAGCCGCTAACCAACCTGCATTGCGGCCCATTACCTCTAAAATCGATACGAAATCGTTCTGTCCCATCGCGGCATTGTCCAAGGACATTTCGCGAACGGTCAAGGCGATATGCTTAGCTACCGAACCATATCCAGGACAGTGATCGGTTAATGGTAAATCGTTATCGATTGTCTTAGGTACGCCAATCACACGAAGTTCATAACCGCGCTCTTTCGCCAGGGCATCAATTTTTGCAGCGGTGTCTTGAGAGTCGTTGCCACCGATGTAGTGGAAGTAACGGATATTGTGCGCTTCAAAAACTTGGAGGATGCGATCGAAGTCTTCCGCTTTTTTAACTTTATAGCGGCAGGTACCGAGAGCGGCACCAGGGGTGTGCTCGAGGTTACGTAAAGTTTGTTGAGTTTCGCTTGCGAGATCGATCAACTGTTCGTGTAAGACACCTTGAATACCATTCAAGCCACCCAAGATATCGACAATTTCGTCTTCATGATTGAGGGCTTCAGCAATCACACCAGCGAGGCTGGCGTTAATCACCGGCGTGGGTCCGCCGCTTTGTGCGACGAGAAGATTTCCAGATAAGGAGGACATAGTAGTGTGAAGAGGGTTAAAATGGGGTTTTGGTTAGCCCCTCGCCTATTGGCAATACGGAAAACCAACCCCACCCTTTTCTTGGGGACTTATTGATACTAAAGAATCCGCCCAGGCTTAATTTTGCCCGCCTCGGGGACTTTTTTCAGCCAAGCCTGTGCCGACTGTGAAAAGGCATCAACCTGGGCCTGGGCCATACCCGTCAACTCCCCCGCTTGAGCCATCGCTTTATCCAAGACAGATCGAGTTAACCGCAAACGTGAATCTTCAGCCAAACGTTCCACTAAATTGTTTTTCTCAATCTTACCGGAACGTAAATCTTTAGCTACCGCAACAGCGTGTTCCTTAATCGCTTCGTGAGCCTGCTCGCGACCCGCCCCCGCCTTGACGGCTTCCATTAAGAAAGTGGTCGTCATTAAGAACGGTAAATAATGTTTCGATTCTCGCTCTACGACCGACTGATTAACTTCCATCTGAGCCAAGACGGTTAAAAAGGCTTCGAGTAATCCATCAATCGCCAGAAAACTATCGGGAAGCATAACACGACGGACGACTGAACAAGAAACGTCGCCCTCATTCCATTGTTCACCCGACAATGATGCAGCCATCGCCAAGTACCCACGAAGGATTACATGGAATCCGTTAATGCGCTCACAGGTACGTGCATTCATTTTGTGCGGCATGGCTGAGGAACCGACCTGACCAGGTAAAAATCCTTCGCTCGCTAATTCGTGACCCGACATGAGTCGCAAGGTTTTCGCGAAGGATGAAGGGCCAGAGGCCAAAGATAATAATGCCGATACCACTTCGAGATCCATCGAACGTGGATAGACTTGTCCGACGGCACCTAAGACATGCGGGATACCTAAGTGAACCAAAACCTGCTTTTCTAATTGGGCTACTTTTTGTTTATCGCCCGAAAAAAGTGTCAGTTGATCTAACTGTGTTCCGACCGCGCCCTTGAGTCCGCGCGCCGCAAATTGATTAATCTGCGCATCGATTTGGTTTAAGCCGCGTAAACATTCCTCGCCAAACATGGCCCAGCGTTTGCCAACCGTGGTCGGCTGAGCGGCAACATTGTGCGTGCGGGCCGAAATTAAAAGCGCGCCATCGGCTTCCGCTCGACGGGCCAGTGCCACGACCGACGCAACCGCTTTGGCGCGGATTAATTGAAGGGATCGGTAAACTTGGAGTTGCTCGACGGATTCCGTTAAGTCGCGACTCGTGAGACCCTTGTGCACGTGTTCGAATCTGGCGAGTGCACAAAATTCATCGATGCGCGCTTTCACGTCGTGGCGGGTAGTTTCTTCGCGCTGACGAATCGAATTTAAATCAACTTGGTCTTTTACTTTTTCGTATGCCGCAATCGCGTTCACTGGAATCTCTAGGCCTAATTCTTTTTGCGCCTTCATCACCGCAATCCAATACTCGCGTTCCAAAACAACTCTACCACGGGTCGACCAAATAGACTTCATCGCCGCCGAAGCGTAGCGATCGGCTAAAACATTGGGAACGAAGTCGGTATCCATTTTCAAGTGTGTCGTATCATTTTTACCGACGAACGGCAAGCGCTCTCAAGAATAGGGCGCGCAGGGCGACCTCATCATCCCCTCCGGAGTTAGAAATATCGAAGCATTCGGTGCAGCCTAACTGTAAATCAATCAATTCACTCAAGGTATAATGGAATGCCGCGGGGGCCACTTGGGTCGTTAAATACCAAGGATTTTGCGAAAAAACATTGGCTGATGATTTTGTGGCCGAACCGAAAGTCGCACTGTGTCGACCCGCGGCCACTTCAAGTTGGCCCTTAGGAATCCCTGTCGCAGTAATTTTCAAATCACCTGAATCAGCCAAGGAACGAATCTGGATGAGTAAACGAATTCTGTTCTGCAAGGCGGCGATTAATGGACGACACGAACTTTCATTAAAAAAATAACGCTCCAGAGATTCCAAGGCCCAATTTAAATCACGAGCCGCGAAAGCTTCAATGGGTTCGAAAAATTCTCCGTCGCCAAAAGGGGGGACGATAAAAAGTACATCACGCGCTTTGACGGTTCCACCGGGGCCTACGTAGATGGCGAGTTTTTCGACTTCCATTAAAACCATGCGCGTGGATTCGCCGACTCGACCCACCAAAACTTCAGGCACATCGGGCTCAAATTTAATCCCTAACTTTTTAAATTTCTCCGTTACTTTAGCCATCTGCATGATTGTTTGTTCACCCTGACTTTCCCAGGGTTTGGGCGCAGCGAAGGTGTGCACAATGAATTCATTGGCTACGGGTTTTAAAACTTGGAGATCTTTGCGACGACCGTCCAAGGGTGAGGCTGAAATAATAATCGAAACCTTGTCGTTACTCTTGGCGACCAGTTCGAGCATATGAGTCAGAGATTCTTCAACTTCGTCCGAATTCGAATGCCTAGCACCAGACATCCAATTTAAATTGCGAAGCCAAATGACTTTTTTTCCGCCAAACATCGACAGCGTAGCCACCGCCTCAGAAAATTCGCGCTCGATTTGTAGGGCATCTTCTACTCGCGTAATTTGTGCGGAAATAATCTGGGTATCCGCATCACTCCCAGCTTTCTTAACCGCCTCGCGATAAAATTTAAGGGCGTCTTCCTCGACGAGGAATTCGTCTTTACCGGAAATGACTGCAAGAAAATCGGGCACGCCCTTAATTTCACTGGTCACCCCCGAGAGGCAACAGCATTTCTAGCAATCCAGATATTAGGACCGGCGAATACAGTCTTCGACACCGTATTTCGTGATGTGACGGCGCATCCAATCGAGTGCGGTGTTTACGGCACGAAGTTTAACCTGACCGCGATCACCGTGCATGAAAACTTTTTTAGACCAAACTCCGGTGGGGGTCGCATAACCAATAAAAACTGTACCGACAGGATTCTCATCGGTGCCACCACCGGGGCCAGCAAATCCGGTCACCGACAAAGCATAGTCCGTCCCGAATTTTTCGGTCGCGGCTGCCGCCATCGCCTCGGCGCATTCGGCCGAAACGGCACCGTGCTGAGCGAGCAGACATTCTGAGATTCCTAAAATGTTTATTTTGGCATCATTACTGTAACACACCGCAGAGCCGGCAAAAACTTTGGAAGCACCTGGAATATCGGTAAAGGAGTCGGCCAATAAACCACCGGTACATGATTCCGCCAAAGCGATGGTTTTTTCCATACTGCGCAACTGTTCGACTACGATAGTCGCCAAACAAGAGTGTCCGGTACAAACAAAGTCGTCGCCCACCGCATCACGAATGGATTTAGCGACTTCGCAAAGCTTCTTCGAACAAGCTCCGCTCGTGCCAGAAGTGATTCGTGCATCCACAATTCCAGTATGAGTACCGAAAGTGAGAGCCATGCCCTCAATAATTAAAGGACGGACAATTTGCTCTAAAGGCACGGCACCGATTCCAAAAGTGCGTACTTGGACATAGGCTTCACCATCAGAGGCGCAACCGATGGAGCAAAGTCTCGGAATCACTTCATTTTCGTACATCGGATGAAGTTCTAAAATTGGACCAGGTAACATCACTAAAGTCGTCCGACCATCACAATAAAAAATTCCTGGAGCGGTGCCATGCGGATTGGACAAACTCTCTCCGCCTTCAAGAACAGTGCATTGACTTAAATCAGCGGGAGAAACTTTTCGGCCGATTTTTGTAAACAAGGTTTCGAGATTTTTTGCCGCGGATTCAACACGTTCTAATTTCAGGCCTAGAACTTTCGCGATCGAGGCACGAGTCTGATCATCGGAGGTCGGCCCCAGGCCACCCGTCGTCACAATTAAATCATACTTGCCCCAAGATTTTTTAATCTCTTCAGAAATTTCTGCGGCATCGTCGCGTAAGACCACCGAACGAGTAATCGGTAAACCTCGACGAGCTAATTGTTCACCCAGCCAAAGCAAATGCCCATTTTCTCTTAAACCATCCAACAACTCGTTTCCAATGTTGATAACGAGGACTTCGCGCTGACATTTAATAATGGAATCCATTTGCGGGTGACGGGGCAGTAAGGTTAGTAAAAGAGGCCTGCACAGGAATGCAAACTAACCCCGAAGAACTTTCAGCCAAAGCGAAGGCCCGTCGAGCCCCTCGCACCCCCGGGGTGTACCTGATGAAAGACGCCGCGGGCTTGGTTATCTATGTAGGAAAAGCGAAGAATCTTAAGAAACGCTTGGATTCTTATTTCGTTCCACGAGCCCGACTCGCCCCCAAAGTGGCCGCGATGATGGATCGGGTCCGAGATCTTGAATGGCATGAAGTGCGCAGTGAAACCGAAGCTCTCTTATTAGAAGGAAAATTGATTAAGCGCTGGCGACCGAAGTGGAATATACTTTTTCGCGACGATAAACAGTTCCCCCAAATCCGGGTCGATATCAGCGATCCGATTCCTCGCTTTCGCATCGTCCGCATGCGTACGACGGAGTCCTGCCGATATTATGGACCCTTTCCGCATCAACAAGCGGTCCGTCGGACCCTCACGGCAATGCGCAAAAAATTCGGAGTTATTTTAGCAGAAACAACTCCTGAGCTATTGCCCGATGGACGCTGGAGATTATTTAATGACGCTCGGGCCCAAATTCAAAAGTTTCCTAATGAAGTCACCGTCGAAGAATACGGCGAACGTGTCCAACGAGCCTGTGAATTTTTAGAAGGTCAACTCGATGAGTGGACCGAACAAGTTTCGGAAGATATGAAAAAGGCTTCGGCCGAACAGGATTATGAAACGGCCGCCAAATTACGCGACCTGCTCGATGCCCTAGAACGTACAACCGAAAAATCTCGAAAATTCCTGCGTGAGAATCCCCTGCCCCGCCGAGATGAAACCCACGCTCTTGATCAACTCAAAGAGACTTTAGACTTAGAAGCTATTCCCTCAACGATTGAGTGTTTTGATATTTCCCACATCTCAGGAACTCTAGCGGTCGCTTCGATGGTCAGATTTGTGGATGGGCGAGCGGATAAAAATGGCTACCGCAGATTTAAAATAAAAACTTTTGAAGGGAATGATGATTTTCGCTCCATGCGTGAAGTGGTCGGCCGTCGCTACACCCGCCTCCATGAGGAACATCGAGCGTTTCCCGCACTCATTATTATCGATGGCGGATTGGGCCAAGTGGGAGCCGCGCTGGCCGCCTTTAAAGAACACGAGCTGAGTCACCCACCACTCATTGGTTTAGCGAAGCGCGAAGAGACCATTGTTTTCCCTGATGGCCGTGAACTTAAATTACCGCGCCATGATATTGGTCTGACTTTACTGCAACGCATTCGCGATGAAGCCCACCGCTTCGCCAATGATTTTAATGCCGATTTACGCAGTCAAAAGCTACGTGAGTCCATTTTAGATGAAATGCCTGGACTGGGACCCAAACGACGCGATGCCCTCTTAAAACACTTTGGTTCGATTCAAAAACTTCGCAAAGCAACGTGCGAGGAACT
>SIAU01000049.1 GCA_009691685.1 Opitutales bacterium
TCGAACATGCCTTACAAGACGGCGAAGATTATGAATTACTGTTTAGTGTCGAAGCCCAACAGGCCGATTTACTTGAAGCGAATTTTAAGAAACAATTTCCGCAGACCCCAATTAAAAATATCGGAATCGTCAGCCAGGGAACTGGTTTAATTAAATCTCGAGTTGATGGTGCGGTGATCACCAGTCGAGGCTTCGGACACTTCGCCTAAGATAAAGTTTAGAGTGCTTTTCGGCGCGGGGCTCGACCTTCATCGACTTCAATATAGTCAAACATCGTATCGACTCCAGCGTCGGCACTGAGGCCGTTTTCCTTGAGGCGACGTAACAAGGTTTCATTCGCTTCATCGCGCCAACCGCGCTTGGTCATAAAAGAATTCCAAATATCGATATCGTTGGATGATAATTTTCGTCCACATGACTGCGCCCAGGTCAAAGCGTCCTCATTCGAAGCGTGTAGATTTGCGAGTACCCAGTTTTTAAGTTCTTCGTAAGGAACGCCTAGGTATTGGCAGCAACGATCATCAAAAGCTTTACCGAGATTATTGACGAAGTCGGCATGGAGTTTTCCTTCGGCATGCAGTTTTATTTTATCCAGCATCCGTGGAAAGTAGACGAATCCGTGAGTTGTCTCATAAGGGCTTCTTAATCCAGGAACATTGGGCATACGTTATTGTCTTATAAAAACTCCACGCTTACTTTCCAGCCCCAACTTACCGCTCTTAATGAAATTATTTACTTACTTACTCCTTTTCATAGCGCCCTGGCTTGGTGCGCAAGAAACGGCTACCAGGGTCAGCGGAAAAGATCGCTACGCTGCTGATATCGCAAAATTTGTAGAGCAGGACAAAGTGACTCCTCCTCCCCAAAATGCGCTCCTCATCGCAGGCTCAAGCTCAGCGCGATATTGGGTGAGCGGCCCCCAAGACTTCAAACCCTACCCGGTGATTAATCGTGGATTCGGTGGATCCAAAACCACTGAAGTCCTCTCGACCATGGATCGTATCGCTTTGCCCTATCATCCTCGTGTGGTGATTTATTTTGCGGGCACCAATGATCTCGCGGGTGGCAGTAAGGCCGAAGATGTTCTCGAAAATATCCGTCAATACATTGAGCGACTACGTAAAGAAAATCCGAAAGCCGGATTTGTGATCATGGCCGGACTCAAATCACCTAAGCGCCAAGCCCATTGGAGTGAATTTGATAAATTCAACGAGCTCTTACAAAAATTCTGTGCGGCAGGAAAAAATCTTTATTACGTGGATCATAATAAGGTGATGAATAAACCGAACGGCGAAGCCATCGCGGCTTACTATCGCGAAGAAGGTGACGGAGCACTGCATGCTAATGCCGCCGGTTATGCTGAAATCGTTAAATTAGTCCGCCCAGTCGTCGATAAAGCGTGGAAGGCCAGCGACCCGGCTACAAAATAATCGAAGTTTAGATTGTCCCCCCAGTCACATCGGCTTACTTGCTGAAAATGCAAGAAAAGGAACCAGCACTGGCGACGGAGGATTCGAAAGAATCTATCCCTTTCCCCAATGGTGCGTTTACCCGCTATATCATCGGTGAAGCGATTTCGATGACGGGCACTTGGATGCAGGCCATGGCGCACAGTTGGGTTGTGGTTGGTCTCACGACGAGCGCGGTCATGGTCGGCTGGGTAAATTTGGCAGGCGGTCTTCCCGTTCTGGCGCTTTCGATGATTGGGGGGCTGTATGCAGATCGATATGATAAACGTGCCATCCTCCAAATCTGCCAAGTGGTTCAAATTTTCTTCTCGCTGCTTTTAGGTTATTTAGTGGCCCAAGGGGATATTCAAATTTGGCATATCATTCTCGCCTCGTTTTTATTGGGAATATCGGGTGCCTTTGAAATGCCTGCGGCGTCGGCATTAGTTCCCGAATTAGTCGGTCGAGCCAACGTTGCCAAAGCGATTGCTTTTGATCGAGCGGTCTTTCACGGCACACGCTTAATCGGACCAGCAATGGCCGGATTTATTGTGGGCCACTACGGCGCCTCCTTTGCTTATTATATTAATGCACTTTCGTTTCTGGCCTTGATGATTGCCCTGCTGACACTACCTAAACGAGCGAAAGGCACAGTAGCTCAGGAAGAAAAACGTAAACACGGAATCGGAGAAGGTTTTCGTCACGTATTCAAGGATCGGCCCAGCTTCGCCATGATTTTACTGATGTCGACAAACACGGTGTTCGTTTTTCCCGTGATGGTTATTTTACTCCCCCTTTACGCCAAGTACACTTTACAACTAGAACCCCAACAACTCGGGTGGCTCATGTTGAGTTCCGGTCTCGGCTCACTCACCGGTTCAATTGCAGTACCGTTCGTTAAGCATAAATGGCGTCCTAATTTAATTATTTTGGCGGTTACCTTAATTTGCGTCGCCCTCTTAAGTTTAAGTATGGCCGATGTTTTCCTGTGGGCAGCGGCATCGCTCGTCTGCTTAGCGCTGGGCGTTTCTACCCTCATTGGCATCAGTAATATCGTCATTCAGGAACGTGCGCCCGAAGAAATTCGGGGACGCGTTTCCGCGGTCGCCAGCTTAAGTTTTTTTGGACTGCTTCCCTTCGCCGGCATGGTCACCTCGGTTTTAGCCGATGTCTGGGGCATGCGCCCGACGCTTTTAACCTCGGCCTGTGCTTATGCTTTAATTGGAATAGGCGTGCTCAGTTGGATCGGCAAAGCCGCGAGCCACGAGTTAGAAAAATAAACCTTAAAGTGGTGCCCCCGTTGGGAGTCGAACCCAAATCGCCGGCTTCGGAGGCCAGCATTCTATCCATTGAAATACGAGAGCGTTATGGGAGAGATAATGAAGCGATTTCAGGTGAGTCAAACTAATCTAAATTAACCCTTAATTCACAGGGTAATTGACCTTATTCAGCGTTCCCAAATTTCGAAAGTGTAACTTAAATCGGCTTGGCGACTTTCTTTCGACCACACCAAACGGGTAAAAGTTTTTTGCCAATCTTTCGGAAAAGTTCGGTCACCCAAAAAATCTTGATGGATGCGCGTGATGTAAAGTTTGGAACAATGCGCTAATCCTTCGGCGTAAATTCTTTCCCCACCCGTTATCCAAGTGGGACCCGACCACGGTAATTTTTCGGCTTCCGCAATCGCCGACTCTAAATTACTCGCCCGACTTGCACCGGGGAAAACTTTTTTCTCATCGCGCGAAACGACCACGGTACCACGACCACTCAATGCTTTTCCCAGTTCTTGATAACAGGCCGGGCCTTCAATCATCACCCCTCCGACCGTCTGATCGGTGAACCATTCTAAGTCCTCCGGAATATGCCAAGGCAAACGCCCCTCGCGCCCAATAACCCCATTTTGAGCAACGGCTACGATGCAATGTATCGGCTTAGGCACCCCGAAACCGTAAAGAAAACCCAAGTCCCTGCAAGCGTAAGCCAAAGCCTTCTCGACTGATTGACAGGCACCAAATCGCTAACCAAGGTGAGGCTATGATTTCTTGGCTCCGACCAATCACCGACAGGTACCACAAAATAATCAAAGCGGTACTTATCTTAAGTGGCGTTGCCTCACTTGTTTTTATGCAAGGAGGCATTTCAGATAGTCCATCGGGCGCCAACTCCCGTATTTATCTCGGGGTCGACCTCAATAATCCGAAGGTTCAAAACCAATACCGCGATTTAATTGTCTTCACCAGCATCAGCGGACAACGCGCTGACAGCCAAAGCCTCACTCAATACGTCGCCGAAATTCACGTCGCCGATACTCTGGGCATTCCCCAGCCTTCCGATAATGAAGTGCGTAAAATTGCCGCGGCGATTACCACGCCGATCGACGGTAAAGAATCAGCCTCCGGACTTATTAAATTCGTCGAAGTAGCATCGAAACAACTCAATGCGTCGGAAGAAGAGACCCTTGCCCGGTTTGAAACTTTTATTCGCAATGCTTGGCGCGTCAATAAAGCTGTCCAAATTCTCTCGGGCCCAGGACACGTCACCACTTCGCAATTACAACGCGTCCTCCAGCGTGAAAAAACTATCTGGACCGTTGAAGTCGCTTCCTTCGATAACACGAAGTTCAATCCTGCCGTCACCGTCGACGAAGCCAAAGTAAAATCGAGTTTCGAAACCAACAAAGAGAGCTACCGCTTACCTGCCAAAGTAGAAGTCTCCCTCGTTTCATTCAAAAATCTCACGCCCGATAGCACACCCGTGAGTGAGGACGATATCGTCATGGAAGGCTTTAATGTCGCCGAAAAACTGAAATTTGAGCCAGGTAAAATACGTGAACAAGCTCTGGCCCGTCGCTCCGAAATTGAAAAAATGATTCGCACCAATCGTGCCATCCGTAACCTCGCTGGAAAAATCGGCGAAGAACTGGCGGATCAATTCCCGGTCGACACTCATAAATCCGACGAGCCCGCTTTCACCGCCTGGCTCAAAAAACAAAACGCGACCCTCGAAACTCTAGCCGCTTTTGACAGCACCAATCCGCCCGAACTCGCTAGCGTTCCGATCGAAGCCCTCAAGGCCGCGGGTGAACTATCCGAAAAAGAATGGCGCACCGATATGTATCGCTCCGACGATGCGGCCGTTTTCCTCATTCTTAAAAAGCGTATCGATTCACGCATTCCCGATTTCAATGAAGTCAAAGAGTCCGCCACCGCTAACTGGAAGCGCGACGAACGTCTGCGTCTCATGCGCGATGAAGTATTTAAAATCAGCAAAGCGATGAAGGCTTCGGCCGCGGAAAATAAAAACTTCGCCGAGAGTGCTGGTGCCTTAGGACTCAAGGTAAGTCAGCCCGCACCCTTCACCACCGCGAATCTTCCAGCAAACCTCACGGGCGTGAGCGAGAATACTGCTCAGTCCCTCGAAGTGGCTGGCGCCGGTAAAATCGTATCCGGAATTCAAACCACCACCGGTGACACGGTTTATATCCATATTATCAAATCAGATCGCCCACAAATCGATGCATCGTCCGAGGAAGTGAAGCAGTTAGCGGAACGTTTCACCTCACGAAATGCCTATTTTATGGGCATGGGATTACTGAAAGACCTCACCGCTGTGCCTGAGCCTCAAGCTCAATAAGTTCTTTAGTCGAGCCACCCTCATGTCCTCTGTCCGCGTACGCTTTGCTCCCAGTCCCACTGGCTTCTTCCACATCGGAAGCGCACGTACGGCTTTATTCAATTGGCTCTACGCACGCCACACAGGTGGAAAATTTATTCTGCGGATCGAAGATACCGATAAAGAACGTAACTCCGAAGCTTACCTTAAAGTCATTTTAGATTCTCTCCGCTGGCTGGGAATGGATTGGGATGAAGGTCCTGATATCGGCGGTAACTACGGTCCCTACTTTCAGTCTCAACGCACCGAACTTTATAAAGCGAAACTCCAAGAACTCATTCAACTCGGTAAAGCCTACGAGAAAGATGGCGCTTGGTGGTTACGTCTCGAAGGAAAACGTTCCACGGTTTTTGATGATCACTTAAAGAAAGAAATCGAAAAAGTGGACGCTGCTCCAATGGTGCTCGATGACTTAGTCCGCGGTCGCGTCGAACGCGCCGAGGATCGTGACTTCGTTCTCTTCCGCTCTAATGGCGAACCAGTCTTTCACTTCGTCAACGTCGTCGACGATATCGAAATGAAAATCACCCACGTGATTCGTGGTGAAGACCATCTTTCCAATACCTCAAAGCACCTCGAAATCTTTAAGGCCTTTGGCGTAAAACCCCCTGAATACGCCCATATTCCTCTCATTTTAAAAACCGATGGACCCGGTAAAATGTCCAAACGCGACCGCGGTGCACTCATCGAAGAATATCAAAATAAAAACTACCTGCCTTCAGCGGTGCGTAATTACCTCTGCCTACTCGGTTGGACTCCTGCAGACGGAAAAGAAATACTACCGATTGACGAGATTATCAAACAATTCGAACTCAAAGCGATTCACCAATCGAACGCACGTTTTGATGAAAAGAAAATGTCGCACATCAATGCACAAACTCTGCGTGCCCTGCCCGCCTCTGAGTTTGTGGCGATTGCCAAACCGATTCTGCAACATGCTCAAGTTCTGAATGACAATGTTTCGGATGCCCGACTCGCTGAAGTGCTTTCCATTATTCAAGAAAAAGTTAATTCGCTGGAGCACCTTCCGGAGTTCGTAGGTTTCTTCTTCAATAACGATTTCAAAAAAGACGAAGCCGCTTTCGCCAACCTCACAAAAAAAGGTGGAGAGCCGACTGCTCGCGTGCGTGAGATTTTAGTTCACCTTCAGTCCATCGAATGGAATGTGGCTGCGATTGAAGCGGCCTTTAATGCCGCGGGGACTGAGCATAATCGTAAACCGACTGACTTCTTTGCGCCCGTGCGCTTTGCGGTGTCGGGCCAAGGCGGCGGAGCCCATTTAATCGGCGTATTACATGCCCTCGGTCGCGATTTGACCTTAGCCCGACTTCAATCCTTCATCGCTTAATTAACGATGTCCGATACCCCTCGCCATTTCATCCAGCAGATCATCGATGCCGATATCGCGTCGGGTAAGCATCAGAAAATTATCACGCGTTTTCCCCCTGAGCCCAATGG
>SIAU01000050.1 GCA_009691685.1 Opitutales bacterium
TCAGTCTTGCGATCTAAGGGTGGCGACGGATTACCCGTTGCAACAATCATACCCACTGCGCCAGTGTTTACCACACCAGCAGTTACGAGCGTCCAAAGTAATCCAACGCCTTCATCTGTGCCCGTTGCAGTGTCGACTAATTCTCAGAGCCTTAAGTTGGGTTGGAAATTTTTATCACGACTCCGTGAAGAGCGTGCGGTTTTTGAAACTCCCACCGGCTTAGCTATTTTAGACATCGGTGCCGCCCATCAAAGAATTTTATACGAAGATATTTTAAAACAATTCTCGGAGCATACTCCGCTGAGTCAGCCGTTACTCATTCCTTTAAATCTCGAACTCGAACCACTGCCCGCGGCGGTCTTAAAAGAGAAGAATGATTTACTCACTGCAGCAGGATTTTCTTTTGAAGAATACGGCCGAAATTTTTGGCGTATCAATGCACTGCCGACTTGGTTAAATCCCGAAGACTCCTTAACCTTCATCCGAGATTTATTGGCTGAAATGGCCCGTCGCGAAGGTGATTTCGGTAAGCCAGCCTTGGCCTACGATGCCCTGGCTCGTATAGCGGTAATTAAGGCACGAAAAAAAGGGGATGCATTATCCGATCACGAACTTTTACAGTTAGTGCATAAACTTTTTCAAACTTCACAGCCAGGGGTCGACCCACGTGGACATAAGACCTATATTGAGTGGACCGACGCCGATCTATCCCGTCGCTTGAGTTAGAAAATTAGCGTCGTCCCTTTGGACGTTTTTTTGCTGGCGCTGGTTTGCCCGTGCGAAGGGCTTCAATCTGATCTCTCAGCTGGGCAGCCTTCTCGAATTGTAGCTCGTCCGCTGCTTCTAACATTTCAGTTTCTAAATCAGCCAACACATGGGCAATATCGCGGTCACTCGTGCCTTCAGTGACTTCTAAAATTTCCTCTTCTTCATCCACGAGGCTTTCTTCAATAGCCCGAACCGTGCTCTTCGGTGTGATTCCGTGTTTGAGGTTGTAGGCGGCCTGACGTTTACGTCGATCGCCACAAATGGTTAAGGCCTTAGTGATCGATTTAGTCATGACATCAGCATATAATAAGACCTTACCTTCCACGTGCCGTGCCGCCCGACCCGACGTCTGAATGAGGCTGGTTTCACTGCGTAAAAAGCCTTCTTTGTCCGCATCAAGAATTCCGACGAGGGCAACTTCCGGAAGGTCGAGCCCTTCACGGAGAAGATTGACGCCGACGAGTACGTCGAATTTTCCAGCCCGCAGGCGGCGCAATATTTCAACGCGTTCAATGGCATCGATGTCGGAGTGTAAATATTCAACCTTCAGTCCATTCTCTCTCATGAATTGCGAGAGGTCTTCTGACATCCGTTTCGTTAAAGTCGTTACGAGCGTACGATAGCCTTTAGCGGCTACCGCTTTGGCTTCACCAATAATGTCTTCGACCTGACCTTTAATCGGTCTGACTTCCATGACTGGATCAAGAAGTCCGGTCGGTCTGATGACTTGTTCGGCGATAACCGTGGAAACTTTATATTCATGGGCCGCAGGCGTTGCCGAAACATAAATCGTCTGTCCTGAAATAGTATCAAACTCCTCGGGCCGTAGGGGTCGATTCTCCATCGCCGAGGGCAGACGGAATCCGAAGTCTACGAGCTTTTCTTTCCGTGCTCGGTCACCGTGATACATCCCACCGATTTGGGAAACGGAAACGTGGCTTTCATCAATGAATATAAGCTTATCGTCAGGAAAGAAATCGAGCAAGCAGTGCGGACGTTCACCGGGTTTTCGGCCCGACATGTGCATCGAATAGTTTTCAATCCCCGAACAGAATCCCGTTTCACGAAGCATCTCGAGATCATGCTCAACCCGCATCCTAATCCGCTGCGCTTCCACGAGTCGGTTAGCCTTTTCAAAAGTAGCGACCCGCTCTTCTAGTTCGCTACGAATAGCCTCGGCTGCAGTTTTTACTCGAGCCGCGGAGGTGACATACTGATTCGCTGGATAGAGATCGAATTTATCCAAGGACTTTCCTGCTTTTAAAGTTATCGCATCTAGTTCACGAATATTTTCTAAAGTATCGCCCCAGAACTCTAAGCGAATGGCTGACTCCATGTACGCGGGCCAGATATCAATCGTTTCACCGCGGGCTCGGAAATTACAACGTTCTAAAATCGCATCATTGCGTGAGTACTGATTATTAACGAGTCGGGTTAGTAATTCATCGCGCTTAATGACTAGTCCCTTGTGCAGGGGAATCATCAACGCCAGGAAGTCTTCGGGTGAGCCTAATCCGTAGATACAAGAAACCGAGGCAATCACGATGACATCGCGTCGGGAGAGTAGGGCGCTGCTCGCACTGATCCGTAAACGTTCTATATCCTCATTAATAGCCGAGTCTTTCTCAATAAATGTATCGGTCGAAGGGACGTAAGCTTCGGGCTGATAGTAATCGTAGTAACTGACAAAGTATTCGACGGCGTTTTCGGGGAAAAAGTTTTTAAATTCGGAATAAAGTTGGGCCGCTAAAGTCTTATTATGTGAAACAATCAGCGCCGGGCGCTGTTGGCGGGCGATGATATTCGCCATGGTGAAGGTTTTTCCTGAACCCGTGACCCCGAGTAAAGTCTGACGAAGATTTCCTGCTTCGATGGATTTATTTAAAGCATCAATCGCCCCAGGCTGATCGCCGGCGGGGACATAGTTGGACTTTAAACGAAACTCCATACTGATTTAGAAAATCTTACCTTGCACAATCCACTGAGGATTCACTTCGGATAAATTATTAACAATATGATGAGCGTTATGGGCCAACAAAATTTCGCGGGTATGCGTAGTCGCTAAAGCAATGGTGGTGAAGCCACCAGCGAGTCCCGCTTGAATTCCCGAGAAGGAATCTTCGAAGACGAAGGAATTTTTAGGCTCACCGCCCGCGAGCGCACAGGCTTTGAGAAATACTTCTGGGTTGGGTTTTCCTTGGGTCACATCCTCACTTGATATGGCTCCTTGGAAGTGGTCAGCCAAGTCAAAGAGCTCGAAAGAAAGTGCGAGATTGGCCTTATGGGTGGACGTGCCAATCACACAAGCAATGCCCAGTGATTTAAGGGCGTTGGTGAGTTCTTTGACCCCTGGGAGTAATCGAATATGTCCAGTCCTTGCGATGGTACGGTAATGAGCTTCTTTTTTCTCGGACAGTCGGCGAATTTCTTGAGGGTCTTTGGACCAGCCTAAGATATTGGGAATGATGACTTCATTTAATTTTCCGAATCCTAATTTAAAATGATTAGGGACGAGAGGAAGATTTTCTTCCTTGGCTAAACTTTGCCACGCACGCTCATGCGCGATGGAGGAATCGATGACGACGCCGTCCCAATCAAATACAGCAACGGTAGATGACATCTTAATGTTTGTCCCAGGATAGAGTCACTTTTACTGGGCGATGCTCCCAAACGTTCAGTGGCTCAAAAATTTGTCCGGGTGCTAAAATATTATTAGGATCCAACGCTTTCTTCACCGCTATCATCGCTCCAATTTCAGCAGGGGAGTGTTGCAGACTGAGGAAAGGAGATTTGGCGATACCGATGCCGTGCTCGCCGGTGATAGCTCCGCCCAGTTCAACTACTTTCTTCATCACTTCGTGGATGGCTTTTTCGGCTTTCTTACAATCTTCAGGATTATCCCGATTGTACATGATGTGGACGTGGAAGTTTCCATCGGCGGCGTGACCGAAGGTCGGAGTAGGTAGACCAATCTTATCGCGTACTTCGCGAGTGTATTTAATTAATGCCACGTAGCTCTTAAAAGGTACCACGATGTCTTCGTTTAATTTCGCATTGCCCAGTGAGTACATGGCCTGCGAGCAAGTGCGGCGAATATCCCAGAGTTTTTCCGCTTCAACTTCGTTATCGGTTGCGCGTGAAGCGACGCCAAATTTCTTAATCCACAGGTTAATTTTCACGGCGTCATCCGCGAGTGCCGCAGGATGTCCGTCGATTTCGACTAATAAAACCGCACATGTTTCTTTGATGCCGCCCAGCTCCTCGGTGGTGAATACGCGGCTACCGCGTTGTTTTTCTGCGGCTTCAACCGTTTGTGTATCTAAAAATTCAAAGACCGATGGATTAATTCTTGAACCCATCAATTCAGCAGCCGCTTCGAGCGCACTCTCGTCGGTGCGACAGGCAACTAAGAAGGTGCGACGCGCTAAAGGCTTATTCACAAGCTTGATGGTCGCCTTGGTGATGATTCCGAGTGTGCCTTCAGATCCGATCCAGAGGTCGCGTAAATTAATTCCGCTGACAAACTTTCTTAAAGGGGCACCCCATTTTACTTTTTCACCTGTGGGAAGAAATCCTTCGAGGGCATAGACATGGTCGCGAACAACCCCGTATTTTGCGGCCCGAAGTCCACCCGCATTGGTCGCAATGTTTCCGCCGATGCTACAATATTTTAGCGATGAAGGATCAGGTGGAAAAAATAATCCGTAGGGTGCGGCTAAATCATTGATGTGCGCCGTGATGGCTCCTGGTTGTACAGTCGCCATGGCCGAGATGGGATCGATTTCAATTTTGTCCCAGTGATCCAAGTGAATAACCCATCCGCCTTTAATGGGAGAACTTGCCCCTGCGTTACCGGTGCCACGTCCGCGCACGGTGACCGGAACTTTATGTTGGTTGGCTAATTTTAAAACCGTACCAATATCCTCTTCAACTTTTGGACGAATCACCGCTTCGGGCATGAACGATAAACGCATGTTATCGAAGGACGCCGCGAAGCAGGTTGCTTCATCCGTAAAAACTCTCTCGGGTCCGAGAAGTTTACTGAGCTCTTGCGTTGCCGCGGGATGAGTTTGAAGAGGAGCCATCGCTCACCCATCAAGCACGATTAGCCTAATTCTGCAAGCCACGCCGTGGCTTCCGCATCCGAAGGCATACGCCAATCGCCACGCGGGGAAAGGGCCACCGAGCCAACTTTAGGCCCGTCTGGCATTGAAGAACGCTTATATTGCTGGCTGAAGAAGCGAGTCAGGAAGGTTTTTAGCCAATATTTAATTTCTACGGTATCGTACTTACCGGCGAAGGCATGTTCCGTGAGCCAAAGAACTTTAGCCGGGCGGAATCCATTGCGAATAAAGTGGAAGAGGAAGAAATCGTGTAACTCGTAAGGACCAACCAAGAGCTCGGTTTGTTGAGTCATTTCGCCATTGGCTCCAATCGGTAAGAGTTCGGGGCTGACGGGTGTAGCGACAATATCTTCAAGCAGCGCGCGTTCATTACCGACATGACGAGCGTGGGCGGCCCACGAGACTAAGTGTTTTACTAAAGTTTTAGGTACGCCGATATTCACGTGGTACATCGACATGTGATCCGCGTTGAAAGTACACCAACCTAAAGCGGCTTCCGAAAGATCACCCGTGCCGACCACTAAACCTTGAGTTTGATTGGCAACATCCATGAGCACTTGAGTGCGTTCACGTGCTTGGGCGTTTTCAAAAGTAATATCAAATTTCCCTGTCGGGTGTTCGATATCTTTAAGGTGATTATCCACCGCACTACCAATGGGTATCTCACGTGCCGTGATGCCCAGTGCATCCATTAATTTAAGTGCATTAATGCGTGTGCGCTCGGTGGTACCAGGTCCAGGTAAAGTGATGCCGATAATCCCTTTGCGATCTAAACCCAAGCGACCAAACGCTTCGAGCATGACTAAAAGTGCGAGCGTAGAATCGAGTCCGCCCGAGACTCCGATGACGGCGTGTTTAACACCGGTGTGACGAAGACGACGCGCTAAGCCGGTCGATTGAATCGCAAAAATTTCCTGACTGTTTTCGTCGCGACGTTGAGCGTCCGAGGGCACGAAGGGATGTTGTGAGAAACGACGACGAAGTTTGGGCGTAGTGCCGGCCGGATGTTTAACTTCGAAACTAATGAAGCGCGGTTGGTACGAAGGAATCTGACCGAAGAAAGTGCTATTGCGGCGACGTTCGGCCTGCAATTTGTCGACATCGACCTGCGATACTAAGAGGGATAATTCGAAGCGAAAACGCTCAGATTCTCCAAGAATTAAACCATTTTCAGCAATTAAAGCGTGTCCGCTATAAACGATATCGGTGCTCGATTCCCCTGCACCCGCGGCGGCGTAAATGTAAGCGGCTAAACAACGAGCCGATTGCGAACGTACGAGATCGCGGCGGTAATTCGCTTTAGTGAGAAGTTCATCACTCGCCGAAAGATTACAGAGGAGGGTGGCACCGGCTAAAGCTTGCGC
>SIAU01000051.1 GCA_009691685.1 Opitutales bacterium
GCACCGTACTTTATATTTTAGTAGCTTATGTGCTCACGGGCGTTGTGCCCTACGACCAACTCAACGTGGCCCAGCCCATTGCCAAAGGCATTGATGCCATGGGCCTACCTTGGCTCGCCCCTTTTATCAAATTCGGTGCGATTTTGGGTCTTAGTTCGGTCATTCTGGTTTTATTGCTGGGCCAGACCCGCGTCTTCTTCGCGATGTCGAAAGACGGGTTATTGCCCGTGAACTTCGGTAAAATTCATCCACGGTTCCAAACCCCCGCTCGTATTACACTCGTCACCGGCATGGTCGTGATGGTCGCTGCGGGATTGGCGCCCATTGGACTCGTGGGAGAGCTCTGCAGTATCGGCACCCTCTTCGCCTTCGCCTTGGTTTGTATCGGCGTCATGGTGCTTAGAAAAGTAAATCCTGAACTCCATCGTCCATTCCGAACTCCGTTTATTTGGGTCGTGGGTCCTGCCGGTACCGCAGCGTGTTTTTATCTCATGTACAGCTTACCGCTCGACACTTGGATCCGTCTCGGCATCTGGATGGCCATCGGATTAGTAGTTTACTTCCTATACGGAAAACGAAACGCTGAACTCGTTCGAAACAATAAAGCCTAATAATCATTTTATGAAATCAAATAAAAATAAAATCACTCTCACCGTCATCGCGTTCGCTTTGGCGATTTTCGCACTCACTCAGTGCCAATCCAAGGATGCATCAGCACCGGAAACGTCAACAGGTGTAGCGCCTGTTGAAACAAAAACTTCTGCGGCTCAAAAAGCCCCCCAGTCTGTAACACCTAAAGCTACTGAGCCTGCACCAGCAAAGAGTCAGACCAAGTCTGACGGAAAATCGGAAAAGCCCGTGCCGGCACCTGGACAACCGCCGGAACATCGTCCGATTTTTTAAACTCTAAAAGCCCAGTAAAAACTGGGCTTTTTTTTGGGGTTATCGGTGTTTTGGGCTTTGACCAAGGCACGCTAAGGGCATTAAGCATACCGTTCGATAAAGACCGACCCGTCCCGCCATGAAACGCACACAACATTGCAATGCCCTCCGTCCTTCCGACGCTGGTAAAACCGTCACCCTCGTGGGTTGGGTAGATACTAAGCGCGACCTCGGAGGCGTGACCTTCGTCGATCTCCGCGACCGTGAAGGCGTGACTCAGGTAGTCTTTAATCCTGGCACTAACGGCATTCAAGAAATCGCTCAAAAACTTAAAGCGGAATCCGTCATCGAAATCGTCGGAAAAGTAAAAATACGTACCGATGACACCGTGAATAATAAATTGGCAACTGGTGGAGTCGAAGTTTCTGCAGAATCCATCCTCGTTCATAATCATTGCGCCGACCTGCCCTTCCCGATGGATGACGACAAGGCAGATAAAGTGAATGAAGACTTACGTTTAGAGTATCGTTACCTCGATTTACGCCGTCCACGTAATTTCGGACTCCTTAAACTCCGTCACACCGCTTCGAAAGCGATTCGTGCACAACTCGACGACCAAGGATTTATCGAGGTCGAAACGCCTACACTTTTCAAAAGTACTCCCGAAGGTGCTCGCGAGTTCTTAGTACCTAGCCGACTCAACCCTGGCGAATTCTACGCCCTTTCACAATCCCCCCAGCAATATAAGCAAATGCTGATGGTCGCGGGTGTGGAGCGTTACTACCAAATGGCTCGTTGCTATCGCGATGAAGATTTACGCGCCGATCGCCAACCAGAGTTCACTCAAGTCGACTTAGAAATGTCATTCATCGACCGCGAAGACATGTACGCGCTCATCGAAGGCATCCTTAAACGCACCTGGAAAGAAACTATCGGTGTAGATATCCCAACTCCCTTCCCTCGCATGATGTATGCCGAGGCGATGAATCGTTATGGTATCGATAAACCTGATACACGTTTCGCGATGGAGATTCAGGATCTCACTCCGCTCTTCAAAAATTCTGCTTTCAAAGTTTTCCAAACTGTCGCCAATACCGAAGGTTCGGTGGTGCGTGCCATCAATGCTAAAGGTTTAGCAGATATCACCCAAGGCGAACTCACGAATTTCGAAACCATCGCCAAGAGCCAAGGTGCTAAAGGGCTCGCCTTCATTAAGTGTGAAGCCGGTGAATGGAAATCTCCGATCACCAAATTCTTCTCTGACGAAGAAAAAGCCGCACTCAAAAAAGAACTTAATATTGAAGACGGAGATATCGTCTTCTTCGCCGCTGCACCTTGGGAACAAGCTTCCACCATTCTTGGACGTATCCGACTTGAGTCCGCTGCCTTATTGAAAGCTCGCGGAAGAATGAACTTACCAACCAATCAATATAATTTCCTTTGGGTGATTGAATTCCCTCTGATGCTTTGGGATGCGGAAGAAAAACGTTATATCTCGGCGCACCATCCGTTCACTGCACCCGTGGTTGAAGATGAAAAACTTTTAGAAACTGAACCCTCCAAGGTTCGCGGTCAGCACTACGACATCGTGCTTAACGGCGTCGAGCTCGGCGGCGGATCCATTCGTATTCACAACCCAGTGATTCAGAAAAAAATCTTTGAGGATATTCTTAAGATTCCTCAAGACGTCGTTGAAAGTCGCTTCGGCTACATGCTCAAGGCGTTTTCCTATGGTGCCCCTCCTCACGGTGGGATTGCCCTCGGATTCGACCGCGTGGTGGCCATGTTGGCTGGACGCAGTTCGATTCGTGATATTTTAGCCTTCCCGAAGACTCAGAGCGGCCAGGACTTAATGGCGCAAAGCCCAAGCCCAGTGACGGCTAAGCAGCTCCGCGAATTGCGTATCAAGGTGGTCGACGAAGAGCCTAAGCCAAAAGCCTAAAAGTCTGAATTTTTAGACGGACAAAGGTCTGGGTGTCGCTTACATAGCAAACACTCCCCTATGCGCTATTCACCTGCTGTACTGGCTCTCTTCTTGGTTCGTCTGTGTGCTCAAACGCTTTCCACCGACACAGCGAAAATCAGTGAGGTGACCGTTTATAGCGACCGTGCTGAGGTGGTTAAACATCTCGAAGGCAATCTTCAGGCCGGTGAACATGTTTTAAATTTCGATAATCTACCAGGATCCGCCGATTTAAGTTCGGTGCGCGTTCAAGGGAAAGGTGACTTTGCGTTGATCGATATCAAAGCCGAGACCATTCAAACGACCGATACGGCGGATACTCGCTTAAAAGAACTCGAAGACAAAAAAGAGGAATTATCAAAACAACTGAAGGAATTAAACATGAGCGATGCGCGGATTAATAATCGCAAAGCGGCATTGGAGAAAATTCTCACGCGTTTAACGACGACCGCAGCCACCGCAACCGCACCGGCGGAAATGGATACAGCCAAGTGGTCGAGTTATCTTCAATTCCACAATGAATCACTGGAAAAATGTGATAAAGAAATTTTTGCGAATGCTCAAACCACGCTCGGTGTGACGAAAGAAATCAATCGTATCGTCCGCGAGATTGAAAATATGAATGTTCAAAGGGTTAAATATCGGAATACTGCGAAGATTAAAATCGATGTTAAGAAATCGGGCGTGATTCAATTAGACGTCTCCTACATTGTTCACGGACCCAGTTGGAGACCTTCCTACGATGTTCGTGCCAATACTGTTCAAGGTAATTTAGAACTCACTTATAATGCAGAGGTACGTCAGTCCACCGGTGAAGACTGGAAAGGTGTGGCCTTAAAACTTTCGACGGCACAACCCGGCATCGGCGGTCGCGAACCCCATCTCTCACCTTGGTTCATCAACAAACAACAACCTATTGTCGCATTAGGTGCATCGGCCCCCATGGCCAAAGGTTTGGCCCGCAGACAGGACCAAATGATGAATGCCTATGTGGCAGCTGATGAAAGTGGAAAAGATTTATCGGAGATGTCTGTCGCCGGTGCCACCGTCGTGACGGGTGCGACCGCTGAGACCTTTATCATCGATCGTACTACGGATGTTTTATCCGACAACAAAGTCGCTAAGGTTAATATCACGAAGCAAAACTTCCCGACCGTTTATCGTTACAGCAGCGTGGCCAAGTTATCACCGCACGTTTATCTCAAAGCGAAGGCTAAGAATAAATCCGACTTCACCCTGCTCCCTGGACAAACCTCAATCTTCCTGGATGGCGCTTTTGTAGCTAATGCTTCGCTTGATTTAGTTCCAGCCGGTCAAGAGTTCTGGACCTACCTGGGTGTGGATCCTTCGGTCAAGGTTGAACGCAAAGAGCTCGGTCGACGTGAAGAAACCAGCGGCATCTTTGGAAAGAAAACCGTCCGCACCGTCTACGATAACGTTTTCAAAATTAAAAATTCCAAATCAACCGCCATTGAACTCGTGGTCTGGGATCAGATTCCGATTTCTGATCATGAAGATATCAAAGTCGTTCTCGAAGAACCTAAGCACGAAAAAGACTCCGAGAATCTTAAGATGTCGGACGGCAAATCCCTCGAGTGGCGTTTTAATTTAAAGCCGGACGAGAAAAAAGACGTGCCCTTCCGTTTCGCTATCGAGCGTCCCGAAGGTACCCTTATTCAAGGACTCTAATTACTTCAGGATAATTCGCTGACCGTCGTAGCATAGCCCTACTTTGGGATAGGCTAAGGCTATTTCGGACTCGGGCCACTTACCATAATCAGTCTGGTAAGTCATATGAGTAATATAAGCCTGCTTAGCTTTGATCTCGACCGACATTTCGCAGGCCTTGCCTATCGTCATATGTGTCGGGTGAAAATTAGGTCTTAAGCCATCGAGGATGGCGACGTCACAGTCTTGAGCTAAAGCAATAGCTTCACGCGTGAGCGTTTTGCAGTCGGTATAATAGACGAACTTCTTCCCAGTGGATGGCTCGAAGAAGATGAGACCAAGAGTAGACTCGCTGCCGTGAGGAAGGACTGTTGACGTAACAATACCACCGCCGGGGAGTTTTAATTCTTTAGGGAAAAGGCTGACGTCTAATTCGATGTATCCGGGTGAGGCCATCGCACCGATGGCATAGGGATAGATCGCTTCGATACGAAGCTTGCCCTGCGCCGTCGTGTAAACGGGCATCGCCTTACCATTATTATTACAAAATTGACGAAGATCATCCATGCCAAGGACGTGGTCTGCATGGCCGTGAGTGAGAATGAACGAATCTATTTCATTAACACGATTAACTAAACATTGCATCCGAAATTCCGGAGCGGCGTCGACCTGTACATGGTGGCCTTCGATAATGACGTGCACGCTGGTTCGCGTGCGCCAATTTTTTGAATTAGAAATATCCAAACCTGGATTATCATGGGCCACCAAGGGAACCCCTTGTGACGTACCACAGCCCATGACGATAATTTCCATGCCCCGAAAAGTGTAAGACTTAACTCAGAGTGCAAGAGACATTCTCACGACTTTAGCACAAAAAACCATTAAACACCGCCTCCTTACTTGCATCTAAACACCAACCCTGTTTTCTTTGAGTCATCCGTGTTTAACAACTTAACTGAGAAACTGACCAAAGCTCTTCGCGATCTGCGCGGACTCTCAAAACTTACGCCTGAAAACATCGTTCCGGCTCTGAATGAAGTTAATTCTGCCCTACTCAGCGCCGATGTTAATTTCAAAGTCGCTCAAGAATTTACCGAACGCGTCAAGAGCGCCTGTCTTGGAAAAGATGTCGTTGAAGCCGTCTCCCCCGGACAGATGGCCGTCAAAGTCGTCTCCGACGAACTGACTCGCCTACTCGGCGAAGGTGAAAGAGCTTTAAACCCACAACGCCCACTAAGAATTTTACTCGTTGGACTTCAAGGCTCAGGCAAAACGACGAGCGCTGCTAAGTTAGCCCGACATCTCATCAAAAAAGAAGGCGTCAGAAAACCCAGTTTAATTGCGGCCGATTTACGTCGTCCCGCAGCCATCGACCAACTGGAGACTTTAGCGAAGAACGAAGGGATTGATTTCCGTTCGGATCGTTTAGCGAAAGATGTCCCCGCCATGGTTGCACAATTAACCAAAGATGCCGAAGCGTCGGGCTCTGACGTTGTGATTGTCGATACCGCTGGACGTTTACAAATCGACGCCGATTTAATGTCTGAAATCAGTCGCATTCGTGATCTGATTCAGCCTCAAGAAATCTTTTTAGTTGCCGATGCTGCACTCGGACAACAAGCCGTGGATGTCGCTGTACAATTTAATACCTCTACCCCACTCACGGGAATTATTTTAACCAAGTTAGATGGCGATGCACGCGGTGGTGCTGCGTTGTCGATGAAATCAGTTACCGGTGT
>SIAU01000013.1 GCA_009691685.1 Opitutales bacterium
TCGCACTCATTGGGGATACTTCCGACAATATTCCTGGCTTAAAAGGGGTTGGACCGAAGACCGCTGTAAAGTGGCTCAAGCAGTATGGAGGATTAGAAGCTGTTTTGGCAGCGGCTGACACGATTGAGCCAGCGCGTTTTGCGGAACAGATAAAGACCGAAGCGGATCGCATTCGTAGTAATTTAAACTTGGTGAGATTCCAAACGCATTTTGAAGTAGATCTTGGAGGCTCAGCCACGGAGGACACGGCAGCGGTTGCTGAATTTCTTTTGGCGATGGAAATGCATTCCACTCTAAGAAGGTATCAAACGAAGCACGGACTCGTGAGTCCAGAAGTAGAGAAAGTTGCTCCACCTCCCAAGCCCAAACCTTCCCAAGGAGAATTATTCTGATAAATAAAAAAGCCTGTCTCGCGACAGGCTTTTTGGTGGAAGCAGGAAGGCCTTAGGTTTTTTTGGGCTTAGGTGCTTCAGTCTTAACTGCTTCAAACTTAGGCGCAATCGCAGCAGGAGCATTAGGTGTAGCAGCGGCGACTGGCTTAGTTCCTTTGCTGCTTTCTCTTTTTTCTACGTAACGCTTTAATTCTTCTTCTAAGAGAGCTACCCATAAAATTCCGCCGAGGTTCTCGACCACAATATCATTCGTGAAGATACCGTAGGTCTTTAACATCAATTCAGCGTTGGTTTGTAGGGACTTGGTAACCTTTTCAATTTCATCTGCGACCCGCTTTTTGGCGTCGGCATCAGCGGCGGTTTGTTGAGCAGCGCGCAGTTGGATGAGGCTGGTTTGTTGTGCCTGTACAATGCGTAGATTGCGTTCGAGCAGGGGGATTTGGTCACCTTCGACAGTAGATAGTAAAATTAACTTCTGGTTACCACGGGCAACAATGTCGGACTCTTTGAAGTCAGGTCCTTTGCGCAACTTGTCGATGATATCATCGGAGACGGGTGAAAGGAGTCTGATCTTGGTATTTTGGAGGAAGTGTGGGCGCAGGATCCAATCATCGGTCTTGGTCTTATAAACTAATTCGAACTCCGCATCATTTTTGCGATAGTTTTGTAATTCCGTATCACGGGCCTTGGTTAAAACATCTTTCTCGTTCGGCGTAACCGCTTGTTCGATGCGTTGTGCGAGTTGTACGACCTTGGCGCTATGATTGCGCATGACTTCGAGATCTCTTTGAAATCTTAACATCGTGTTCGCTTCACTGATTTCTAACCAACGAATGAAAACTTTGCTATCATGGGTCAGCAGGTTGGTATCCACTTCAGGTGAAGCGACCGGCGTCTTTTTTGATTCAGTATCGGTGATTTGGGTCATGATTGTTTAGGGGTAAATTATTTTTTATCTGCCTTGGCTTCAGGCTTGGCGTCTTTGCCCTCAATCTGGCTTTGCAGATTCTTTTGCTCTTCATCGGAGAGCAGGGTGTAAAGTTTAGCTTGAGCGGTCTGGACATTGAACTCGTTGGGGATTTCGTAGCCGCGCGACTTCTTAAAGTCTTCCAAACTCTTATTCACTTCTGCTTGGGTGTTTTTAATAGCTTCTTCAATTTTGTTTTTATCTTCGGCTTTAGTGAAGCGGGGTTGAGCTTCGACGAGTTGTTGGAGTCCGCGCTTAGCTTCTAAGACGCGACGAACTTGTTGCTGAAAAGCTTCAACTTCAGCGGCACCTTTGACGGTTTCTTTGAGAATGAGCTTTTTGTCATCGGGGCCCGCGACCACGGAGTCGGGTTTAAAATCTTTCGCCGCAGCTAATTTAGTATACTCTTCGTTGGTGACGATGGTGAGAACTTTCACGGAAGTGGGGACAATGAGGTATTGGCGGGTGAGATCAAAATTGTAGGTCTTGGCCATGGTGTCATTGGTCGCCTGTAATTTTTTGAACTTACCGTCCAACTCCCGAGTGCGGGCTTCTTTTTCTGGAGTGGTTAGAGCTAAATCGAGAAGCTGTTTAGTCAGGGCAGCATCTTTTTGGTCTGCCGTAATCGCTTGGGCGTCTTTTTCAAACGCCGCGAATTCTTCAGCCGACTCGATGCTTTTCACTAGGATAAACTTCTTGCCGTTGGAATCGAGTATTTCGACTTGGACGGTTTTAGGTGCTTCTGGAGCCAAGGCGGTTGGCGCCGGGGTTGCTGGTGCCGGGGTTGCTGGCTTAACTTTCTCATCAGCGTAGCCAGTTAAGGATAAAACCATCAGACTGATCGGGAGTAATTTCATGAAGTGGTAAAATAGGGAAGGTAAATTTATAATCCTGCGAGGTTACATCTCCAGCCCAAAGAGGGGTAAATTGTTACGGACTGGTGTTTTTTAAGGCTTTTTCAAAAATTAACCCTAAATCAACTTTTTCGATCTCCATTTGTAGTGCCTCATCGGCCAACACAGCCTTCACTTTTGGATGCTCAATAAAACCACTTAAGTCCTTGTTATTCAACAACTCACGAACTTTTTTATCCTCGAGGGCCTGATAGAGACTGGGGTAGGCGGCCAGGGCACGGACCTCGGGCGTGTTAACCAGCCGCTTCCGGGCCTCCGGATTGCCCATGAGCTGCCTTAATTGGCGTATGAGATGGCTTTGCTTCTCGGGCAGGGGTGACCACGTTTTGAGCCACGAGGTGACTGGTGTGTCAGCTAGGTCATTCCTTGTCTGCACCACCCAATGCTGTTCGGCAGCTTCGGGCCCGCTGATTAACTCCTGCAGCGAAGCCCAGGTCGTAATGACGAGAACGAGCAGGCTGAAATAAAGTAGCCCCGTCCAACAACCGACCATCGATCCTAGGATTGGACTCTCTGCTTCGTCCATACCCTCCGGTCTTTTGCCGAGCCACCAACTCATTCCGTAAACTAAAATCCCCGTGGCACAAGATACCAGGACAAACCCCGTGGCGCCGCGGAGAAGCCAAGGATAAGTCGTTCCATGAAAAAGATTATGCCCGCACTCTGGGCCCACCAGCCATCCCACAATTAAGCCAACCGTCAAAGCGAATGGCCCAGCAAGCTGCCGGAGTGGTCCACGTTTGTATCCGCGCCACGCACCTCTCGCCATGAGAATGATCAACAGAAAAACGACGATCGCCGTAATCCACGACCCATCAGGCGGTGGAGTTTTAAGCATCGTTTTGTTTCTCTAGAATTTCCCGAATCACGAATTCTTGATTCTCAATACTTTCTGCGAGGTGGAATTGGACGAGTGCCCGGTGTAGATTGTGCCCAGGTTTACGTACCTTAAAATATACATCGCCTCTCAAATGATCCGTCAAAAATCTTATCCCTAATTCTACGGTGATGGTGTGTAGCGCTGTCCAAAGATACGCTATTTCCTCAGTATTAAGCAGGTTTTTTGCTTTAAATTTATACCCATCAAAAAAGGCAGAGAGTAAATTTAAGTCTAAGCCCACTGACTGTAAATCGATGGGGTCTTCACCCGCGGGATTACACAGCGAGCGAATGGCATCAGCAATATCGTTAAGAATTAATCCTGGCTGAACCGTATCACAATCAATCAAGCAAAGACCCTGTCCGGTCTCCTCATGAATCATGACATTGCCGGCTTTGGGGTCACCATGGGTTATGGATAATTTTAATTTCCCTTTTTGCAGAGCATTTTCCAACTCAAGAATTTTTTGTTCACGCTGCCCAATAAAGTTGAGTGCCTTTTGGGTGGTCGGCGAAGTGTTGATCGACATTTCTGCACTCGGACTTTTGACCGCTTGTTCGAGTTCTAAAAGCGACTGTGAGGTGACGTGAAAATTTGGTAGAGAGTAGCTTAATTGCTGATAGGGCAGGGTGCTCACCATGTGATGGAAGTGTCCTAGCGTGGCCCCTACTTCAAAGGCATGCTCGAGACTTTGCACAGATTCAAAGACGGCACCCGCTTCAATAAATTTTAGGCCCCGCCAGAGATCACCCTGCTCATCGAGCACGTAATCCTGTCCGGTTTTTGTTTTTATAATTTGGATGAATTCCCAGGGTCGATCGGACTCTTCGATTTCTTCATTAATTATTTTAATACAATGCTCCGAGAGTACGCGGAGATTTTTCATGATGATCTCGGGCTGCGGAAAAACATCTTTTCGTATCCGCTGAATAATGATGCAGAAATTACCAAACTCCGCTTTGTAGACCCCCAAAAAGGTGTCATTGATATTACCGCTACCCACCGGGCGAATAGACAATAACCGTCCAGGAACTTCAAATTGAGTAGCGATTATGTCGGCACGCATGAGCGATAGGGCGTATTTAGGGCGATTTTTTAGAAGAAGCGAGGGGATTTCCTCGATGCTGAGGCTTGATTTTAGTTTGCATACTCTCATCTTCAACATTTCTCCGCACCGCCACCTTAGCTCAGCTGGTAGAGCATCTCATTCGTAATGAGAATGTCGCCGGTTCAAATCCGGCAGGTGGCTCCAGTGCAGAGAAAAATTTCGTAGCCCATTTGCTAATCTCGCTAAAAACCCTAAACTTCAATCATGACTCGTCGTTCCAAGTCACCCTTATCTGGCCGTGATCTTTCACGTAACTACGATAAGAATTTTAAGGCCGATGACGCATACCGAGCCACGTTGCCCGATATGCAAAATAAAGACGCCTCACAGATTCAAGGCGCCAATGTACCGATTCAACACGTGGGCATTTCCGGTTTCCGTTTACCGATGTTGGTGCTGTCTCGCGATGGTAAACCGATTCCGCTAGAATGCACCATCACGGGCACCGTTTCCCTCGCCGCTGATCGCAAGGGTATAAATATGTCGCGCATCATGCGCACGTTCTACGAATTTAAGGACCGTGTGCTCTCTCATGAATTACTCGAAGAGATTTTAATTCGTTACAAGAAGGACCTCGATTGCAGTCGCGCCCGAATCTTAGTCGAACTGCGTTATCCCATTTTGCAAAAATCACTCCGCTCAGGTCTCGAAGGCTGGCAATATTACCGCGCGGTGTTAGAAGGAACCATCGATGACCTTGATCGCGTTCGTCGCTACATTCATTTAGATTTCGTTTACTCATCGGCCTGTCCTTGCTCGGCTGAATTAACCGAACACGCCCGCGAAGAACGCGAGGTTTACGGTATTCCTCACTCGCAACGTTCCAAGGCCCGCGTGGTTGCGGAGGTTTCTCCGTCTAAGAGTTTATTTATCGAAGACATGCAAGAGCTTTGCCTCGCCGCGATTCACACCGAGACTCAAGTCATGGTGAAACGTGAAGATGAACAGGCCTTCGCCGAATTAAACGGTGCTTATTCTAAGTTCGTTGAAGATGCTGCCCGCGTCATTTACGAACAATTTGACCGCGATATGAGAGTGCGCGACTTCGTGATCGCTTGCTCTCACTTAGAGTCATTGCACTCCCACGATGCCGTTTCGGTAATTAATAAGGGGATGCCTAGCGGACTTTCGGCTGATTTCAGCCAATTTAGAGATTTGATTTGTTAATTTTCTGACGGCTTGCCCAATCTCTGGCAGCCGCCTAGGTTTGTCGGAATGAGGGGGTAGCTCAGCTGGATTAGAGCAGCAGCCTTCTAAGCTGCGGGTCGCGGGTTCGAGTCCCGCCCTCCTCACCACTTTATCGGACAATACCCAACCACAGGTTGGGCTTGTCGACTTCCTCGCATTTTTGCATAAATAAATGATGCAAATTCACGTCGCCCGCGATTCTTCATCGCTCGGAGTATTTTCCGTGGAAGAGGTTAAATCGGGTCTACAGAGCGGAAGATTTTTAATGACCGATCTCGCCTGGCGCGAAGGGATGTCCACTTGGGTGATGCTCGCTCAGTGGAGCGAGTTCGCCGGAGTTTTACCCGCTGCTCCGCCCGACGTTATTCCACGGTCGAATAATCTTTCTACCACAGTGCCTTGGGAAAAATCACCCTCTCTCGGAAGTTATTTTGAAACTATTAAAGGTGCACTACTTTCACCTTATGCTACCTTTGTTTCGGGAGCTTTTGGTTTCAAACAGTACATCGTCTTCGCCTACATCACCGCCTTACTTTTAGTACCGTTCAGTATTTTTGGACAGATGCACACGGCTGAGATTAACCTGAATATTGCAGAATTTTTGTCGTCGGTAGATTCCGCTAAATTTGCGGATGCTATTCGCCAACTTGAAGACACCACCACCGCCCCTGCCGCTGCATGGTTTGGAGTTATTTGTTACACCGTTTTCTACCCATTCTTTATTGCGCTCTTCGGAGTCTTTCTCTGGTTGGGCTTAAAACTGTTTAGAGAAAATGTAACCCTCGAACAAACAGTGGTAGCTTTAATAATCAGTCTCTCTGCGGTGAATGTAGTCTCCGCCCTGATTCTTCTTACGGCTCCTTATAAAATATATTTTCTCTTAGTAGCCCTCTCCGCCATTCCTTCGATTATTATTTCCTGCCGGGCTACCGCCGCGGTTTTGAAAGTTAGTCCGTTAAAAGTTTTTGGTGTATGGTTCTTATGGGGGCTCGTGAGTTGTTGCTGTTGTTGTGGACTGGGGTTCGCTCTCGGTGGATTGGCTAAAGTCGCTCTATAATGATTCGGTTTGTTCGTCGACCTGCTTTCCCTGGGGAAACGAATCACGAGCTCGTTTGGCCTTTAGTTTTTATCACCTTTAATCTTTTTGCTTTTATCTTTTTTACGCTCGGCGGAACTTCGCTTGGTTGCCTATTCTTTAATTTCACCGGTATCCCTTGCCTGGGTTGTGGCGCGACTCGGTGCGCCCGTGAACTAAGCCACCTCGATTTCTGGTCCGCTTTTAAATATAACCCAGGGGTTTTTACTCTGTATTGCTTAGGCGTTATCTGGACGATTTATTCTGCCGTTTTTTGGCTTCGTCGAGACCACTTACGACTTCGCTTATCATTCAACGAAAATAACCGCAGTGTACTTTTAAAGATTCTTTTCTTAGCCTTGTTCGTTCACTGGTTGTGGCAGTGTTATTACCTTCGAAATAAATGAGTAAGATCTTAAAATTTTTAGGTTGGGTTCTATTTATTTCACTCAGTCTTATTCTCATAATCCTCGGAGTTTACCTATTTTCCGACCCTCCCCAAAAGATAGCCATCGAACAGCGGGCGATCGATGTCGTTGATAAAGTTCGGGAAGATCGAACTACGCCCGATAGGGTGATTCGATTTTTAGATCAGGTGGTGGACCAGACTGTGGTGATTACGGGAGATGTTGTTCCTGCGCCCGAGCCCGATGCGTACGCTTTCGCTCCCTACGGCGAGCCCGCAGATAAGTTCGGCCTTAAGCATTTAGTGAATCAGGGATATTCTGTCGGCTACGATGACACCGTGCCCACAGCTCGCTGGTCCTCCTACCGTGTTTTTCCGTATCAAGACGTTCACCTACCACGACCTTCCTCATTTTATGTCGATACCAGAACTTCGGCCAAAGTATCCACCGATGAATATGTGCGCTCGGGCTATGATCGCGGCCACCTCGCCCCTAATTACGCGATCTCAGTTTGCTACGGCGCCGACGCCCAAAAAGAAACTTTTTTCCTCTCTAATATTGTTCCACAACTCCACGCCTTGAATGCCGGACTTTGGAAAGACATCGAACAACGCATTGTGAAACGCTACGTGCAACGCTACGGCGAGGTTTGGGTTCAGGTGGGCCCCATTTACGGTGCTCGTCCCAGAATGGTGGGGCGACTTCCGGTGCCCGATGAATTCTGGATGGTAATCTCTGAATATGATGACGAGAAGAAGGGTGTACGTGCCATTGCTTATCTGGTTCCGCACGAAGAAAAATGGAGAGATCTAGAGTTAACTCGTTACGTTGTGAGTATCCGACGCATCGAAACACTTACGGGATTAAACTTCTTTCCCAAACTTCCCACCGCCACGCAGGATAAGTTAGAAACCGCCGTCGCCCCGCGCGCTTGGTAAACTTATTTTAATTTTTGTAAGTCACGACCTGCGATTAAGCACACGCAATCCAATCCATCTTGCGTCGCCAACCACACCATCGGCAACTTCGGCCAATGCTTATGGATGGCCTTACGTAATCCACCTACTTCAATTAACAAAATACCATTCGGATTTAATTTCTTCGCCGCTTGTTTCAGTAATTTACGAATCACACCCAACCCATCTTTGTCTGATACTAAAGACATCTTAGGTTCTTTTTTAAACTCTTCGGGCAGTTTTTTGTAAACCGATTCAGGCTCGTACGGCGGATTGCTGACGATGAGGTCGTAATTCTTGCCCGACATCAGTGAGGTCATGGTGTCGGTCTTAAATAGCTTCACGCGTTTTTCTAAGCGGTGGCTTTTAACATTAATTTTTGCAACCTCGAGCGCGTCCCCCGAAAGATCCGTCGCATCCACTTGTGCCTTAGGGAAATATTTAGCGAGTAAGATGGCGAGGCAGCCCGACCCCGTGCAAATATCAGCCACCCGCTTAATCGTTTTAACCGGTGGCAACCACTGCGGAATAATTTCAGGAATGAGTTCCACGAAGTAGGATCGTGGAATAATCACGCGATCATCCACTTTAAATTTTAATCCACCGAGCCAAGCTTCTCCGATGAGATAAGCCGTGGGTATGCGTTCCAAAATGCGTCGATCGAGTAACTCGACAAAACGACTTTTCTCTTTTTCTGTTAACTCGCGCTTAAAGCATTGAGGCAATTTTTCCCAAGCCAGCCCAGTGGCAGCTGACATGAGGGTCAGCGACTCCTCTTGTTCGTCGAGAAAGCCTTGTCCGTGGGCCACGCCCTTCGCCTTTAATAATTTATTCGCGAATTGTAGATAGTCGCCACCCGTTCGCAGTTTTTTACTTTCTGTACTGCGGAGACGAGAGCTAGAGCTCATGGCGATTTTTTCCTTGGGCCTCAACTCAGCGGTGAGGCTGACCAGAGTTCCTTAGGAGTGCGTTCAAAGAAATCTTCCAGATACTTCGTGGTCGCACCACCTTGGCGGAACACGGGATCTTTCATGATCGAACGACAAACGGGAATGGTGGTATGGATACCGCGAATGATATATTCACCTAAGGCGCGGTGCATGCGGTCGAGAGCTTTCTGACGGTTGGATCCGACCGAGATAAGCTTAGCGACCATGGAATCGTAAGTTGGAGGAATGGTGTAGCCCGAGTAACAGTGGGAGTCTACGCGAACACCGTGACCACCGGGAGTGTAATAAAGTCCGATCGTTCCAGGGCTGGGGGCGAAGTTACGCGCAGGGTCTTCGGCGTTGATTCGACACTCAATCGCGTGGCCCGTGATTTTAATATCTTTTTGGTTAAGCTCTAACTTTTCTCCACAAGCGATTAAAATTTGTCGGCGAACTAAATCGATATCCGTGACTTCTTCGGTCACGCCGTGTTCCACTTGGATACGGGTGTTCATTTCCATGAAGTAGTACTTTCCGTTCTTATCGACCAGGAATTCGATCGTGCCTGCGTTATGGTAACCAATCGATTCGGTTAAGCGCACTGCCACTTTACCCATTTCTTCACGTAGTTTCGGGGTGAGGAAAGGAGAGGGTGATTCTTCGATCAGTTTTTGGTGACGACGTTGAACGGAGCAATCGCGTTCACCGAGGTGAATGACTTTGCCGTGTTCATCGGCCAACATTTGGAACTCAATGTGACGAGGTTGTTCGATATATTTTTCAATATAAACCGAACCATTTCCAAAAGCTTTTTCGGCTTCAGCCCGGGCGGCTTCAAATTCTTTACCGAAAGCGGCAGCATTGTGCACAATACGCATCCCTTTTCCGCCACCACCAGCGACGGCTTTAATGATGACCGGAAAACCAATCCGTTGAGCTTCCTTAACCGCTTCACGTTGATTATCCACGGGGCCATCGGTACCAGGAACGGTGGGAACTTTATATTTAGCAGCGGTCTGACGGGCTACTGCCTTGTCACCCATCATCCGAATCGCTTCAGGACGCGGACCAATAAATTTAATATTAGCAGACGCACACTTTTCAGCGAAGCCCGCACGTTCGGATAAAAATCCGTAGCCGGGGTGAATCGCATCTACGTTAGTAATCTCGGCGGCAGAAATAATACGATCTTCGCGGAGGTAAGAATCTTTGCTCGGTGCTGGTCCGATACACACGGCCTCGTCGGCTAACTGAACGTGCATCGACTGTTCGTCGGCTTGCGAGTAAACAGCAACGGTCTTGATGCCTAGCTCACGGCAGGCACGAATAATGCGAAGGGCGATTTCGCCACGATTGGCGATAAGGATTTTATTCATCGGATAAATTCGGTGATCAGCCTACCTTCACGCGGAAGAGGGGCTGGCCGAATTCCACGGATGTTCCATTGGCCACGAGACATTCAACAATCGTGCCAGCGATTTCAGAAGGAATCTCATTCATCACCTTCATCGCTTCGATAATACAAACGGTGCTATCCACCTTAACCTGTGAACCGACGACCACGAAGGCTGGGTTCTCGGGTGAAGGGGTGGAGTAATAGGTCCCGACCATCGGTGAATTGATGGTTTTGATATTGGGGTCAGCTACCACTGCCGCAGGAGCTGGGGCAGTCGCTGGGCCAGGTGCACTTGCCGGAGCAGGTGCATAGGCAACGGGTGCCGCTGGGGCGGATGCTACAGGCGCAGCACGTCCTCCCACATCACGCTTGATGCGTAATTTGAATTCTTGGTCTTGGATTTCGAATTCGGAAAGGTCCGACTTCTTCATTAAATCCACGACTTGTTTGATCTTAGTTAGGTCCAATGTTTTGTCCTCCGTGAGGGGGTGTCACGATAGATACATCGGGTCCTAGCAACTAATCAACATCTCATTCCACCAAACTATCAGGAATTTTACCTAAGTCTTTCTTAATAATGGACTTAAAGAATAATGACAACCAGGGTGGATTGGCATCGGTTTTTGGGGTCGAAATGGGTCCTTTTACCGTAATTTTGGTATTATTTACCAGATTTCGGCTCAAATTCAGCAATTGTAGGGGGGTAAAGCTGCCAGACTTTGGAACCGTGAACTGACCGTTAAAATCGACTTCAGAATCCTTGAGTTGAACCTCCCCATTGAGACCAAGATACGACTGAGAGCCCATAATCATGAGGTCGGGAAAGTAAGCGGTACCATCAGCACATCCAAAGTGCCCGTTGATGTGGTCAAGCGTGTAGGTGGTGGCCTCAATACCGAGGGATTCCAGAATAGTCGACAGTCCGCCCAACAGTCGGATTTTTTTCAAATCGGGGCTATAGAGATCAAACGACCCCAGACCTTTAACCTCCGTAGGGTTATCGATATCCACGGTACCACGGAAATTAAAGTTTAGGTTAGATCCGGGTTTAAACATCTCCACCGACCCCGCTTTAACCCCTTTTAGTTTTTCCGTCAGGCGCGTGATTTTTAAAGTATCACAGTTCTTTAGTTCTAAAAAAATTTCGGCTTCGTGGGGTGTTTTTCCATTGAGTTCGAATTTCACATTCCCATCTGCCAGAATAAAACTCGAGCGCGCTGAAATAACATTATTTTTACTGACGACATTCATTCGAAAATTTCGACTCTCCACGCCCCACGCTTTAAATGGCTCAATGCATTCCGCATTCGCCTCAACATTTAATCCGTTTTCCGTGGGCGTAACGAATAAGTCAAATGAGTGACTGCCGGGTAACTCAATTTTTTTCAAAATTTCAGCAATGTTGTCCGCGCTGCAGTCCGCCGCAATCCACGGCTGCAGATTGCCGCGTAACGAAATCACCGGTCCCGCTAGCGCAGCGGGTTTACGCCAATCCCACGCCACACTTCCATGGACCGCGCCGTCCTCTTCCGACTTTCCTCCCGCTAATTCTTCAATGCCAATGCGCGTGTATTCTGAACGGGTGTCGACGGATAGCGTCACGCGACGAAAAGGTGCAGTTAATAAAGTGAAATCATCCATGCGCACGCGCCCTTTTACGTCCGCCGATACATTTCCCCAGCGCCCCACGACATCGATCGTCGCCCGCGGATCTTTTTTAATCTCAAACATTTTCCACGTATCTACCCACCATTGCCCCAAGATTTCATTGAGGGCATCGGGATGGACGTCGCCCCGGAGTCGTAAGTTGAATTCGCCTTTTGGTTCGAGGGCACAATCCAACTCGCCGCGTATCGTGGTGAGTTGTAAGTTTCTTAATTGTAACGGGAAGGGCTTACGCTCTGGCGAAAAAGAAAATCGGGTGACCATCGCAAGCTCTTGATTCGACGACAGACTTTTTTGACTGATGCCGAGGGCGTCTAAACCGGTGAAACTGATTTCTCCTTCGGCCCACTTAAATTGTTGGCCGTGTTCAATCTGGGTTTGCGATAAACCGATGTAGCCATCCAGTTTGACGCGCGATTGTTTAAGTAGTTCTTGGATACTCGAAAATGTATTCAACTCCTGGGCAGAGATTTGCGCATAATAAATTTTCCAGGAGAAATCGCCCACCGGACTGGTCGATGAGTTTATCCAACTGAGTTCGCCCACGGCTTCAGACTCACGGCTCTGACTTTCGAAAATGGCTCGAATACCGGCCATTTCATTAATCCGTTGCGGCGTAAACTTCGCCCGAAATTGAATACCATCTAATTGGGGCAGGGAACCGTCCACCCCGATAATGTGTCCGGAAATAAACCGATTTTGCTCCGCTCCGCTCATTTCAACCAAGAGGTGTTTAATGCTGTAGTTTTTATAACTTAAATAATCGACCGCGCTCTGCAGGGACCATTGATCAATCAACCCCTGCTTATTAATTTGAATGCTACCGAATATCTCCAAGGTGCGCGCTTGGAAGTTTGCCGCAGTTGTTGTGCTCTCGTGATTGGCTAGTACCGCTTGGAGTTTAAGTTCCGCTCCGCCCGTGGCCTTACCATTGGCATCCATTTGAATCGAGCCTCCGCCAGCTTCTTTGGTCAGTGCCACGATTTCTTCCAGAGCGCTCAAGTACCTGCGGGTAGACTGAGCGATGGTTATCGTCGGCTGCGGGGACCCCTCTAAGAGGTCATTTTGAATACTCAAAAGGTTGAGCGGCAATTCGCCTTCCAGTGAAATGACAAAATTACCCGTCCGCGTGCGGCAAATAGGAGCAGTTAGCCAATTTCCTCTGCGCACTAAATCGATTCGAAGGTCTTCCAGTAAGAGATGCTTCTCGCCCAATTTTGAAATGCTCGCGGGGCAAAATATTTTACCACCCCGGAGATTAAATCTCTGTGGTGAAATTTTTAAGAAAAATAAATTACTCGGAGAAATTTGAAATTCTACTCGTTCGGCCGTAAAAATCTCTCCCGTGATACCCTCAATTTCTACGGTGAGATCATCCACCGCCAAAGAAAGATCGGGCTGGATCCAAAAGTTACGTGCTTGCAGTTTAATCCCTTCTTGGGCGGCTTGATGGAGGATTAGTTGACTGACACTCTCGGGTAGCCGAACGGGAATTTGATTATTAGCTACCCATAAAAGTAGTAATTGAAAGAGGAGTAAGAAAACTAAAATGCTTGTCCCTAAACCGCGTACACTTTTTTTAAATCGACTGATCGATTTAGGTTCGCTCATTGACTGGCGCTATTTAAAAGGGGGATGAGGATTTCGGCTAAAGCAGGGTCGAGCAAGAAACTATCATCGTCATTCTCATCTCGTAATAAGACAGCGGTGTTATTGAGAGGTTCGGTGCACCAGTAATTGCGAAGCGATTCGCTGGCCCCCGTCGATCCCGCCGCCGCTTGATCGGTGATTCGTAGTAAATATTTCCATTCACCTGCGCCGATATCTCGCGTGGGGAATTCCGTCGCCTTTACTTGCGCTAAACTGTTAGCCAGTCGACGGCTCGTGGCGGCGTCGAGTCGACCCGTGCCCGCCCAGTTGCCGTCAGGTCCGAGTCGCGCCTCGCCGATGACCTTGCCGTCTTGCCGTTCTACCATGCGCAGGCCGACCACTTTTGTGCCGGTGGCTAATTGATTGATCACCCGATTTCTCCAAAATTGGGGAGCGACGTTTTGGTAAGCATTACGGAGGAGTGATACTTCACAAACCCCAGCAAAGGCTGCACCTTTTTGGTGTACGAGATAAGTTCCGGCAGGTTTATTTTCGGGTCCTGGATAAAATGAAACCGTAAGTTTTTCTCCACCGATTTCGATTTCAACTTTATGTAAAGGTTCTGTCGGTAAATTAGCTGCAGGGATTAACCATGTTTCATTTAAAGTCTTTCCTCCTTCGCGTAAATTGATGGCGCGGAGCTGACTTAAGTCGCCCAAGAATTCTTTGATTAATTGGCTGTCACCTTCTCGACGTTGAATGGCGGTCGAACCAGGAGCGACAGGAATTTCCCAACGTGTATCTTTACCGGTCGATTCCAGGCGGTGTACGGTGATAGTGCGTCCACCGGAAGTTAAATTAAATCCCGTAACAATTTCGGGATCGAAATCGACCGGACGTGTTGAGGTGAGAATGGCTCGAGGATTGTACCATCCGCCTAAATCTTTGGTCTCGATCAGAAAGACCGCATCACTCTCTTCGAGTTTAGCCCAGCACTGCGCCGCATTTTTTATCCCTGGTCTGCCAATCAATAAAACTTGGCGACGAGAGCTGCCTTCTAATGCAATACGGATGACGGGCTCAGCTAGACCCATGTCATCCGTCATTTTTTCAGCAAATTGTAGCACGCGAATATTAACTAAATTAGAGAGGGCTTGGGTGATTCTCTCGGGATCGGCCAGTGTTTCAAACGGAGCGGTAAACCGCCATTCGGCACCTTGTCCGCGTCGACCAGGTCGTGCCCGTTCTTCGTAAGCAAGATTAGTTACCACGTCAGCGTTATCTATTTTTCGGCGGGTAGAAATTGCGCGGACTTCAAATTCTGCGATTTCGAAAACTTTATCGACCCGATAAGTCTCCGGCTTGGCCTCGAGGGCGGCCGCTAAGGCATCACCGACGGGAATAATTTTTTGATTATCGGATGTCAGAATAAAAAGCCGGCGGGTTTCTTTATTTTCCCCAATTTTAATTTCCTGAGTCTGATTATTCTCCGTCACCGCTTTCAGCGTCCACCGCGGTTTTTGTAGGCCGTAGGTTTCTAAATTACTCCCGTTGGCTTTGACTTCGTTCACCGTAAAACCTTTTTCGCTGTCGATAAAACGGAGTTCGTCGATAATGCGTTGAACCGACCATAAATTCGCCGCCCATTTATAAGGAGAGTTTACATACCAAAATGCGCCCCTTTTTTCTAAGGCGATTTTTGTACCGTTATCATTAATTTCTAAACTGGTGATGCCCGTGGCAAAAAGTAAGTTCTGGCTGATGGGCGCAACCGTGTGCGTGATACTGGCACGCCACACGAGGCCAAACACCAGGAGGTTGGCGACAAATAAGACAAGGGTGGAGCGGGCAATCCGCATAGAGCCTTAATTCCTGCGACGCCAAATAGAAATCGCAAGCCCGAGTGCTAAAACAATTGCTGGAATACAACCAAAGCGAAGGGCCAGGGCCCAAAAGTCTGCGGCGGTGGCGGTAATTTGATAGGCACTAACACTACGAGGGGTGATGGAGACGGCCCGATCGCGGTCAGCCAACCAAGCCGCCGCTTGAATGATGAATGCCTGATTGCCCCCTCGATTAATTTTTTGATTCGTAGCGATGTCGGATGACCCAATGACTACCAGGCGACCGCCCGAACTGGTGGTGCCTTTACGAATGCCCGCTGCTCTCTCAGCGGCCACCGCCACGCTCAGCGGTCCCGGTTGATCGCGATTGATATCATATTTAACGGGACGCTTTTGATAGTCGGTTTCGCCCCATGAATTATCCGAACTAAAAATAAGCGGAGTGACGGAAAGAGTACTATCAGGAGTGCTACCGTCATCGAATTTAACATTTCTAAATCGAGAGCCGATGATGGGTAAATCTTGTTCCTGGAGGACACGGGTTAAGGCGTTGGGTTTATCGACTAGGCGGCGGAGAACAATATCGCCTTCCGCCGAACGTCCAGAGGCGTCCTGCTCCTGAAGTTCGCAATCGGGCGAAAAAATCGCCCAATCACTTAGGATGGTTTCGAGACCATGAGATCGAGCAGGTTCGAGTAAGGCTAAGACCCGCCCATTTTTTTCATATAAATAATTTTTAATTAATTCTACTTCGAGTGGCGAAAATGAAATTTGCGGACCCATGATGAACAAGACCGAAGTATCGCGAGGGATTTCCTTACTCGTGGTTAGATCGAGCGTCCGTAGGGTAAAATTCCGATTGCGTAATTGGCGAGAGAGCTGCGACATGCCGCGCAAGGGTGAAGAGTCTTCCAGTCCCAACTCCCCGTGCCCTTTAATGATATAGCCAATCGCTGGCCGTTCTTCAGTCACTTCCAATAACGCCGAGGTGACCACGGACTCCCCTCTAAAGAGAGCCTGATTGCTCGGGGTGACCTCAACCAACTCCGCCGAACTCACATATTTTACGCGAGTACCGCAGAGAATAATTAAGACGGTATTACGAGCGGGTGGACCATTTTGCGCCGCCACCTCCGATAATAATTCCTGATTTAAGCCACTGCTGATTTGGGTTACATTAAGCCATTCATCACCTTGTTTGCTCGATTCAAGTTTGTACGCCTCTAATAATTTTCCCAACTGCACCCGCAGGGAAACGTCGTTCTCCGAAAAGTTATCATTCAGCACGAGTGCTCGCACCCAGTTTTTATTTTTATTATTTCCGACCGGGCTTTTCCGACTCGCCACTTTAATCGTTTCGACGGATTCGGCCGATAACGAGTGGCGGCGATCCGTGGTTAAGTCATAGCGAAAACGAAAGTCACTTTGTTCGGCTAAAAAATTCACCATGAGGGCGAGGCCAATCGCCAGAATCGTTTGGGTTAAGCGATTCAATCTGCGGATGGGACGCACAATGCTAAAATCATCACGTGGCTTGCTCATTTTACTCTTGGCCCTCCACCGCTAAAACAGCCAAGCCTAGGCATAATAAATTTCCCGTGATATAAAGAACTAGGGGGCGGGAATCGATGACGCCCGCAGCGAAATCTTGGAGGTGTCCGAACGTTCTTAAATGGGCCGCCGGCTCGCGCAGCCAACCTAACCACGTCCAGCTTTCAATGGGTAAAGATTCTAAAGCTCCGCCTGCGGCGGTCAGACCTAAGAGCGTGATAAAAGTCAGTAAGGCAGCCAGGGCTGAGCTGCGCGTGAGGCAGCTACATAAAATACCGATGGCTACATGGAGCAGCCCACTCATGAAAATAAAAGAAAGCGCGCCAATCAGAACACTCGGATCGCTCAGTCGCTGTTCATTGACTGAACCGAGACGAAGGTTCACCAGCAGAGTGAAAGGAATGAAGCCCAGCCAAAGTGTGACCCAGGTAATCCATGCTGCTAAAAACTTTGCCCACACAATAGCCGCAATACTCGCGGGTGTCGTGAGGAGCGAGGAGAGTGTGCCCGCGCGACGTTCCTCGGAAAAACTGCGCATCGTGAGCAATGGCAAAATACAAAGCAGGGGAAGCCAGAATAACTTAAACGTTCCTTCCACGGGCGTCCACGGCTGGGGTGATCGACTGCACTCTAACAATGCGAACCAATAAATGGTACCCATCAGGGTTAAAAAAAGTCCCGCCGTCGCCCAAGTATTCCAAGAATGAAACGCCAGTTTTAGTTCATGGAAAAGTAATGTTTTAAAATGTCGCATCTTAGTTTTTTAATCCGTCGTTCGTGGTTCGTCGGGTGGCCGCTAAGAAAATATCTTCTAAGCCGTAATGTTCTTCGGCGATTTCGCGTAACGCCACGCCCGCCTTAATTAAATGAGCCGCTAAATTTTCTCTGATGGCCGATTGAGTAGGAATGGTAATTTGGTAACGAACCCAGCCCCCTGCTAGGTTTTCTTGAATCTCAATTTTTGTCGCACTCTCAATGGGTAAGCAAATTTCTAAAAGCTGGGCGAGGGGAGTGTTGCTCGTTAGTTTAAAGACCGCGTTGGGTAAAAGTTCGCGCCGTAAGTCTTCGGTCTTACCTTGAGCCACTAAACGCCCGCGATTAATAATCACGACCTTGTCGCAGACCTGTTCGACTTCATGCAGAATGTGACTCGAAATAAGCACGGCCATTTGCCCGCGCAGCGAACGAATCAAATCGCGAATTCCTAAAATTTGATGGGGATCTAGGCCAATCGTCGGCTCGTCTAAAATAATAACTTTCGGCTGAGCCAGCAGGGCATCGGCAATCCCGACCCGTTGACGAAAGCCCTTGGAGAGTTGTCCAATGAGTCGACCTTTGGCGCGGCGGATAAGATCACAATCGATCATCACTTTTTCAACGCGTGCTTGAACATTTTTACTTTCTACGTTCTTCAGTTTTGCCCGCAGCGTTAAATATTCTTCGACGCGTAAATCATCGGGCAACGGATTATTTTCTGGCATGTAAGCCAAATGGCTTTTTGCGGCGGCGGGATTCAGCGAAACCGATTCTCCCCAGATGGTGGCCCGGCCTGAGGTGCCTGCCATCGTGCCCGCTAAAATTTTCATCGTCGTCGATTTGCCCGCACCATTCGGACCTAAGAATCCCACAATCTCACCCGGTGCTACAGTGAAGGATAAATCTTCAATTGCGGTGAGTGAACCGTATCGCTTGGTCAGTAATTCAGCCACCACGGCGGCAACGGGCTGCGTCGTGGGTTCGGTCATTTTATTTTCCTTTGGAGGGAATGGGGTCGGGGTTCAGCGGAGTCAATAAAGCAGGCTCAGAACGCACCAACCAAGTTTTGTCTTGGGCCCAAACGTGGGTGGCCTGCAGGCGTTTATCCATGAGGTTGATCCACTTGGCTGCGCCCGCATTGTCTCCGCGGGTTAAGGCTAAATTAGCTAGAACATACATCGCATAACCTTTTAGAGTTTCGGGAGCAGAATTATCTTCGGCGACACTGGTGATGATAGCTTCAGCGTTGGCTTGTCCTAATTCCTGACGACTCAGTCCGGAAAAAAGTTTTGCTCTCGCCGCAATCGCATGAATGGCCGGAGTTTCCCCAGCGATGGCCGCAATGGCCGCCGCTTCATCATAAGTTTTGGCCGCTTCAGTTAATTTATTTTTTCGGCGCAACTCATCAGCCACTTCAATAAGTGCAATGGCGGCTAAAGGTTCTTTTGGGTGAGCGGCTGCAAAAGCACGGCGAGCGGTTTCATCTTGGCAGGCGACATAGGCTTCGCCCAGGGCTTCGTGTTGGGCTTCTTTCCAAAAATAAAAAGCTAGGAATGCAAGAACTCCGACGACAACAGAGGTGATGGACCGAACAATGACCGTTTGATTTCTTTCCCAGAAGAGCCAGAGGCGATCCTCGGCATCGGCGTTGGCAAAATCTTCATCTACGACGACTAAATTACGGTCGTCATCGGCTTTAGTGCGCTTGGGTGGACGGCTTTCAGACATATAAATAACCCTTAACATTGCACGGTCAGTGTCAACCCCCGCCTCCCCCTCAAATTGGCTTGTTGCCTATGCTAAGATTGGCAATGATGCAGGTAATTATGAATGCTACTCACACGGTCATTGCGGCTTTAAAGTCCGCACAGTCCGCGGGCCAAATTTCTGCAGTTACTTTCAATAATGTCGTCCGTTGGTTAGAAACCAAACACCTACCTTCGTCGATTACGGAGAGTTTGACGGATTTAATCGAAAAGTCTGCCTGGGCCGAAATCGAAGATCGTTTTTACAAGGGTATCGCTTTCGGTACCGGCGGAATGCGGGGTCGCACGGTTGGCCGTATTAGTGCATCTAATGAAATGGATTCGAGCGGTCACCCCATCCGGGCCGCCGTGGGGTCGGCCTGCTTAAATGATGTTAATATTTTAAGAGCGGGCTTGGGTTTATGGAAACATGTTTCCGCCAGCCAAGCAAAACCACGTTTAGTAATCGCCCACGATGTCCGCCACTTTTCCAAACATTTTGCCGAGCTCCTCGCGTCGGCCTGGATTAAATTAGGCGGCGAAGCATTTCTTTTTTCCGGTCCCCGCTCGACCCCTCAATTGAGTTTTACGCTGCGTCATTTAGAAGCGCATGCCGGAGTAGTCATCACCGCGAGTCATAATCCCTCTCACGACAATGGATTTAAATGCTATCTGCACGATGGCGCTCAAGTGACTCCACCTGCCGATACCGCAATTGTTGACTTCGTTGGAAAAATCGAAGTCGCCGAAGTGATTCCCTTTTTAGAAATAAATTTGAGCGGCGTGCAGCCCGTTACTCAAGTTATCGAAGAAGCGTATTTAAACAGATTAGTAAAAGGTGTGATTGACCCCGAAATCATGGGTCGGCATGCACCAAGCGTTGTTTTCACCAATCTCCATGGCACCGGTGATGTGATGGTGATTCCAGCCCTGCGCCGACTGGGTATTGATCCACACGTGGTTGAAGAACAACGCGAACACGATGGACGTTTTCCGACCGTCCCATCACCTAATCCAGAAAATCCAGCAGCCTACGTTCTCGCCTTAAAATTAGCCACTGAACTGAACGCCGATATTGTTTTAGCAACGGATCCTGATGCTGATCGCGTTGGCGTCGCCTGTCGCGAGGCTCAAGGGGGCTATCGTTCACTCACAGGTAATGAAGTCGCCGCACTCTTAACCGAATTTAGAATATCCGCTTTAAAGGATAACGGAATTATTCCCGCCAGCGGTTCGCCTTCTGCCGTGGTCGTTAAATCACTGGTGACCACGCCTCTCGTCGAAAAAATCTGTAACCGCCATGGCGTCCGCTGTTTAGAAACCCTCGTCGGTTTTAAGTGGATTGGACGTAAATTAGAAAAATGGTCGAAGAAGATTTCTGAAAGTGGCGCAGTTGATTTCTATAATCTGCCATTGAATCGCCGCGCCCCGCTCGCCCTGCGCAATGGTAACTTCTTTATTTTAGGCGCTGAAGAGAGCTACGGATATCTCAGCGATGACGCTATCCGTGATAAAGATGCGAATGGTGCGGTGATGATGCTTTGTGAATACGCCGCGATTCTTCGTTCGCGCGGTCGTACGCTCCTCGACGCTTTAGACGCCTTGCATTTAGCCAACGGTGCACACGTCGAAGATCTCTTAAATATTTCGTTTGAAGGTGCCGAAGGCGCCGCAGCGATTCGTCGCATTGTCAGTTCATGGCGCCATAGCCCACCGAAAGAAATCGATGGCGTGAAGGTAACGAAGATTACCGACTACGATCAAGACAAGGTAATGGATAGTGAGGGCGAACAAGTCCCACGTGAAGAATTCATCATGGCCGAATTGGCCGATGGATCGCGTATTGCCGTGCGCGCCTCAGGCACCGAACCAAAAGTTAAGTTTTACACATTTACTTCAGCTAAAACTGAAGATGCTGATGATTTAAAATCCGCTCGGGCCCGGGCTAAAAAACAAGCTATGTCTTTACGAACCTGGTTAGAAGCCGATGCTCAAAAGCGTGCTAAAACTAAATAAAATGAAATCACTATCCATTCTTTCTCTAGTACTCTTAACAGGCTGTGCTATTCCAGCGAACGACCCGTCGTTCCGCGCGGAAAAAACTCCTGCCGCCGCCGTCTTAGCCGGAGAAAAATCCAGCGAAGGTGAGTTGGGCCAAAGAGTTAAACAGGCTAACGAAAAGAATGACCAGCGTTTGAAAGATGGTGATTGGCGTGCCATTAAGCCAGCGGTCGGCCCTCAGCCTTAAATCGCTCCGCCGCTGCGGAAAATTTTCGCCGCTAAATCTTCCGGAACCTCTTCGGTGCTCTTCGCGCTGCCGATGCCTTGCATTAAAATAAAACGCAATTTTCCAGAGCGAACTTTTTTATCCCGCTTCATCGCTGCCATTAATGATTCAAGCGGTAGGGGAGAGCGTAATTGAGTAGGTAGACTGTAGGCTGCTAAAGTTTTTTCTACGGCGATAACTTCGTCGGAGGTACACTGACCCAACTCTGCGGATAGGCGTGCGGCCATGACTAAGCCAATGGCCACGGCTTCGCCGTGTAAGTAAGTTCCATATCCAGCCACCGCTTCAATGGCATGACCGAAGGTGTGACCTAAATTAAGTAACGCCCGTCCGCCTTCTTTTTTCGTTTCGAATTCATCATCGCTGACCACCGAGGCTTTAATTTCTACACAGCGACGAATCACGGCGGGGAGTTGCGGACTCTGCCAATTCAGCGGTGCGAGCGACTGTAGATCACTAAAGAGTTTTTTGTCCGCAATCAGCCCGTGCTTAATCACTTCGGCCATCCCTGCCGCAAATTCTCGCGCGGGCAGGGTAGATAAAAGTGCCGTGTCGGCGTAGACTGCTAGCGGTTGGTGAAAGCTGCCGACTAAGTTTTTGCCAGCCGTTAAATTAATTCCCGTTTTACCACCCACCGAACTGTCCACCATCGCCAAAAGTGTCGTGGGAACTTGGATACATTCAATGCCTCGTTGGTAAGTGGCCGCGGTGAATCCGGCTAAATCTCCAATCACTCCACCCCCGATAGCGAAAACGGTGCCATCGCGGGCGATGCCCTCGGCTGCCAAGAAATTCCAAAGTCTTAATAATTCCTCGGCTGATTTTGCTTTTTCACCGTCTACTTGAGTGATGATCATCGGCATCACTGCAGAAATCTTCTTAATTAAATCAGGCTGAGCTTGGGCAATCGCTGGCGACGTGATGGCGACGCACTTTTTATTTTTTTGCAGATGACTTTGGGCGGTGAGTAGAACTTCCGACCAGACACCGGTACCAATTCGTACAGGGTATGAATGTTGAGTGAGTTTAACTTGGACACTTTCCACGGTCATGAATGAAACCTGAGTTATTGAATCGGTGCTGGCAAGCCAACCTATACTTCCAGTCCGACGACCGACCGCGCATAGGCCTTTTTATCGAAGGGCACGAGATCTTCGCTGGTCTCACCCAACCCAATAAATCTTACGGGAATACCCAGTTCACGAACGATGGCCACGAGGGCACCCCCTTTAGCCGAACCATCCAGCTTGGTAACGATAATTCCCGTTAACTGCACGGCTTCATGAAAAACTTTAGCCTGTTCGATTGAATTCGCACCCAGAGAACCATCGACCACCAACCACTTTTCATGCGGTGCACCAGTCAGGGCCTTATCCGTGACCCGAACAACTTTCCTAAGTTCTTCTAAAAGATGTGTCTTAGTGTGCAGTCTTCCAGCCGTATCTAAAATAACAAAATCTGCACCTCGGGCTAAGCCGGCCTTAATGGCGTCAAAAGCAATTGCTGCGGGATCAGCTCCTGCGGCACCGCTCACAATTTCTGCTCCGGTTTTTTCTGCCCAGGAAGCTAGCTGTTCGCTCGCGGCTGCTCGAAATGTATCGCACGCACCTAGAATACAACGCTGACCCTTTTTTTGCAAGCGGGCGACCAGCTTGGCCGCGGTGGTTGTTTTACCCGCACCATTGATACCCAAAAGCATAATGACCACGGGCTTTGCGGAAGGCGGATTCCACTCTCCACAATTTTCTAAAACATTTTCGATGACTTGAGCAGCCGCTTCAGCCGGACCCGCCTGACGTAACTCCGCATTATTTTTCCAGGCATTTTTAGCAGCTTGCACCGCTTCTTCGGTGGTCGTTACGCCAAAGTCTCCAGCAATCAAGAGCTCGCGTAATTGTTCGACGGAGGATTCATCCATCGGCCGAGCAAAAAGATTAGTTAACGCAGCAGTGGTGCGATTAAGCCCAGCTTTGAGTTTCTCAAAAAAACCACCGCTCATTTTTACGCTCCTTCTGCTTTGCGTGGGTCGCGGCCAATTTCACCTTTATAGCGATCAAGAATGCCGTTCACGAAACGCTTGGATTCATCGGTCGAAAAACTCTTAGCGAGATCAACCGCCTCGTTGATGGTCACAATCGGTGGAATGTCGGTGCGACGCATCAGTTCGAAAATGCCCAAACGAAGAATCGCTAAATCAACTTTAGCAATGCGTTCAAAGGTCCAATTTTCCGTAAAGCGTTTCACTACTTCGTCGATGAGATCGATATCTTTAATGACGCCGTGAATGAGTTCTTCCGCAAACGAGTAGTAGTCGCGTGGTTGTTCTTGTTCGCTGAAAAAATCAAAGAGGGCGGTTACTAAATCGCCGTGTCTTTGTGATTCCCAGGAATAAAGAAATTGCATGGCCGCGACACGACTATCGCGACGACGATTGCGTTTTTGCGGAGCCGCCGGGTTTTTTTCTGCTTCAGGATTTTCCACGTTAATTTTTGGCAAAGGGTTCATCTAAATCTTCAAGTGTATCGAGTCTTTCGCCTAAGGTCTGCCGATGTTGTGCCATCACTAATGCCGCTTGCGCAAACTCGGTTCCGCGATCGAGGGAACCGATACAGCGTTGTTCGGCTTGCGCGCGATTATTCGTAACCACAATACCGTTAATCACCGGAACTTCGGAGCGAATGGCGACTTCTTGAAGGGCGACAGCTGTAGATTGCCCAATAATTTCGTGATGAGGGGTGTCTCCTGCGATGACGACTCCCAGAACAATGACGCAGTCAAACTCACCCGATGATGCTGTCATATTGGCAATATAGGGCAGCTCGCCCGAACCCGGTACGCGCAATACACGAATATTTTGCGGGGCAACTTGGGCCTGCGTTAAGGTGGTAATCGTCTTCTGTAATAAAGCCTCAACTAAATCTTGGTTATAACTTGCTGCAACGATGCTAAAAACAAATTTGGCCCCCGAGATGTTGGGCGATGTTGGTTTGTCTTGGCTCATGTACAGGAAGAACGAAAGGCTGATGCAACAACTTAAGTTATTACGTTCAAGCGGAAACGCTTAGGAAAAATTAAAAGGGGACTTGTTCGACGATTTCGAGCCCATAACCGCTCAGACCGACTACTTTTCGGGGGTTATTGGTAATCAAACGGATTTGCTTAAGTCCAATGTGTGAAAGTATCTGGGCACCAATACCGTAATCGCGCGCATCCATTGCATGGAGTCGGATGCCTTCATTGTCGGCCTTCACTCCGCCAAAGGGTTGAGCGACGTGAACGATGACTCCCGTTCCCGCCTTAGCCACGGCGGCAAAACTAGCGGAAAGGGAATTACCCTCACCAAATGATAAGCCCTGAAATAAATCGCCTAATAAGTTTTCACGCTGGACGCGAACGAGCGTCGGCGAATTTTTTGGCTGACCAAGCACGAAGGCTAGGTGTTGGCGGCCATCAGGTAGTGATCGATAAACGCGCAGTTCGAATTGTCCCCATTTTGATTTAAAGGGGCTGGTCGCAATTAACTCGACTAGCTTTTCACTGCGGTGGCGGTACTCAATGAGCTGCGCGATTGAAATCATGCGCAGATTAAATTTCTTTTTTAATTCAATCAGTTCGGGCAAGCGCGCCATCGATCCATTTTCATTGAGAATTTCACAAATCACTCCGCTCGGATGCAGGCCTGCGAGTGAAGCTAAATCGACCGCGGCTTCGGTGTGACCGGCGCGTTGTAATACTCCACCCGGGCGAGCCATCAGCGGAAAAATATGTCCGGGCTGAACTAAGTGTTCGGGCTGTGAATGCGGATCAGCTAAAATGGAAATCGTTTTCGCGCGGTCGTAAGCACTGATACCGGTCGAGATTCCTTCCGCGGCGTCGACCGAAATCGCAAAAGCCGTGCGTTGAGATTCTCGATTTTCTGGAACCATCTGCGAGATGCCCAGGCGTTTGAGTTGGTGTTCGAGCGTCGGGACGCAAATGAGACCGCGACCGTGACGAATCATCATATTGACTGCTTCGGGTGTGACCTTGGAAGCGGCCATGACGAAGTCGCCTTCGTTCTCGCGATTCTCATCATCCGTCACAATAACCAGCTTGCCCGCAGTAATATCTGCGAGGGCATCCTCGATGGTATCAAAAGGCTGGCTCATGAAACGTTGGTAGGTGCAACTTGTCTGCTATGAGTGGGGGTGCAAGCGAGGAGATACTTTCACCCCCAATTTATTATTCGTATGTCAATTGCACGCTCATTTTACCATCGATACTCGGGGTGAATCGAACCCAGTAGGCATTGAGCCATTCAGGTAATTGCACATCAATCGTCTGATTTGGAGTAAGAATAAAAGATTTATAAAAACTAAAACGCCCATCGCCCGCGACATCACATTCCATGGTGATAACGTTAGGAGTTGAGCTATGATTCTGTAAGTTAATTTTTTTCTTATCGTAGCCAGTCATTAAATAAGGATCGGAAGGCTTGTCCGCTTTTACAGATGAATTTTTCCATGGTCCGCCGTGGCCTCGTGGTTTACCGAGTTTCCAGAGGTCATCTGCTGCGCCCACCCAGACCGCCGCTTCTCCGTCTATTGAACGAATAATATGAGAGTTATTATTTTTTACCGATGGGTCGATGCCGCTGAGTACTAAGAGTCCGCGATACGAACAAAAATCGTGAATCGCTAAATCGCTGGTCGCGATAGGTCTCATTCTCATGGCCCCCAAGGCGTTCAACGCCGGTAATTCATAAAACGTACCATGCGCCTGAAGTAAGTCACGCTCAGTACAAACCTCGCGCGCTTTTCGCAGGCTAGATTGTTCTAATAATTTATCTTGGTTTATTTCCGACGAGCGAGGTAGTCGCCAGCGTTGTCCGTTTTCGACAAAAATAACCGAAGCCTCATCGCTCGTAATGATGCCTTTCGGAATTTCTGTGACCTGTTTAATTTTTTCTAAGGTCGCTGGATTCGCGGGGATCAATTGCGTGTCGGCATTTAATTCGTAAAGTGAACGAACCGTTGTTTGGCCGTTTTTAATTTCGGCATTTAATACCGACAGAGTGCGTTGGTTATTACCCGTTGTTAAAAGAAATGCGCCTTTCGAGGTTTCGTTTTTCGCTGGAGATAACCCAGCAAACAAAGGGTCAGTATCCTTGGTGCGATTGTCCCTACCAGCATACTGAAAAGTTGCGGAGAGTGTCGCGACATCACGATCAGTTTTAAGTCGCAGCCAAACTGCTTTCAGCTCTTTGGGAATTTCTACCCACCTGTTCTTGGTTCGTCGGGATAGTGTCACCTCATTCCAAATTTTCCATTGGTTGTTTCCTTGTTCATCGACTTCGATGGTGAATGTCGTGTCTGCGTTGCCATCATGTTCTAGGTGCAAGGCACGTTCGGTAAATCCGGTGAGAAGATAGGGGTCGGACGAAACTTGTGCTTTAATTGACTCATTTAACCAGACGCTGCCGCGACCTAAGACTGGTCCTAAATGGTCGGGCTTATCTAGTGAGGTGAACCAGAGATTAGATTGCGATTGTCCGGGTCCAGCTAGCTTTCCTTTCGCTTCACGCTTATTTAGAAATTCAGACTTAGCGGTGTCATCGCACCCAAAAACGAGCCGATCATTCCACCGCGTGAAATCTCCAATCACTTTTAAATAAGTGGAACGTGGATAGATGCCTGCTGAATTTTTAACGGAGAAGGTTTCCGGCAAATTCCAGAACATGCCGTGCATGGTCATCAAGCGTGAGCCAGCTTCACCTACATCACGAATGCGCGGCCACTCCGTATTCCATCCATGAGCACCATCGTAAGTATGGCTAGCTTTCGGTAGGCGATACGAATTCCATGCCCCATTTTCTTTCACCATCAAAATTACCGAACGATAGTCCCAGCCAATGGTCCAAATCGGATCGGTTGCTGGATTTGAATTTCCTTTAATTCCGCCCGGTCCAGTGACTTCCGTGAATTGATTACGCCGAACGAGTTGCCAATTACCCGACCCGTTCCATTCTCCGACGGCGCCGCTATCAATGTTCGGATTTTTTAGCGCGGCGGGAGTATCTTCACCATTGTTCGCAATAACGACGACGCCTTGGCCGGAATAGAGTCCTTTGCCGTGATAACCAGGAAGGGTTGATTGCAGAGTAGCTGGATTTATTTCCACGGTCTGTCCGGCCTTCGGTTTATTTTTTATTTCTTTAATTAGACCCTTCACCGCTAAAGTGTGGACATCCACTTCGAAGAGCCCGTCTTCCATAGTCGCAAAATAAATTTTGTGACCAGGCTCGGTAAGATGTCGCGCATTGCCGGTTAATCTCCCCGGCATGAGTTTTGGTGAAATCGCACGGACATTACGTTCGGCATCAATAAAATAGGGACCGATGATTAGTTGTTTAGATTCTTCGTGAATCATACGGTTAGCCGGAGTTCCGCCCACGCTTTCGGGTCGGGTGATTATTTCTAATGAGGGTGTAATTTCGTAAAGTTTATCGCTCGAACCATAGGGGCAGTGTGGGCCGTAGGTGATGACCCACAGTCGATTCGCCCAAGGCACCACCGCGCCCGTTCCGCATTCACCTTCTTGATTAAAGTAAGCCAAACTCGGATAAATGCCGGACCACTCTGGTGGGACGGCTATTCCATGAACCCCGATGAACGAAAGTAAAATTAAACACACCCGAAACATGAAATCACTTTCTTTACTTATGAATTACTGGCAAGTGCAGAGCATTTAATTTCAAATAACAAATAGTATTATCCACCCTCCCACGACGAGCGCAGGAATGCCGAAAAGTTTAATGACGCTTTTTGATTCTGCCTGTACTAGAAAACATCCAATTAAAATCAAAGCACAGAGGGGTCCACTGGCCGGCCAGGTGGAACTACCTTGTAAATTGAGTCCAGGAATTTTGGCGAAAAATTCGGCAATAACTGTCATGATATTTAAAACGATAACGCCGGCCCCGTTGATCCATTGGGCTAGGGGCAGAAGACTTTCCCACGGATAAAAAAATAGTGAAATCATCCCACACACGAGCGGAATTTCTGAAAGCGGAACTAAAATTAAGTTTACGACGACTCCGCCGTAACTCGCATTTTGAAAGTAGGTAAGTGTTAAGGGAAATCCTGCGAGCGTGGCGGCGGTTGATATGCATAGGCCGGAAATCAAAAACTTTCTCATCTTCCATCTTGCTCGTTGCGACCAGGTTTGGCTTTGGGCCGGAATTAATTTTTCTTCGGTCGTGGGTTGATTGAGTATTTGGGCAGCGGGTGCCCCGACTAAAATAATCGCCACCACGGCGACATAACTTAACTGAAATCCTGGATCATTAATCGCCTCGGGTTGCAGGATAAGCGTAAAGGCACAAGCTAAGGCCAAGGATTGCAGTGTGGAAGTGGATCGCTCGCTGACTTGTCCTACCCAAATAAACGTCGCCATGATCCAAGCTCGAGTGGACGAGGGCGATACTCCCGTCACCTCCACATAAAGCCAAAGTAGACTTAAGATAATCACGCCCAAGGGTTTTTCTGGGAGATCTAATTTTCGAACAAACCAAAGCATGCCTGCTGCCATACCTGCGATGTGCAGTCCGCTTATCGCAAATAAATGTAATGTGCCGGTTTGCGTGAATGCCACTTTTGCTTCGGGCGGTAAAAGCGCAGTGCGTCCTAAAAGTGTCGCCGATAAAAGTGCGCCTCCGTCGGCATCTTCCCATGGTAAGGTGCTTAACCAACGTTCCAATTTTATTTGGGTTCGTTGACACCATACAGCAAAGTCCGTTGGCCTTTCTAATAGTCCAATAATTTTTCCGTTACCGAGCTTAAGTGTGGCCCCCTGCGATTTTACCCAAGCATCATAACCCTGCGGATTTTCATCAATCGCTGAAAGCCATCCACTCATTTTCAATTCGCATCCTTGGGCGGGAGTGCCGCCTTTGACGGATAGAGCGACTCGCCGCCGAAAGAATTCACCCTTATCCGTAATGATTCCTAGGCCCGTCCAACCATTGCCTGCGCGATTAGTATTAGCATGTTCAATGGCGATAGAGAGCTCAGTTAATTTTTCTTCGACCTCTAAAAAATTTTGCGGGGGAAGTTTTACCTGATGCCAGGCCGCCCCTAATAAAATACCTACGGCTACTAGTGCTATCTGACTCTGTCGGGCGCACCGGATTTTTATCCAGAGCCAACTGAGAAAAAATAAACCTAAAACGATTAATATAAAAACCGGGATTGGATAAAAACTATTTAAGCTTTCTCCCAGAAGAATAGGTAGAGCCAACCACAGGGCAGGACAGTGTCCAAACCGTGATGGTTTTAGGTCGTCGTCGAATTCCAGGGCGTGGGGCCGTTCCATAAACGGAGGCCTTCGCTGCCGATATTATTTCGTGCGACCTCCGTCCTTAGCCAATCCCAACGACTCTCTTTAGCGAGAACAGCGGATTGAAGCATTTGCCTTAGTGGAAAAACGACAAAACTTCGCACGCTCCAACGCGGGTGGGGGAGTGTGAGATTCGTTGATTGAAAAACTTCCTGCTCACAAAATAAGAGATCGATATCGATGGTCCGCGGTCCGTCTTTAATAGTACGCACCCGTCCTAGATCCGACTCAATCTTGGCGGTTGTGCTAAGAAGAGATTCGGCATTTTCTTTGTAAGTTATTGCAATACAGAGATTTAGGAAATTTTCTTGGTCGGTGTAGCCAACGGGATCGGAGTCAAACGCCTGGGAAATCGCTAATAACCTGACGCCGGGAATTTGACCGATCTTTTGAATAGCTTGGCCAATAAAATCAGCCCGATTCCCAATATTACTGCCCAATCCGAGGAGGAATTGGCGCTCGCCCATTTTAGATGCGCTCGCGGCGGATTTTAACGGAAATGGCCTCAAAATCGGCGGCAACTGGCGCGAACGGTTTAGTGACTTCAACCGTCACGGCTTTAACGACAGGAAAGGTTCCGAGTAAATGGGCGGCTATTTGTTGAGCAAGGGTTTCGATAAGATAGACAGGCTTTCCAGTGAGTTGAGCTTCCACCGTTCGAATGACATCCGCGTAGTTTACAGTCTTTTTTAAATCGTCGGTGGCGGCGGCGGGGCGAGTGTCGACCTCGAGATCGACCGACACCATAAAACGTTGGCCAAGACGCTTTTCCTCGGGGAGGGCGCCATGGTGTCCGAAAGACCTGATTCCACTGATTCTTATAATATCCACACTCCTAGTGATGTCGTCTTGGTCACCCCGTGCAAGAGTTTCTCGAAAATGTTTAAAGTCCCCACTTGACCCCCCTTTGACGAGTAGATGAAAGTCCGCCCGAACACATGCCTAAGAGGACCGATATCAAAACCATCCTCATCATCGGATCTGGCCCTATTATTATAGGCCAAGCTTGTGAATTCGATTATTCAGGAACGCAGGCTTGTAAGGCTCTGCGCGAAGAGGGTTACAAAGTAGTTTTAGTTAATTCAAATCCGGCAACGATTATGACGGATCCCGAAACCGCGGATGTCACTTATATTGAGCCACTCACGGTTGAAACCATAGAAAGAATTATTGCGAAAGAAAAACCGGACGCGCTTCTTCCAACGCTCGGTGGTCAGACGGCCTTAAATCTTTCTCTTAAACTCGCCCGCACAGGGGTGCTTGCGAAATATGGCGTCGAATTAATTGGTGCGAAAGAAGCTGCGATTGAGCGCGGCGAAGATCGCGAAATATTTAAAAAGTTAATGGTGGAGATCGGACTCGATGTCCCGCGCTCCCGCGTTATCAAAAATTTAGAAGAGGCTCGCGAAACCGTTGAACAAATCGGCGGACAGTTTCCAGTTATTATTCGTCCCTCTTACACGCTCGGTGGCACAGGTGGGGGTATTGCTTATAATCGGGAAGAGTATGAATTAATGGTCCAAGGCGGTTTAGATGCTTCACCGGTGCATGAGGTGCTCGTCGAAGAATGTTTATTGGGCTGGAAAGAATATGAAATGGAAGTGATGCGAGATCACAAAGATCAGTGCGTCATCATTTGCTCCATCGAAAATTTTGATCCGATGGGCGTCCACACGGGCGACTCAATCACCGTCGCTCCTGCCCTTACTTTAACCGATAAAGAGTATCAACTAATGCGCGATGCCTCGTTCGCGGTGATTCGTGCAGTGGGTGTTGAAACAGGTGGTTCCAATATCCAATTCTCCGTCAATCCTGCGAACGGTCGTATGATTGTCATTGAGATGAACCCGCGCGTTTCCCGTTCATCCGCCCTTGCTTCGAAAGCTACCGGATTCCCCATTGCAAAAATCGCCGCGAAATTGGCTGTGGGTTATTCGCTCGATGAATTAAAGAACGATATCACCAAATCAACCACGGCGTGCTTCGAACCTACCATCGATTACGTCGTCACCAAAATTCCTCGTTTCACTTTTGAAAAATTCGTCGGCGCTGATACTACCTTAACTTCCGCAATGAAGTCGGTCGGTGAAGCGATGGCGATCGGACGCACTTTCAAAGAATCCTTCCAAAAAGCTCTACGTTCACTCGAAATCGGTGCGTGGGGTCTGGGTTGTGGTGGCAAGATGGGCGATGATACCATTCGCGATCATGTTGAAATTCGTGCGCGTCTGGCCCGCCCCAATCCTGAGCGCCCTTTCTACATTCGCTACGCGATGTTAGCAGGGATGACGGAAGTGGAGATTTTTGAAGCCTCCAAAATTGATCCTTGGTTCTTACGTCAGCTCCGTGGAATTGTTGATATTGAATTAGCGCTTAAGGCTGCCGGTAAAAATGTCGGTATCGATTTATTGCGTCAGGCTAAAGAAGCTGGCTTCGCAGATCGCCAAATTGCTTTTGCGACAGGCTTAAAGTCTGCTGACATTTACACTAAGCGTAACGACGCGGGTATTCGCACGGTCTTCCGTCTGGTTGATACTTGTGCAGCGGAGTTCGAATCTTTCACGCCTTATTTTTATTCCTCTTATGGTGACGAGTCGGAAGTTAAGCCTTCGGATAAAAAGAAGGTCATGATTTTAGGCGG
>SIAU01000052.1 GCA_009691685.1 Opitutales bacterium
CCGATTCTAAAACATGTCGACGACGCCTTCAATTTTACTGGTCGGCCTAGGCGGTGCGGGTTGTGGTATGGTTAGCCGAATTGCACCCCATCTTCCGCCGGTGGTGCGTGTGGCGTTGATTGATACTGATGCGAGTATTTTAAATACGAGTGAAGGCCAGGAAGTTTTTCAGATTGGTCGTCCACTCACTCGTGGGATGGGCACAGCGGGTGAATTAGCCGTTGGTCTAGCCGCAGTAGAAGCCGATGAACCCACACTTCGACGCCTATTTAATGGGTATTCCTTGGTCGTCTTGGTGACCGGCCTCGGTGGTGGTATGGGCAGTGGTGGTGCTGCACCTTTAGCTAGTATCGCACTCGATGCCGGTGCGACGGTCTTGTCTTTTGCGACCATTCCTTTTTCGCACGAAGGCGAGCGACGTAAACGTCAAGCCACTGAAGCCTTAGAAAAATTAGCGGTGAAATCTCACGGCTTGGTGGTTGTGGAAAATGATTTACTTGCATTGCAAGTTGCGGCTGACGCTTCGCTGTCCGCAGCTTTCTCTGCAGCAGATGAATGGATTGCCGGTTCGCTTCGTGCTTTAGCGAGTGTGTTTACTCCAGGCGCGTTGGTCCCGGTCGATCCTGCGGCACTAAAAACTATTTTAGAAAAACCCGGTTCACCGACGCTTTTTAGTTACGGCGTCGGCGAGGGTAGTGGTGCGGCCTTGATTGCTGCGAAAGCAGCTTGTGATTCCAGTCTGGCGCACGGACCTGGGGCGATTACGAAAGTCGGCTCACTGTTCGTGCAAGTGACGGGTGGATTAAACATGTCGGCTACCGATGCCTTTGAAGCCGTTTCCATCATCCGTAAAAAATTTGGTGGAGAGAAAACTACACTGCTCGGTGCGTGTATTAAACCTGAATTAGGAGATCGCGTTGAAGTGGCGGTCTTGGGTGCATCTTTGCCGGTGCCGAAGCCCGCAACGAAGACGAAAAAAGGTGCTAAAGGCACTGACCCCAATCAACCGGTGTTTGTTTTTGCGACCGAAGAATCTATTCGTCGTGGTATTTTTAGTAACACGCCTTTAATCTTTAGAGACGGGGCGGATATCGATGTCCCCACCTATATTCGTAAGTCGGTGCGTTTAACCTCGGCGAGTTAACAAATCATCGCTTCGCGGTTGCGCCTCTGGCTCACTCCCTTACTTTAAAAAATATGGTGTTTGATGTTTCCAAAGTCCGTCAAGACTTCCCGGTTCTGGGACGTACGATTAATAGTCGTCCGTTGACCTATTTGGATAACGCTGCCACCTCGCAGAAGCCTCAGGTGGTCATCGACACTCTTTCGCACTACTATGCTCACTCTAATGCCAATGTGCATCGCGGTGTTCACCAATTGAGCGAGCAGGCGACGGTGGCGTTTGAACAAGCTCGCGAAACGGTGGCACAGTTTTTGGGACTCAAAGTTTCTCGTGGATGTGTGTTCGTGCGTGGTGCAACGGAAGCGATTAATTTAGTCGCCGAAACATGGGGCCGGACGCATCTAAAGTCGGGCGATGAAATTCTTCTCACGACTCTCGAACACCATGCAAACATTGTGCCTTGGCAGATTATCGCAGAGCGTACCGGAGCTAAGATTGTTGTCGTACCGTTAAACGGGCGTGGCGAAGTGGATCTCGAAGCGTATCAAAAACTTTTGTCCAGTCGGACTAAGCTCGTCACATTCACCCACGTCTCCAATGCGCTCGGTTCGATTAATCCAGCGAAGGAAATGACTAAGATGGCGAAGGCTGTGGGGGCGACTGTGCTGATTGATGGTTGTCAGTCCGCGGCCCACTTCGCGATCGATATCCCTTCACTCGGTTGCGACTTCTATTGCTTCTCGGGCCACAAAACCCTTGGCCCTACAGGCATCGGCGTGCTTTGGGGTCGCCCCGAACTTCTCGACAGTCTTCCACCTTATCAATCGGGCGGAGATATGATTCGAAAGGTTGATTTCGCTGGTACCACCTTCCGTGAAGCCCCTGAGCGCTTTGAAGCGGGTACGCCTGATATTTCGGGAGCGATTGGTTTAGCGGCGGCTCTTCAATATTTCATGCCTATTCAAAAAGAAGCGCATGCGCATGAGCAAAAATTACTTATGGCGGCTACGGAAAAACTAAAAGCTATTAAGGGATTAAAAATTATCGGAGAAGCGGCTGAAAAAGTTTCGGTGATATCTTTCTTAATCGAAGGAAGTCATCCGCATGATATCGGAACGTTGCTCGATGCAGATGGTATTGCGATTCGTACTGGGCACCATTGCTGTATGCCTTTGATGAAGGCACTCGATATTCCTGGTACGGCTCGCGCTTCCTTTGCCTTTTATAATACCATGGAAGAAGTGGATCGCTTGGCGGTGTCGCTAGAAAAAATCCGTAAGATGATTGCCTAAGGCTTGGGTGATTCAGAAATATTTCGACGGAGAATATCGAGAATCCCCTGAACTTCAAAATTACGGGTTGGTCCCTCTAGTCCGAGTGACTGTCGCGCCTCTTGAATGTCGTCGGGTCGATTCCCCGGAGGCCAATCGCACCAGAATTTATCAACCGTATAGCCAGCTGTTTGAAGTAATGGGAATAATGCGTTGATGCATAAGGTATCGGCCCGACCTTCGGGAAAAACGCCCGCTAATACTTCGTCGATGAGTTGTCGTCGCGAGCTCGCGAGTGTTTGGGTGGCCAGACCTTTAGCCCATTTTTTAATGTCATTACGCCACTCGGGTTTTCGGCGATTCAGTTCAAGGTATTGAGCGAGACGGCGGTAGGGGTGACCCGCGGGGCGCAGTCCACGTAATTTCCAACGTCCACACTTCTGCATGTAAAGATGATCGATGCCGAGCAGGATCATTTGTTCTGGAGAGTGGGCGTGGGCAAGTTCGGACATTGGGGCTCGGTTGCCACCGAGTCCGAGAGATTCCACGACCAGTTCATGGCACGTTTGTTCGAAGCCTAATTCTTTGAGGCGGTGTCGGGCGTGTTTGGTTTTATTTTGAAATCGGGTGAGGGCACGGTGTCGCAATCCCGGAATTAAATTTACTTCGGTGGCGCGGACTTTACGGGCGACTTCTCCCGCGCGACCACGCAGTTCTAATAGAGCATCTTCTTCGGCGATATCTTCGAGGTCACGTGGCAAGTAGGGTAGGAGCACAAGACTTTCGGGTTGGTGTCCAGATGCCGTCGTCACTGGTTTCACTCCAGGAATCAAAACCGCGTGGAGGATGACGCCGGAGAAGTTGGGATCTTGGTGATGTCCGTGCGCTTCCCAATCGCTCCAGCGCAAATGGATTTCGATATCACCACGGAGGCGTTCGTTGTTGATTAAAATTTCGGCGCCTAAGAAGTCGGGCCCTGCACCACGATTCCAATCACCCGGGGAAATAATTTTAATCTCTTTACCTTGGGAGCTGAGCATCGGACCCAGTACTTCGCCCGAGGCCCAGAGACGTTGGATAGCGCGTTCGCCGATGGCGAAAGGCCCGTAAGGACCCTCTAATTCTTCAACACGAGTGCAGGTAGACATTCCCTATTTATCACCTCCTTAATCAAAAACTAAAATATCACAGATGACTCATGGGTAATCTACCGAATCGGCTTGAGCAGTACCCGCCAGTGTGCTTTGTGGATGGGACGGAGAGATGGCAGAGTGGTCGATTGCACCTGACTTGAAATCAGGCGGTGCCGCAAGGCATCCGGGGGTTCGAATCCCTCTCTCTCCGCCATTTTAATTTAGGGGACAAGTTGGCACGTGGGCACGTTGGCAAGGGGAAGATCCAATAAGAGGGATGAGAACCTGGGTTCGGTGAGCCGAAGGCGAACAGACGATCCGAAGGATCGGGGCGAAGCCCTGTAGCGTAGCGGAATCAATCCCTCTCTCTCCGCCATTTTAATTTAGGGGACAAGTTGGCATGTGGGCACGGTGGCAAGGGGAGATGTCCTACGCGACACAGTCGCGCCTCTAATATAAATATTCTAGATTTTATTTTGACCAAAGTGGTGTAAAAGCTATATAAGATTTTAGGTACATCGGAATCATGGATATTTATATTATTATCTTAGTTATCTTGTTATTAATCACGGGATTAGCAGCTTTTACTTTCTGGCATTCGCTTAGAGAAGAGCGGAAAATTATAAGTCAGTATAAGTTATCATTATCAAGTTTGGTTGAAGATGCTCAAAGAAATTCAGACGAAATAATAAATAGCGCTAATGTTAAGTCGGCTTCTATCGTTGGAGCTGCCAATGAATATAATGAAGAAATAAAGAAATATAATGCAGAATTTTTAGAACGACTTAACAATAAAGAAAAAGACACGAATGAGAGTTTAAAAAATATTTTGGCCAAAGTTGAGGATGCTAAGCGAGCACTTGATGGCTTGAATGCTCTCGAGGTAGCAGCTCGAAATAGAATTAAGGGTTGGGGTGATGAATATATTTTACCAATGCATCTTTTATTGGATGAGTTGGGTGATCATGTAGGCTGGAATGAAGCCGGCCAGAGACTTAAATCAGCCAGGGAGGCATCCAGGGACAAAGTTAAATCAAAAACAGCGATTATATGTAAATGGGGTGATGCTGCATATCAAAAAGACGCGATTAGACTCATGCATGAGGCCTTTGATAGTCAGGTCGATTTAGCACTTAATAAAATCAAAGGAGATGAAAATGTGGGTAAGGTTATCCAAGAGATTACCGATTTGTATATTTCAATGAATGATTATGGCACTCGCTGTATGCGTGCTGAGATCACAAAACCGTACTTAAACTCCAGATTGAGTGAGGCCAAGTGGGGCGCTGTCGCCTATGAATTAAGAAATAAAGAACGAGAAGAACAAAGAGCTAAACAAGCTGAATTACGTGAAGAAGCTCAACTTGAACGTGATTTAGAAAGAGCTAAGCGTGAGGCTGAACGTGAAGAACAGTTAACACGGAGAGCAATGCTGAAGGCAGAACAGGAGGCTCTAGATAAAGAAAAGGAAATGCAGAGGGAGTATGAGAAGAAACTACGTCAGGTTGAATTAGATATGAAAGAAGCTGTTGCGAAAGATGAAGACGAAAGAGCCGCAAAGGAGGCGGAACTAAAAGCTCAGCTTGATAAATTACTCTTAGATAAAGATAATCAATCAGCTGAACTACGTGCCAAGTTCGAGTCTGAAAAAGCTGAGTTAGAGCAAAGACTGAAAGACGCAGAGGGTAATCAGAGAAGTTTATCAATGGCTCAGCAAACGAAGAGAGGACACGTTTATGTTATCAGCAATATTGGTTCATTTGGTGAGTCTGTGCTTAAGGTTGGAATGACTCGTAGGTTGGATCCTATGGACCGAATTTGGGAACTCGGCGATGCAAGTGTTCCTTTTGATTTTGATATACATGCCTTGATTCGAAGTGATAACGCTCCCGAACTTGAATCAAAACTACATAATATAATGGACGAACTTCGTATTAATAAAATCAATACGAGGAAAGAGTTCTTCAAGCTAACCATTTCTGAGGTCAGAAAATTCGTTGAAGATTTAGGCGTAAATGCAGAATGGACCATGGCATCGAAGGCTCTCGAGTATCGAGAAACTTTAGCGCTAGAAGAGTCATTCAGGAATAATCCTGAAGCTAAAAAGAGGTGGTTAAGCGGTACCCAGGAAACAGTATAACAATTCTAGTTTAGATCTAATTACTCTCTAGAACTGGACTAAATGAATTAGCTTTTTGGGACGCCTCAGATTTTTGGTCGGGGGAGATTTTCTTTTGGAGACTATCGAGGCTGGCTTGGGCGCGGATGTGACCTTTGTCCGCCGCGATGCTCCACCACTGGTAGGCTTCGCTCTCACTGCTCGTTACGCCTTCGCCATTTAAATAATGCAGACCTAATTCAAATTGGGCTTCGCTCTGACCTTGGTT
>SIAU01000053.1 GCA_009691685.1 Opitutales bacterium
CCTGCGATAAGAACTCGATCCTCCACCACGGCACGTAGGCCACGGGCGAGTACGACTTTTTCGATATCCTTACCTAAATGGGCCATATCCTCGGGGCTTTCCGAGTGATCCACGCGGATGACGTCCTGCTCCACAATCGGACCTTCATCCAGCTCAGGCGTCACAAAGTGACAGGTCGCACCAATCAACTTAACACCCTTGCTGTGTGCTTGGTGATAAGGCCTTGCACCCGCAAAAGAGGGAAGGAAGGAGTGGTGGATGTTTAAAATTTTTCCAGCGAAGGAGCGACAAAGCGAATCGTCTAAAACCTGCATATAGCGTGCGAGGACAATTAAGTCCGCATTTTCTTTACGGAAAATTTCTTCCATTTTTCGGTACGCCGCATTTTTGTTTTCAGGTGTTACCGGTACGTAATGAAAAGCTAAACCATGTGCCTCCACGATTTTTCGGTGGTTCTCGTGATTTGAAATCACACAGGGAATAACAAAGGCGAAATCTTGAGCCACGTAGCGTGCTAATAAATCGTACAAGCAATGTTCTTGTTTGGAGCAAAGAATGACGACGCGTTTTGCTTTGGCGGAGTCGGACACTTTTGCCTCCATTTTGAATTTCTGGGCAATAGGCTGGAAGCGGACGTTAAATTCTTCAGGCGGGAAGTCTAAGGAGTCGGCCTTGATTTCCACCCGCATGAAGAATTGTGAAAGTTCATTTTCGGTGTGCTGACTCGCCTCCGTGATCCAGCCGTTATGCTGCGCAATAAACGTAGCCACCTCGGCCACGATACCGGTGGTATCGGGACAGGAAAAACTAAGGGTTAACGTTCGGGTCATGCGCGTAGGAGAATGGGTGGGGGCGGAAGGGTCAAGTATTAGGGGTGGGGAGTGCCTATTTTTGGCAAAATCAGGACAATCTTTGGCTAAAATCTCAATGCTAGGGGATTGACCAACTTGCCTCTGTTCCTACGTTGAACCTTCACTCTACTCAAGATGGCAAAGACATTGTTCCAAAAAGTCTGGGATGCGCACGCTGTGACGCAGTTACCAAACGGCCAAACCCAACTCTTTATCGGTACCCACCTGATTCACGAGGTGACCAGCCCGCAAGCTTTCGGCATGCTTCGCGACCTGGGTCTCCCAGTGAAGTACCCTCATCGTACGTTCGCGACGGTCGACCATATCGTGCCGACCAACGAAATCAAAGAGCCTTACTCGGATCCGATCGCGCAAGAGATGATCGAAGCTCTGCGTAAAAACACCAAAGACTACGGTATCCGCTTTTTTGATACCAACACGGGTCAACAAGGTATCGTCCACATGGTGGGTCCCGAACAAGGTATCACCCAACCTGGCACAACTATCGCTTGCGGTGACTCACACACCGCAACCCACGGCGCTTTCGGGGCTATCGCTTTCGGTATTGGTACCACCCAAGTTCGCGATGTTCTCGCTACTCAAACTTTAGCACTCAACCCTCTCAAAGTTCGTCGCATCGAAGTGAACGGAAAATTAAAACCCGGTGTGTACGCGAAAGACGTTATTCTCCATATCATCCGTGCTCTCGGGGTGAACGGCGGTATTGGTTTTGCTTACGAATACGCTGGTTCGACTTTTGATAACTTCTCGCTCGAGGAGCGGATGACGGTTTGTAACATGTCCATCGAAGGCGGCGCACGTTGTGGTTATGTTAATCCCGACGACAAAACTTTCGAATATATCAAGGGCCGTCCTTTCGCCCCTCAAGCAGCCGATTGGGATGCCTCCGTCACTCGCTGGAAATCTTTCGCTTCGGATCCAGGCTGTAAATACGATGATATTAAAGTTTATCAGGCCGAAGACATCCGCCCGACCGTCACTTGGGGTATCACTCCAGGCCAAGCGATTTTCATCGACGAAAAAATGCCTGCGTTGGAAACCCTCAACGCCGCTGATCGCTTAACCGCGGAAGATGCTTACAAGCATATGAAGCTCACTCCGAATACTCCCATCAAGGGTACGAAGATTGACGTCGCATTTTTAGGTTCCTGCACCAACGGACGAATCTCCGACCTTCGTGAAGTCGCTAAATATCTCAAGGGTCACAAAGTTAAATCGAGCGTGAAGGCGATTGTCGTTCCTGGCTCGATGCTCACTTCCATTCAGGCGCAAAAAGAAGGTCTCGATAAAATCTTTATCGAAGCTGGCTTTGAATGGCGCGGTGCAGGTTGCTCGATGTGTCTCGCGATGAATCCCGATAAATTAGTCGGCGATCAACTTTGCGCTAGCTCCTCCAATCGTAATTTCAAAGGCCGTCAAGGCTCCCAAACCGGTCGTACCATATTGATGAGTCCGCTGATGGTTGCCGCGGCTGCCATTACCGGAGAAGTCACCGACGCTCGCGAAGTATTCCAAGTTTAATGCCGATTAAATCAACAGTCGCTCGTGTACTCGATCGCGCTACCCGCGGTGAATCGATTTTGCTATCTGCGCAAATTGAGCGCGTGGATATTAAAACGATGGTGACGGTGGATGCTCATTTCGACGGTAAGCCCGTTTGCCCAGTAGTTATTGATTATATTATCGATGGTGTTGCGGTTCAGTGGATGGATTCAAATGTTCCTTCATCGATCGCGATGCAACGCGCTGAATCTCTCGCCTCCGCTTTACTCATTCCTCTTTGCGTCATCCACAATCAAGGATGGCAGGAAGTTTCTAAACTCACTCCTTCACTTTCTTAAAACCGTATGTCGCTCGCAAAAATCACCCAAGTTAAAGGTCTCGCTCTCGCTGTTCCTGGCGATGATATCGACACCGACCGCATTATTCCCGCACGCTTCTTGCGTTGTGTGACTTTTGATGGTCTCGGCGAACATGCCTTCCGCGATGAACGCACGGGTCCTGATGGCGTCGATCGTCCTCACCCGATGAACTCTGACCAAGCTAAGAAATCTAGCATCATGGTCGTCGGATTCAACTTCGGTTGCGGAAGCTCCCGCGAACACGCTCCTCAATCACTCTGGCGCTTCGGTTTTAAAGCCTTCGTCGGTGGTAGCTTCGCTGAAATTTTCTTCGGTAACTCCACCACGCTCGGCGTACCTTGCGTCACTCTTTCCAAAGACGACCTCGCACAACTCTCTGACTTCGTCCAAAAAAATCCAACGATTGAAGTCACTATCGATGTCGAAAAATTAACGGTCACCGCAGGCGATAAATCTTGGAAAGCATCGATTGCCTCCTCGGCGCGTGAAGGCCTCATCACTGGCAAATGGGATCCGATTGCCGATTTACTCGAGGGTGCATCTAAAGTTGAAAAGACCGCTGGTGCGCTTGTTTACGTCGCCAAAAACTAATTACTAAAAATTAGTATTAATATAAAAGCCCACGAACCGTGGGCTTTTTTGTTTCGACATTTCTTAGTGTCGGAAGTGTCGCATTCCCGTGAAGACCATCGCCATGCCGTGCGCATCCGCAGCAGCAATGACTTCAGCATCTTTCACCGAACCTCCTGGCTGAATCGCACAGGTAGCTCCCGCCTCCGCTGCCGCGATTAAACCGTCAGGGAAGGGGAAGAAGGCATCCGAGCATACCGCTGAACCTTGTAATGAGAGTTTGGCCTCTTGGGCCTTCCAGACGGCAATGCGCGATGAGTCGATGCGTGACATCTGGCCAGCCCCCACGCCGAGCGTGCGTTCCTTACCAGTGTACACAATCGCATTGGATTTAATGTGTCGCACCACACGCCATCCAAACATCATGGCAGTCATTTCATCCGCAGTGGGCTGACGTTTACTGACGACTTTAAATTCTCTTGGGTTAACGGGCTTTTGATCGCGGTCTTGAACAAGCACTCCGCCAATCACCGCACGCACTTCGCGTAGGCTTTCTGCCCGCAGTCCTACTTTAGCTTTCATCAGTCGGAGATTTTTCTTCTTACCGAAAATTGCCAAAGCATCTTCATTGAATTCAGGGGCGATAATGACTTCCGAGAAAATCTCGGCAATCGCCTCAGCGAGTTCTTTATCCACCGTGCGATTGGCGACGATGATTCCGCCAAACGGAGCCTGACGGTCGGTCTCAAACGCTTTATGCCATGCTTCGACTAAAGTGTCAGCCGAGGCCACACCACACGGATTAGTGTGCTTGAGAATCGCTAAGGTCGGACGTTCAAACTCACCAATGAGATAAGTAGCCGCCGTTATATCTAAAATATTGTTATAACTCAGTTCCTTGCCTTGCAGTTGTTCAAAGACTTCGTGGAAGGATCCGTAGAGTGCCGCTTGTTGATGGGGATTTTCACCATAACGCAGACGCTGGGCAATCGGCAGGGTAGTGCTGTAAATGGCGGGTAAACCTAAGATGTTACCAAGACCTGGTTGAGCTTGAGATTCTAAATAATTAGCAATCGCCGCATCGTACGCCGAGGTGCGTTGAAATACTTTGAGGGCGAGTTGACGGCGGAGATCACCGAGACTCGTAGGATTTTCTAAGGCCGCTAAAACTTTTTCGTAATCACTAGGGTCGGTTACAACGGTAACGGCGGAATGATTTTTAGCCGCACTGCGCAGCATGGAAGGTCCGCCAATATCGATGTTTTCAATCGCATCTTCAAAAGTACAATTCGCTTTCGCGACCGTGCTTTCAAAGGGATATAAATTAACTACCACGAGATCGATTAAATCGATGCCGTGTTTTTTGGCTTCGTCGAGATGCTCTTGGGAGTCGCGACGACAAAGTAATCCACCGTGAACTTTCGGATGCAAAGTTTTCACGCGACCTTCCATGATTTCTGGAGAGCCGGTGTGTTCGCTGACGTCTTTTACTGGTAGACCCGCCTCACGTAAAATTTTTGCCGTTCCGCCCGTTGAGAGAAGTTGATAACCATGTTTCGCAACGAGAGCCTTGGCGAAGGGAAGTAGGCCAGTTTTATCGCTTACAGAAAGAAGGGCTAAAGGCATAAAAGTAAGCACTATGAGGTAGGGTTTTGGCACTCGGGGGTCAAGGAAAGGCGGTTTTGCTCTTACCCTTGACCCTTGCAGGCATTTCCCCTCCTTATTTTAATATGTCCACCGCGTTATTATTCTCAGGCCAAGGTGCTCAGGTCGTCGGAATGGGTAAGTCCCTTTTCGAAGGCTCAAACACCGCCCGCGACCTCTATAATCGTGCCAATAAAGTGCTGCCGTTCGATCTCCAAAAGGTCTGCTTCGAAGGCCCCGCCGAAGTCCTCACCGAAACACGCGTCTGCCAGCCGGCTCTCTACGTTCAAGGTTATGCGATTGCCCAAATTTTACGTGAACGTGGAAAACTCAATAATCTCACCGCTTGTCTCGGACTTTCCTTAGGCGAGCTCACCGCCTACGCCGTCGCTGGTGTTTGGGATTTTGAAACAGGTCTAAAAATTGTCGCCGAACGTGGACGTCTCATGCAACTCGCTTGCGATCAAACCAAAGGTGGCATGGCCGCCGTCATCGGTGGATCGCGCGACGACATCGCCAAACTTTGCGCCGCGTTTGATATCGATGCCGCAAACTTTAATTGCCCTGGCCAAGTAGTTGTATCGGGTGATAACGAAAAAGTAACGGCAGCGGTAGCTCGTGCCAAAGAATTTGGACCTTTTAAATTAGTTAAACCTCTCGTCGTTGCTGGTGCGTATCACAGTCGCCTCATGGAACCCGCTCGCAAAGAATTCGAAAAATTCTTAGCGACGATTGAATTCAAAATACCTCAAGTCACGGTCTACTCAAACACCACCGGTGGCGTCTTGAAGAATCCATCCGACTTGCGTGCTGCCTTAGTTAAACAGGTGGTGTCCTCGGTCTTATGGGAAGATGATTGTAGGGCCGCTGCTGAATCGGGTATCACCCAATTTTACGAGTGTGGCCCTGGTGGCGTTCTCGCAGGTATGATGAAGCGCACGGCTCCCAC
>SIAU01000014.1 GCA_009691685.1 Opitutales bacterium
AAATTAGATGCTGGTCCGCTCTATGCTTCGAGTGAATTGACGATTTTACCGGATGAGGGTAGGGCTGCGTTACGTCAGCGCTTGGGTGAAACGGCGGCGGAACTTTCTCATAATTTTTTAGATAAAATTCTTCATCAACAAATCAAACCTCAGCCACAGGACGAATCATTAGTGACTTATACTCGACGATTGGATCGCCAAGATGCTTCATTAGATTTCAACAGCCCTGCCGCAGAAATTGTAGGCCGGGTGCGTGCTTTAGAAGGCTGGCCGGGTTCCACCTTTCCGCTGGGTGATTTAATCATCAAAGTCGGTTCAGTTTCTTTATTAACGGAAGAGCATAAACTGACACCGGGGACTGTTGTGCAGGCCGATAAACTGGGTTTGAAAGTGGTGTGTAGAAATGGATTTTGTTTATTCACGACTTTACAACGTCCGGGTGGGAGAATGTTACCCGTGGGTGAGTTTCTGGCTGGTTGTCCGATTGCCCAGGGCGCCGTGATTGAATCACGTTCCATGCCACCATTGGTTTCGTCGCAGCCATTTCCGAGAGTAAAGAAGTCTTAATCGCTTGATTTGCTCGCCCGCCTAAGGTGTCATAGCACATGCGTGCGAGGTATCTACTTGGGTTGCTGTCGCTCAGCCTTTTGGCTCAGCAGAAGGACATTCGCTTTGAACAAGTGGGTGGTGGTTCGCTGTCCGGATATACGGAAGATGAAAAAGCAGAGAAAGCTTGGGAGATGAATGCCAAGGTGATGAAGCCCAGTGAGGATTCGGGAAAGTGGGACATGCAGGAATTATCGGGACAAACTTTTCAGTCGGGAAAACCTTCGATAAGTTTTAGTAGTCCGAATGGCGTGGTCGATCCCACCAAGCGAATCGCTGAGGGTAAAGAGTTATTCAGGGCTTTCTCGAGCACTTTTAATTTAGCGGGTATCGGCTGGACTTGGAAGGGCACGAGCACCGGCGATACGTTTTCGATTTTAGAAGATGTGGTCGCAGAGCTTGATCTAACTAAACCCAAAGAAAAAAGATTTTCGGTGAAGGCCCAGAGGTTGGATGTGACACCGACGAGTGAGGGTACGCAATTAACCTTCTCGGGTGGCGTTACCTTTACCCGTCAAGGTGAACAAATTATCTGCGAAGCGATTGACTGTATTTTAGATGACTCCGGAGTCGGTGACAAAAATTGTAAGATTATCAAAGCGCGTGGACAGGTGGTACGCACCTATCTCGATCAAACAATCAAGGGAGACTCCGTTGTCTATTTCCCAAAAACGGATCAATTAAATGTCGCTGGAAATGTTAAACTCACGGAACCAACCTTGAACATTATTTCAGATACTTTAGCGCATGATGGACGCACGGGCATTACATTATTACAGGCGACCACTGTGCCAACCGTTGCGGTGAAGGCGCAAGGTAAGGACAAGTCGATGATGGAGTTGACGGGTCGCGCCGGGCGTATTGAACGCGATCTTAAATCTGGATTACAAACCGTGGTGATGGATGGTCAGGCAAATTTTATTTCCGAACAGGGAATGCTCAATTCTCAAAAAATTTCTGTTAAAGAACTGAGTGAAGGTGGCAATGTCTTGATTGCGGATGGGTCAGTCCGCGGATTGGTTCAGGAGACTTCATTTAATGCTGAGCACGCTCGCTGGGTCCAGGTAAAGGGCCAATTGGAACTTTCGGGTAAACCCAATTTAGTCGATAAACGCGGGATTGATTTAATGGGTGCGGTGATTTTCTCTGACTCGTTGTTGCAAAAAGTTATCGTAAAGTCCGATTCCACTACACGGGCAACGATTAAATTCCGGTCGGAGTCGGTGGGGGCCGAAGGTGCCAAAGCAGAGGCTTATCAAATTGTTATCTCTAATTCAGGTACGTCTGCTGAAGTGGATTTAAGCGGTGCAGTGAAGTACTCGATGGATAAAATGACCACCGAGTCGGATCGCTTGGTCGCTTATTCAGTACCCCGTACCGTCCAAACCAAGAGTGGCGTATTTGATCTACAAAAATTGATCCTAACCGGCAAAGTACGTTTTGCGCAGCCTGGGTTAAGGGCCACGTCGGAGCGTGCTGATTTTCGACCCAGCATCGAAGTGCAGGAAATCTTGGTGGATGATAGTCTTAAAGGTAAGGTTGAATTACTCACCCTGGGAGGCGGTAGTGGAGCGACCCGACCTAAACTTTTCTTAGAAATGGAAAACGAGAAAGTCTCCGAGTTCACCGCGGATGCCCACGAGATTTTAAGTACTAAAGAATTAACCAAAATGTTTTTACGCGGTTCGGTCGCCATGCAAAGTCCCAACATTAATGCCACTTGCGACCTCTTGGAAGGTCTGGCTCGACCCGATAAAGCAGGGAATCGCTCGCCTGAGTTAATTGTGGGCCGTGGTAATGTGACGGTGAAGGCCGATGGAACTACGGCTGTCGGTCGCACGATGGAAATTAATCCCAACACCGGTGAAGCTCGTTTGTTTGGAGATGCTCGGGTGCGTGATCGCGATGGCCACGAAGGTGTTCCCGCTAATTCAATCGTTTACGATTACCCCAGGCGGATTTGGAGAATGGATCAAGTGGTTAATCCGCAAAACCCCAAGCAGGTTATCCGACCCAAAATCATTTTAGGGCCGGAGTTTTTCCTTCCTCAGGTCAAAACGCTCGACAAGGCCCAATAACAACTTCCTCATCACACTATGGTTGCCTCTAACGATAAGTCTCTCGTTCGCGCGCAAGCTCTGGCTAAGCACTATGGTCAGGCCGTTGCGGTTAAAAATGTAAGTCTCGATTTACGTGCCGGAGAGATTGTTGGTTTGCTCGGACCTAATGGTGCCGGCAAAACGACGAGCTTCTATATGATGGTGGGTTTGATTCCTGCCACGTCAGGAAATGTATTTATCGATGGCGTTGACATCACGTCGATGCCGATGTGGAAGCGTGCCCAAAGTGGCATCGGTTATCTGCCGCAAGAGTCTTCCATCTTCCGAAAACTTTCGGTGTGGGATAATGTCTTGGCGGTCGTCGAAACTTTGAAATTATCTTCGCGCGAAGCAGAGGCTCGTACCGCCCAACAACTGACTGACTTAGGCTTAGAACGCTTGGCCCAGCAGCCAGCCTTCACCCTTTCTGGTGGCGAGCGTCGCCGTTTAGAAATTGCCCGAGCCTTAGCCACCAATCCTCGATTCCTTCTAATGGATGAGCCGTTTAGCGGGGTAGATCCTATTTCCGTCGCGGAGGTCCAGTCCATCATTCGCCGCCTTAAAAACAAGGGTATCGGTGTGCTCGTTACCGACCATAATGTGCGCGAAACGCTTTCCATTGTCGACCGAGCCTACCTGATTCACCAAGGACAAGTGCTTGTCTCCGGCACGGCTCAGGATATAGTTAATAATCCAGAAAGTCGTCGATATTATCTCGGCGAAAGTTTTAAACTATAATTACAATATGCCTGCTGACGCTCCAGAAACTCGCCCCGAATCCGTCTTGGTGAGTGAATTTTTCAACACCTACCGCGAGATGTTGCAAATGGAACTCATCGCTGGTGCGGAGGGTTTGGAAAATGTGATTTCCGAAAAATCGATTAATCGTCCAGCCTTAGCCGTGACCGGATATTTTAAAGAGTTTGCCCATCGTCGTTTACAGCTTCTCGGTGCGGGTGAAATGGCTTATCTAATGGACCAAGAGCCCGATGTCCGTTTGCGCTTAATGGAAGCGGTTTTCAGTAAACAAATTCCTGCGATAGTTGTCTCCCGTGGCTTGCCAGTGGATGAGTCCATTAAAGCACTTGCCGATAAACATCGCGTGCCGATTATACGTACCCAATTGAAGTCGAAAGATTTTTCCGCTGAAGCGACGGTCTTGCTCGAAGAAAAATTTGCTCCACGTACCAATTTACACGCGACGTTAGTCGACATTAAAGGGGTCGGCGTTTTATTACGCGGCGCTTCCGGAGTAGGTAAGAGCGAATGCGCCCTCGCCTTGATTGAGCGTGGTCACTCGCTAGTCGCTGATGATTTTGTTCTGGTTAATTTAATCGGTGATCGTGACTTACAGGGCTCCTCCAAGGAGCTCAATCGTGGCTACATGGAATGTCGCGGTATTGGTATTATTAATATCGCATCCATCTTTGGTATTCGCTCCGTCCGTCGCGATAAACGTATCGACCTCGTCATCACCTTCGTGATTTGGCAGGCAGGGATGGACGAAGAACGCTCGGGCTTAGACGTCGATAGTTACACGATTTTAGGCCGTAAAGTGCCCCACATGACCATTCCACTGCGTCCCGGTCGAGATATGGCTCGCTTGGTTGAAGTCGCCGCCATGGTACACGCCCTGCGCAGTATGGGACACGACTCAGCGAAAGAGTTTAGCGACCGATTGATTCAGTTTATGAATCGCGGCGACGACAAGAAAGTTTAGTTGTGCGATCCGTCCCAGCGACAGTCGCCCATAATTCTTAAACAAATTTCTCGTAAGTCGAAGAGGGTATTTTCCATGTCGCTGACCGGCTCGGCTGAACTGAGTCGCGCCGCTAGAGGAACATCTACCACTTTGCCCATGGCTCGGTTGATGGCGGAAAGGGACCGCTTCATGTGCACGAGTGCCAACTGCATATCGCCCGTATCCGTGGCATTGATGGCCATGAGTACTTGATGATGGATTTCGGCGAAGGTTTGTCCGAGATGTGAAGCTTCTAACGCCGTTAAATTTCCACCGGCATTTTGGCACAAGGTATCGAGCGAGCGATTGAGTTGAATGATGAGTGCTCGCGAGACGATGTAGATAGGATGTTGATGAACGCAGTAGGGCATATCGAGCGAATCGTTATCATCATCCAAGTCATCATCACTATTATCACCCGGACCCCAGTCCGCATTCTCCCAGCCCATGCGACGTGCGCTGACGTCGAGCCGATCGGGTAGGTTTTTAATTTCTGTATAATAACTTAAAAAACGAGCCACCTCTTGGTCGTTCTTTTGAAGATATTTCGACCAATTGGCCTCATTCCAAGAGGCATTGCCTGAACCATCGAATTCACCCTGAGGTTGGTCCGCATCGTGCATTCAAACATTGTTACCTAAAATCTTGTAGATGCAACCCCTACTCGTAGAAATTATACACCGAGGTAATTTTATCAAATTTATGAACGAACTGAGCCAGTTTACATCATCGTTGCTCGCCCGTCAGTCCTTGACGAAGGCCCAAGCCAGTGTCGCTGCTGGCCTAATGGCTTCACCCGAAATTTCGGACGATCTCAAGGAATCGTTTCTCATCGCGTTAGCACAAAAAGGAGAAACCGCCGAAGAGGTTGCCGGCTTCGCCTACACTTATCGTCAGCTCGCTCGTAAAATCGATTTCGGAAATACGCCAGCACGGGCTATTGATATCGTCGGTACGGGCGGCGATCGTTCGGGGAGTTTTAATATTTCATCTGCCTCAGCTCTCATCGTCGCCGCCGCCGGTGTGCCGGTGATTAAACACGGCAACCGCTCCATCACTTCTAAATCAGGCAGTGCCGATTTCTTAGTGGGCCTAGGTGTGCAACTCGATGCGACTGATGCGAAATTAAATCACGCTCTTAAAGAAGCGAAATTTTGTTATCTTTTCGCTCCGGCTTTCCATTCAGCATTTAAATCGATTCTCAGCGTTCGAAAGAAAATCGCTGAACGTGGCGAAAAAACTATTTTTAATATTTTAGGTCCACTGATTAATCCTGCCCAACCAGCCTACATGTTAGTCGGTGTTTACGATCAGCGCTGGGTTGAGCCAATGGCCTTAGCCTTACACGACCTGGGCGTAAAACGTGGCTTGGTGGTGCATGGCCAAGTAGGCGAGGGGATGGACGAAGTCACCACCGCCGGCCCGACCATCGTCCGCGGTTGTGGCGAACTTCTTCATGTGGACGCCATCTGGTTGCCTGGAGACTTTGGTTTTAACGAAGCTCCTAGTACCGATTTAAAAGGCGGCACACCCGAAGAGAACCTTGTTACGTTCAGTGACTTATTGGTCGGCGGTGTTGAGGAGGGCCTGCTCGACACTCTATGCCTCAGCGCTGGTACCGCATTATGGGTGGCGAACAAAGCCAAAGATCCAGCCGAGGGTGCGAAGCTCGCCCGTGATATCATACTCAACGGAACGTTGCGTGAGGAAGTGCGTCGACTACGTGAAGCGTATCGCGACTAACTGAGTAACTTATGCAAAGTGCGTTCAGTCGCGCCTTGATTACTCTTATGCCATGCCCCGCCCGCGGCAGATTTTTTCGTGAGGGAATTTCGATCACGCGCTAAGGATAAAATTTCTTTCAGCACTTCTTCGGCGTCGGCGCATTTAATAGCCGCACCATTTTTTTCTAATCCCTGACAAATCGATTTAAAGTTCGTCATATGTGGACCGTAGATAACGGGTACGCCAGCGGCCGCACATTCGATAGGTGTTTGTCCACCATCATGCGGAGGAAGACTTTTACCGGTAAAAGCTAAATCGGCAGCGCGGGTGAGTTGACGTAGCTCGCCGGTAGTGTCGCCGAAGTGTATGATGGTTCCCTCCGGAGCTTGTGTTCCCTTCACCGAACGTTGGTGATAGTTTAAACCTGAACTCTCCAGTAATTTTAGTACGGCATCGCGACGTTCAGCATGGCGTGGGACTAATAAAAGTCGGGCATCAACCCCCGTATCACGCAAGTTCTTCAATGCTTTTAGTAAAACTGCCTCTTCGCCCTCCCAGGTGGATGAACCGAGTAATACCATAGCCTCTGCCGAATTCCCAAAGCCTAATTCAGAGCGTAATTTATTTTTATCGGAGGCGGATAAAGGTCCATCCGCACTCACATCGAATTTTAAGTTACCCGTGACTTCGATTTGGTTTTCACGATCACAGATTGTTTTTAAACGTCGTGCGTCTTCTTCGCTTCCCGCACCAATCCAGGAAAATTGTTTAAAGAGATTTTTGGTAATCGATTTAAATTTCTGGTGACGAGCGAATGACTTATCCGACAGACGTGCATTAATTAAGTACGCTGGTATGTTGTGATTTTTAGCTTGGTGTAAATGTTCGGGCCAGAGTTCGCCTTCGGCTAAAATAATTTTATCGGGTGCAATGCGCGACCACGCGATTCGGCTGAATGGCCAAAAATCTAGTGGGAAGAATCCGATACCGATACAGAGATCTTTATATTTATCCTGGGCGATACGGTAGCCGGTGCTCGTCGTCGTGGTGAGAACGACTTCGGTTTGACCCTTTGCTTTGAGTTGTTGGAGGAGGGGGCCGATGGCTTCAATCTCACCTACCGAGACGGCTTGTATCCAGATTCGACGTCGACCCAAAGCCTTCGAGGGCAGGGCGGGAAAGAGTCCAAAACGATGGATAAACCCTTCACTGTACCCCCCACGACGTAACATTCTCCAGATATAATAGGGGGATGCTAGAATCAGCAGGGGAATGAAAATTATGCGGTAAAACCAAATCATAACGAGAACGCCCTATCTATTGCTGAATAGATTGAGAAAGTCAGCCCTTTTTCCCTTGCCAGAGGGGGTAAGGATTGTTTGAAACCACTTTCCACCGTTTGAAGCGACCGCCGATTGCTTCGAACATAACAACCCAAACAGTCAAACACACCTGATCCAATGTCCTCTCCTTCGGCAAGAAGCGGGATACGGAGCTAACAAAAAATATGAACATCACAGTTAAAGACCTACTCGACGCAGGCGTCCACTTCGGACACCAAACACGTCGCTGGAATCCGAAATCCCGTCCTTTCATTTTCGACCACCGCAATGGTGTTTCGATTATTGATTTGGAAAAGTCACACGCGTGCCTCGCGGCCGCTGTTGCTTACCTCGAAGATACCGCTGCCAAAGGCAAAGATATCCTCTTCGTTGCAACCAAGCCCCAAGCACAAGAAGTCGTACGCCAAGCTGCTAAGTCAGTCGGCATGCCCTTCGCCGTGAATCGCTGGCTCGGTGGCACCCTCACTAATTTCGCGACCATCAAGAAGTCGCTCGATAGCTACCGTAACTATCTCCGCATGGAGCAAGACGGCTCTCTCGCTAAGATGCACAAAAAAGAAGGTGCTGCAGTGCGTCGCGAGATGTCTCGTATGCAACGTAACTTTGAAGGTTTACTCGAATACCGCGATCTGCCTTCCGCGATGATCGTTATCGACAGCAAACAAGAAGCGATTGCCGTTAACGAAGCGAACCGCCTCAAGATTCCTGTCATCGGTCTCTGCGATTCGAATTCCGATCCTTCAGTTCTCCAATTCCCAGTTCCAGGCAATGATGACGCTGCTAAATCCATCCGTTTAATTGTCGAAGTACTGACCCAGGCCGTTCAAACCGGAATTGCTCGTCGTAAGACTGAGCGCGATCCCCGTAAGACCGTATCGCCTATCAGCCGTTCCGAAAACGGAGAATCCGTTCAACCTGAAGTAACTATTTCCAAAGAATTATTGGAAGCGAGCAACGGTGTTGAAGAAGAAGTAGATGGCGCTGCGAAAAGCAAAGCCCCTCGTCTCCGCAGTAAGTCCTCCAAGTAATTTAAAACGACCATGTCCGTAATTACTGCACAGACTGTAAATGATCTGCGTCAGCGCACCGGCGCTGGCCTCATGGATTGCAAGAAAGCCCTCACCGAAGCCAATGGCGAAATGGAGAAGGCCGTCGAAATCTTACGTATTAAGGGTATCGCTACTCGTAATAAAAAAGCTGATCGCAAGGCCAGCGAAGGCATTCTCGCCGTTCAAGTCGATGCTGATGGTAAATCGGCCATCTTACTTGAATTGAATTGTGAAACCGACTTCGTTGCGAAGAACGAAAACTTTATCGCTCTCGCTAAAGACTTAGTCGGCCAAGCAACTAAGCACGGCGTCGATAACTTCCTCGATCAAGCTTACCACGCTGATACCAGCCGTAAGGTGAATGATTTCTTAAACGACCAAGTCACCAAAATCGGCGAGAACTTAAAAGTCTCCCGCGTTTTAAAATTCCCAGCTTCAGGCTCAGGCCGCGTTTCCGCCTACGTTCACACGGGTGCGAAAATCGCCGTTCTCCTCGAGCTTTCCACGAAATCACCCGCCGGTGCCTCTCATGCCGATGTTGCTGAATTCGCCCGTCAAATGGCGATGCAAGTCGTCGCGAATAACGGACGTTTCGTTCGTCGTGAAGATGTCTCTCCTGACGTGGTTGCGAAGGAAAAAGAAATCGCTCTCGAATTCACTAAATCCGAAGCCGATAAAGCAATTGAAGAAGTGAAGCGCGTCATTGAAGACTATAAGGGTCAACTCGCGGAACAAACCACCGCGAACGATGCAGAGGCGATTGCGGAATTAACCAAGCGTATCGGTGTTGCTGAGAAACAACTCATTGCTGCCGAAGGTCGTAAAAAAGCTCAATTATCTAACATTGAGAAAATCGTCTCCGGCCGCGTCGATAAGTACTTCGCTGAAGTTTGCTTACTCGAACAGTCATTCTTCCGTGATCCTGATAAGAAAGTTTTAGAATTATTAGCCGAACTCTCCAAGAAAATCGGAGAAGAGGTTTCCGTAGTTCGCTTCACGCGTTACACCGTCGGCGAAACCGCTGCGGAATAATTAGTCTGATTCATCACTAAAAGGGCCGACTTTCCCAAGAGAGTCGGCCCTTTTCTTTACATGGGTAGTTTAGGTGCTATCCTTTAGGTATGGCTTTTCGACCTGATATCTTTTGGCGATCCGCCCGCGGACGGTGTCCCGACTGTAATGACGATATTAATCCCCTAGGAGTCTCGCTTTGGAAAAAATTATTTAACACCCCCATGCATTGCGCGGGATGTGGGATGACCCTCCGACGCAAGGAAGGCTTCTTCCTCGGCTCGATTGTTTGGAACTACGGACTAATTTCATTCGGCGTCTTACCCATCCTTTTACTTTGTCTGGCTAAGAATTGGATCTCCACTGACCACGCTATCCAAGTCGCCGTGATCTCAGCTTTCTTTCTCCCATTTTTTATCCATGGGTTTGCCTGGAGATTATGGATTGGAACGTACTACGCATTCTTACCTGATCAGTTGCCGTCCTCCGGTCGCCGCCTAGACGACTAACTTTTACGCGACGCCATCTGCGTGATTAACGCGCAGAGAAAATCAGTATTGGCTTCACAGGCACGTAGGTTGCCTACGGCTTCATCGGTCAGTTGCTTGATACGCGCCCGTGTCGCTTCGATACCGTAAAGATTAGCGAAAGTTAACTTATCATTATCTTTATCCGCTCCCACGGGTTTGCCTAAGCTGGCCGTAGTTCCGTGAGCGTCTAATAAATCATCAACCAATTGGAAGGCGATGCCGGCTTGTTGTCCCGCTAATCTAAAGTGTTCGATCTCTTTGGCCGACGCTCCGCCAATGCGCGCACCCAACGTCAGTGACACACTCAACATGGCTGCCGTTTTTCCACGTAAAATAAATTCAAGTTTCTCCGACTGATTTTTCTTATCACTGGTATTCATGTCTTCCGCCTGTCCGCCGACGAGTAAAGTTGATCCAGCTGCTTCTGCGAGTTCGCCCACGAGTTCTTGAACGAGGGTGGGATGATCGGAGTATCCTTGAGTTAAGAGTTTAAAGGCTAACGGAATGAGCGCATCGCCAGCGAGCAGGGCAGTGGCTTCGTCGAATGCTTTATGGCAGGAAGGTCTGCCGCGACGTAAATCGGAATTATCCATGCACGGTAAATCATCATGGATCAGTGAATAGCTGTGAATGCACTCTATCGCGGTGGCGGCGTGGCGTGCATCGGCATCTGCCCGAAACGCTTTAGCTGCGGCTAAACAGAGTACCGGACGCAAACGCTTACCGCCCGCATCGAGCGAGTAACGCATGGCTTCGTGTAATCGTACCGGCGTAGTTGTGGCCGAAGGTGTAAGCGAACGCAGCGCTTTTTCTGCTTCTTGAACGAGGTCGTCGAATTGCTTCTGGAAAAGCGCAGCGTCCATTTTTATTCTTCGCTTATACCTAATTTGAAAAATGTCGCGGTACGTCCGACTGAGCCGATGACTTCACTGTGAGTGAGCTGTGCCAGGGATTGAGCTTGTTGCTCCATGACATCGCGCTCGGAGTTGAAACGGACTTTAACGAGGTCGGCATTTTTAAAGGCATCTTCCAGAAGTTTAGCGATACCGTCATTGACGCCCAACTTTCCAACAAAGACTTTGGGGTCCAGCGTTTGAGCTAGCCCACGCAACTTACTGCGCTCGGCACTGGTTAAAGTAGGTTTGTCGGTCGATCCATTATCCATAAGCCGATTTCAAAGGCGTCGCTGGGAGAGTCAACGGGCTAATCTTTAAGGATACCCCAGTTTTAGCGTATTTTGGTGCACAATTATCGATAATTAACGGCCAAATACGGCTTGCATAGCTGAGTCCAGCCTGTCACTAAAGTTGGCTTAACTTCGTTAGGGAGAGGGGCGGAGCCCTTCTCACGCTGGCCGGAGAGCGAAAGCTCTTTCCAGACGGAGGTACCGGCCATTCGGCGGGTCCTCGGGAATTTTTCCCAAGTCGGTCAAAAAAACAAAACCAAAACTCACCACACCCATGACAATCAACAAGTCGGAAATTATCAAAAGCAACCAGAAGGACGCTAAAGACACAGGTTCACCTGAAGTCCAAGTCGCCATCGTTTCTGCGCGTATTAACCACCTCACCGAGCACTTGCGCGATCACCGCAAGGACTTCCACTCACGTCGCGGTCTCATCATGCTGACCAACCGCCGTCGTAAGCTGCTCAATTATTTAAAGTCGAGCGATCTGGACCGTTACAACGCCCTCATCGTTAAACTCAACCTGCGTAAGTAATTTAGGCGCACAGCGCTGAGTTACCACGCACGTCCCAGCCCATGCTGGGACGTTGCATTTCACCTCAACAAAACCAAAACCCGCTGGGCAATCCCGTTCAGCACAAAAACCAAACAAAACATATGAAACAACAACACTCCGTGACTATCGACGAACTCGGTATCACTATCAGCACAGGTTCCTTAGCACGTCTTGCTAATGGCTCTGTGACGATCAGCAAAGGCGAGACTACGGTCTTCGTTTCTGCTACCGCCGCCGAAGAATTGCGTTCACCCGACCAAGACTTTTTCCCGCTCACCGTAGACTACCGCGAAAAGTTCGCTGCCGCTGGCCGCTTCCCCGGTGGTTATTTCCGCCGCGAAGGTAAACCTTCCGATAAAGAAATTTTAACCTCACGTCTTTGCGATCGTCCTCTCCGTCCTCTCTTCCCTGAAGGTTTCTTAAATGAAGTTCAAGTCATTGGCTTACTGCTTTCGGCTGACCTCGTGAACGAGCCCGATGTCTTAATGGTAAACGCTGCTTCTGCTGCCTTACTTTGTTCTGACATTCCTTGGAACGGTCCGATCGGTTGTATCCGCTTAGGTCGCGTTGAAGGTAAGTTCGTAGTGAATCCTACCCACGAAGAACAATTCGCTTCTGATCTCGATTTAATCTACGTCGGCAATGAGCGCGACATGATGATGATTGAAGGTTCGGCTGACCAAATTCCTGAAGCCGACTTCATTGCGGCCCTTGAATACGCCCACAAGGCAATCCAGCCTATCATCGCAGCTCAACGCAAGTTAGCTTCACTCTGCGCGAAGAAAAAGCGCGTTTTCCCTCTCGTTGTTTGTGAACCTAAAGCACTAGCCATTTGCGAACGCGTGGCTGCCGAAGGCGATCAACTCAAGAAGGCCATTTTCTTGGCTTCCAAGAAAGAACGTGGCGACGCAGTTAAGGCCGTCGTTGAAAAATCTAAGGCTGCTTGCCAAGCAGAACTCGGCGCCGTCTTTGACGCTCGCCAAATCAAGATTGCTTTCGAAAAACTCCAAGAAAAAGTTTATCGCTCGGCTATCATTGAAAACGGTCAACGTGCCGACGGTCGTGGTACCAATGACCTTCGTCCGATCTCCTGTCAGGTCGACGTCTTACCTCGCGTTCACGGTTCTGCGATTTTCCAACGTGGCGAAACTCAAGGCCTCGTATTAGCAACTCTCGGAACATCGAAAGATGCTCAAGACGTAGACGCCATCACGGGCGGTGCAAAATCGAAGTCATTCCTCCTGCACTATAACTTCCCTCCATTCTCAGTCGGTGAGACCGGACGTTTTGGTATGACCAGCCGTCGTGAGACGGGTCACGGCAATCTCGCTGAGCGCTCCTTGCTCTCCGTTCTGCCTTCCGAACAAGACTTCCCATACTCCATCCGCTTAGTCTCCGAAATCATGGAGTCCAATGGTTCAACCTCCATGGCTTCGGTTTGCGGTGGTACTTTAGCGCTCATGGATGCAGGCGTACCTATCAAAGCTCCTGTTGCCGGTATCTCTTGTGGTTTAGTCACTGAAGAGAAAGACGGTAAAGTCGTGAAGCACCGCGTGCTCACTGACATCATCGGTGCCGAAGATCACTACGGCGATATGGACTTCAAAATCTGTGGTACCACCGAAGGTATCACCGGTTTCCAGCTCGACCTTAAGATCCACGGTCTGCCCATCGAAATTGCGAAGGAAGCCATCATGCAGAACAAGGTCACCCGTGACCAAATTCTCGGTTACATGGTGTCAACCCTCTCGGCACCTCGTGCAGAGCTCAAGCCCTGTGCTCCTCGTACCCATCGCTTGAAGATTCCTTCTGATAAGATCGGTGCCCTCATCGGTCCTGGCGGTAAGAATATCAAACGCATTACCGAGTACACCGGCTGCCAATTAGATATCGACCAAGACGACTCCGGTTGGGTCACGATCTTCGCGACCGACGGCGAAAAACTCGCTCGTGCGATCAACGAAGTAAATCTCATCTCCGCCCAAATCGAATTAGAAAAAACCTATAAAGGTGTTGTTCGCTCGGTGAAGGAATTCGGTGCCTTCGTTGAATGTCTCCCTGGTCAAGAAGGCCTCGTGCACATTTCCGAACTCGCTGACTTCCGTGTGAACCGCGTTGAAGACATTGTTAAGCTCGGTGATGAAATCATTGTGAAGTGCGTAGGCATCGATGACAAAGGTCGCGTCCGTCTCTCCCGTCGTGCTGCGATTGCTGAAAAAGAAGGCCGTGAATACGCGCCAGCTCCGAAGCCAGCCTTTGATCGCCCTGAGCGCCCCCGTCGTCCCTTCCGCGAACGCGGTGGCGATAACGACGGCGGCGAAGGATAATCAATTCAACTGACCTCAATAAAAACCCCGGTTCGCCGGGGTTTTTTGTTGGGACGATTTAGCGCTTACGTAAATCAATCACGTACGAGCGCGTAAACATGTCGTGCCAGGCTCGACGGTCTTTGCGGAACAGTGGAACGTGAAAATTGATGATACCGAGAATCGAAGTGAAGGGATTAAAGAGATTTATAAACGCCGCTTTCCATGCTGAGCGTAGTAAGCAGGAAAGAATGCCGGGTGACTCTTGAGTGTAAAAGTCGACCACCTTTAAGCTAAACATTCGCTTACCGAGGGTTTGCCCGCCCAAGAAAATTTCCTGCAAGGCGAGTCCTAGCCAGGTAACCAGAAAACAAATTTCACCCATTTGGGTCAGAGCGATGGCTACGGCCTCCATATCTTTTTCATCCGGGTGTTCCGCCATCTGCATGAGTTTGTTCTGCTCTTCAACGGATGGGTTCTGAATGGCCTTCACGTATTGATTCTTAATTTTATTATAAAAGGCATCGGTGCGTTCCCGGGCCGCTAATTCTTCGGTATTAGCAACCTGGCCCGCTAAAAAAAGCCCGAGAATAATGAGCGGAATGATGTCCGCTAAGCACGCTAACGATCGCCACCCAAATCCTGCGGGTGGGCGGGGTAGTGGAGGAGGAGTGGACGAATTAGCCACGTCCGTTCGCACGCTCACAGGCGTCCAAAGTATTTTTCATCAGCATCGCGACCGTCATGGGACCGACCCCACCCGGTACTGGACTGATCGCGCTGCTCACTTTAGAAACATTTTCAAAATCAACATCTCCGATAAGGGCATAACCATTTTTCTTAGTCGCATCAGCCACTCGATTGATTCCGACATCAATGACGACCGCTCCAGGTTTGATCATGTCCGCCGTAATAAATTTGGGCTTACCAATGGCAGCAATCACGATATCTGCCTGACGAATAATCGCCGACAAATCCTTGGTCTGCGAATGGGTAATGGTAACTGTGCAATTGCATGCCTTAGAAATAAGTAAAATCGCAGCGGGTTTACCTACGATTAATGAACGCCCCACCACCACGGCATGTTTACCACTGGTTTCAATGTTGGAACGTTTTAATAATTCAATTACGCCTGCCGGAGTGCAGGCGGCAAACGCACCTGGGATTTCTTGAACTAATTTACCAATGCTGAGTGTGCCGAAGCCATCGACATCTTTTTGCGATGCGACTCGATTAAATACATCAGTTTCGGATAAATGTTTAGGCAATGGAGCCTGAATTAAAATACCGTGCACAGAGCTATCGGCATTGAGTACGTCGATATGTTTAAATAAATCAGCTTGGGTTACAGTCTCAGGGAAAACTTTTATGCTGGCCTGCATACCGACTTCGGCGGCGGTCTTTTGTTTCTTGGTTACATAGGAGACCGAAGCAGGATCTTCCCCCACGCGGATGAATGCGACATGGGGAATGATAGGCGCCAGCCGGGCCACTCGCGCTTTGATTTCCGCGAGAACCTCCTGGGCGATTAAATTACCATCAATGAGTCTCATACCCCCTGTGTAAGATAAAAAGTGAGGGGAGGGCGAGATAACTTATTCATGGCTCGCCCTTTGACCCCGATTGGCTCTATGCCATAGGGGTGTCGACCGAAGACTCCATGCGTATCCAAAAATTCCTAGCCCAAGCTGGGGTTTGCTCTCGTCGTGACGCCGAACGTCTCGTGGCCGAAGGTGCGATTACCATTAACGGGAAAATCGCAGCCGTGGGTCAGCCCGTTAACTCGGAAACCGATGTGGTGCGTTATCGGGGTAAAGAAATTAAACCTCTGGCACGTAATGTAGTTTTAATGATGAATAAGCCGAAAGGTTTTTTATGCACGAACGATGACTCTCACGGTGGCCACACGGTTTTCGAAATGGTCCCGCCAGAATACAAGACCATCCGACTCTTCTGCGTGGGTCGCCTCGATAAAGATTCCGAAGGGCTCTTACTTTTAACCAACGACGGTGCTTTGGCTAATAAAGTCATGCATCCCTCTGGCGGAGTCATCAAACGCTACGAAGTTCACCTGAATCGTGACTACGACCCGAAGCTCACGCCCAAGTTAATCAAAGGTGCGATGGAAGAGGGCGAACGTTTGCGCTTTAAGAAAGTGATTCGTAATCCCGAAAACCCAAAGCAATTAGAAGTTCACTTGGACCAAGGTCGTAAGCGCGAAATTCGACGTCTCTTTGAAATTTTTGGTTTCCACGTGAAGATTCTCCGCCGTTTCCAAATCGGCAGTTTGGTTCTTCGAAAAATGCCCTCCGGTGATTGTCGCCCGCTTTCACAAAAAGAAATCGGTATGCTCTTCGAGAATTAAGCCTTAAATAATAGGAATTGCCCCTCAGCCCGCTTTAACCCAACCCTTTTATTATGTCCGCTGTTTACGATAAAAACAATCCCTTCCACGCCACCCTCGTGGAACGTCGCCGTCTGAGCTCCGCCGGGAGTCTCAAAGACACTCAACATTTCTCCGTCTCCATCGAAGGCAGTGGCCTGTCCTATACGTGCGGTTATTCGCTGGGTGTTTTTCCTACTAATAATCTTAACGCTGTGGACGCTTTGCTTAAGGCCACGGGTTTTAGCGGTACCGAGTCCGTGACGATTCCTAAAGACGTCGCTGCGATTACTTTAAAAGAGGCTCTCACCCATCGCTTATCTATAAACGACCCCACCTATAAATTCGTTCAACTTCTCCATGATCGCGCGACCGACGAAGCACAGAAAGCAAACCTTGCTTCTCGAATTGCGGAAACAGATCCCGAAAAAAAGAAATCCTGGATCGAGCAGCACGAATACGTCGATCTCTTAACCGAATTTTCTTCCGCTAAAATTTCCGCTCAAGAATTAATCCAGCTACAACGCAAGCTCATGCCGCGTCTGTATTCAATTTCTTCCGCACCCTCCAAATATCCCAACGAAATTCATCTCACCGTCGCCGTCGTACGTTATGAAACGAATGGACGAAAGAGAGAAGGGGTTTGTTCCACTTACTTGGCTGATCGTATTGCGTTAAACACCGCTGAGGTGCCTGTCTTTGTTGCTCATTCTCACTTTGGTTTACCCGCCGACGATTCGGTGCCCATCATCATGGTCGGACCTGGTACGGGCGTCGCCCCTTTCCGTAGTTTCGTGATGGATCGCGCCACCCGCGGTGCCAAAGGTCGCAACTGGTTATTCTTTGGTGAGCAACGCAAGGACCACGATTTTCTTTATGCCGATGAGTGGGCTGATTATTTAAAATCAGGTGTGTTGACCCGACTCGACCTCGCATTTTCCCGCGACCAAGCCGAGAAAATTTACGTCCAAGATCGCATGCGCGAAAATGCCGCTGAGTTATGGAAGTGGATTTTGGAAGGCGCTTATTTCTACGTTTGCGGTGACGCGAAACGCATGGCGAAAGATGTCGACGCTGCTCTCCATCAAATCGTTTCCGAACAAGGTAAGATGTCACCTGAGGAAGCGGTCGAATGGGTCAAGCATTTCAAGAAAGAAGGCCGCTACCAACGCGATGTTTACTGAGCATTTTAGACTTATTTCCTTAAATTCGTCACTTGCCTAAACACCCGTTTCCCTCCACTTAAATACCCATGCATCTCACGCACAATCCTCGCGTAGCTTTAGTCACAGGTGCCGGTCGTGGTATCGGCAAAGCCATCGCCGAACGTCTCGCCGCTCATGGTCATACTGTACTTTGCGTTTCCAAATCCGAAACCTGCGTTGCCGTTGCTAACGATATCATCGCGAAAGGTCAAAAAGCCAAAGCTTTCCAGGTTGATGTCTCTGATGCCGCCGCTGTCGCCAAAGCCTGCGAACAGATTAACGCCGAATTCGGTGCTGTAGAAATTTTAGTGAACAACGCCGGCATTACTCGCGATAAACTCGTCATGGCGATGTCCGATCAAGATTGGAACGATGTCATCTCCACGAATCTCTCATCCGCTTTCTATTGGGTGAAAGGTCTCGTTCGCCCCATGACCAAAAAGCGCTGGGGTCGTATCATCAGCATTTCATCAGTGACAGGTGTTCAGGGTAACGCCGGGCAGGCCAACTATGCTTCGGCTAAAGCCGGACTTCATGGATTGACCATGACGCTCGCCCGCGAACTCGCTGGTCGTAGCATCACCGCCAACGCGGTAGCTCCTGGCTTTATTACAACTGATATGACGGGTGAGCTCACTGATGAGATTAAACAGAAGATTTTAGGCGTCATTCCTCTGGGCCGTTTTGGCGCCCCCTCTGATATCGCTGCAATGGTGGACTTTTTAGCCTCTGAAGAGGGCGGTTATATCACCGGACAGGTCTTTTCAGTTGACGGAGGAATGGCTATCTGACACCTAAAAACCAACAAATCCGACCTTTACCATGCCTGAAAATATCGAAAAACGTGTCACCGACATCATCGTTAAACAGTTGAGCGTCAACGCCGAGCAGGTCACTGCCGCCGCTGGCTTCCAAACTGATCTTAAGGCCGATTCGCTCGACCTCGTAGAAATCATCATGGCCTTTGAAGACGAGTTTGGCATCGCTTCAATTCCTGAAGAAAAAGCTGCGTCCATGAAGACCGTGGGCGACGCGATCGAGTACATTAAGGCCAACGCCACCAAATAATTCTCACGGGCCATCCGCCCGTAATCGTGAGCACACCAAGCAATCCTCGCCGAGTAGTCGTCACAGGCATTGGTTGTCTGACGTCTCTTGGTCCCGACACTGCAATCTTCTGGGACTCTTTATTAAAGGGTCGCTCAGGTATCTCACGCGTCACTCGTTTCGATCCTACTGATTTTCCTTCGAAGGTCGGCGCCGAAATCAGAGATTTTGATCCAGGTAAATTCATGGATCCGAAAGAAGCGAAACGTAACGATCGCTACACCCAATACGCCGTCGCCGCTTCACGCATGGCTGTTGAAGACGCTAAACTCGACGTTAATAAAATCGATTCCGAACGCTTCGGTGTGATCATCGGCTCAGGTATCGGCGGAATGGAAACCATCGAAAATCAAGCGCGTATCCTCATCGAACGTGGTCCTTCTCGCGTCTCACCTTTTACGATTCCTTCCTTAATCGCCAACATCGCTTCAGGCGTCGTGGCAATCGAGTTCAAAGCTAAGTCGGTAAACTTCGGCGTCGTCTCTGCCTGCGCTTCAGGTTCTCACTCTCTCGGCGAAGCGATGCGCCATATTCGCGATGGCCACGCCGATGTCATGCTTTCAGGCGGTTCCGAAGCGACCATTACCCGTTTAGCCTACGCCGGATTCTGTAATATGAAGGCGATGTCCACCGACTTTAACGACACCCCCGAAAAGGCTTCACGTCCTTTCGATAAATTACGCGATGGTTTTATTATGGGCGAAGGTTCGGGCGTTTTAGTCATCGAAGAACTCGAACACGCCAAAGCCCGCGGTGCCCGTATTTATTGCGAACTCGCTGGCTATGGTGCGACTTGCGATGCTTACCACATCACCGGACAAGACCAAGAGGGCAAAGGCCTCGCCCTCTGTCTCGACCGTGCTCTCGTCGATGCCGGTGTCCAAAAATCCGAAGTGGATTATATCAACGCTCACGGTACTTCGACCTCGATCAATGATCGTTGTGAGTCTCTCGCTATCAAACGTTCCTTCGGAGATTTAGCTTCCAAACTCGCCATCTCTTCTACGAAGTCGATGACGGGTCACTTGCTCGGTGCCGCTGGTGGAATTGAAGCCGCAGTCTGCGTTCTCGCCATCCACAACGGTATCGTTCCTCCGACTATCAATTACGAAAATCCAGATCCTGATTGTGATTTGGATTACATCCCCAACAAGGCTCGCACGATGAAAGTCGACGTCGCAATTTCCAATAATTTAGGTTTCGGTGGTCATAACGCTTCGCTAGTCTTCAAGCGTTTGAAGTAATTGATCCGATCGCCTTTTCCCAAGTCTCGACTTCACCTTTAATGCCGTGATGTTGTAGTGCTTGCCTGATTTCACTGCGCGTTGGCTCAGTCACAGCATGCTCCGGATCAGCCGCTAAATCGGGTCGTACTTGCCTGGTAATCGCCCACGCCGCCCACGCTCGCCATTTCTTTTGCAACGCTCTCTCGCCCTTCACGCGATCAGCTAAATGTTGATAGTGAACCCGTGCATTACCGGTAAATTGTTCAGTGGGCTGACTCACCAACCAGCCGATTACGGCGTACGGAAGTGGGTGCTGTTTAAGGCATTCCGCATCGGCAGGCACGTTGCAATACAGCGCCCGATCCACCGCTAAAAGCGCCCGTGCCGGTAAATTTTCCAGCCATAACTGCTGTCCGTATTCTAGGCAAAGCAGGTAAAGTTCTTCGCCTTGATCATCGCGCAAAGCATTGAGCTCGCGCCAAGATAATTTCCTGAGACCAAACGGTAAATGGGGGCAGGGTGTCGCCACAAATTAAGGCCGTGCGTAAGGATTAGTTTTCTTCTCTTTGCCGACCGATGTCTTGCCGCCGTGACCCGGAAGTAAATAGGTTTCCTCAGGTAATGTATAAATCTGTTCGCGGATCGATTTTAATAACTGATTCCAATCGCCATTGGGTAAATCGGTACGTCCGACCGAGCCATTGAAAATCGCATCACCAGTAAAAGCCAATTTTTCTTCTGCACAGTAAAAGAGTAGACTTCCCGGACAGTGTCCAGGGACGTGACGAACCTCGAATTTTTTTCCGAGTGCATTGAACGAATCGTCTTGTTTGAGCCACTGAGTCACCTTGCAGGAATGAAAATCTTCTTCCGTTAAAAAGGGCATCATGGCTTGGTAGCGATTGCGATAAGCCTCAATATTTTCAATCATTTGCTGGTCATCCTCATGGGCTAACACCTGCGCGCCCGCGCTCGCAAAAGCATGGGCATCACACATGTGATCCCAGTGGCCGTGCGTGATTAAAATGTGCGTAAGCTTAAGGCCCCGTTTTTTAATTTCGGGTAAGAGTGTTTTCCCGGCATCGCGTGGTGCGTCGACCACCGCGCAGGATTTGCCGTCCTCCGATGTCAATAAATACGCGTTCGTTTCAAAGGGTCCAAGTGACCAAGATTCAATTTTCATAAAATTATTCAGCGAAGGCTCGATTAAAAGCTTCTTCGATTTTTGTAGGGGGTCTGACCGGTTTAAACTCGCGATTAACAAAAGCGTGGACCGTAAACCCTTCAACAATCAGTTCATTGCCGCGTTCGACTTTATAGGTTAGGTGGAGTCGGGCCTTGGGTTTTTCTAAAAGTGTCACCGTGATTTTTAAACGATCATCAAAATGCGAGGGGCGATGATACGTAATCCCAGTTTCTAGAACAGGGAGAAGGAAGCCGTCTTTTTCTAAGTCGCGGTACGGACAGCCGATTTTATCCAACAGTGCAACCCGCGCCATTTCAAACCAGGGTAGATAATTACCATGGTAGGTGACACCCATCGCGTCGGTCTCCGCAAAGCGAACTCGTGTTTCAACTGTGGCTTCTAACATGTCATTAAATTGACGATTTTATTTAATTTTCCAATGACAAAGCCACGACTGTGAACGGCTTCTCCTTGCCGAATGTCCCGCATCATTGAATATGAAGATATGGGACAGCGCGAACGTTGGCTAATCTTCCTACTCGGTACACTGATCGGAGCGGGTATGTTGTGGACTTTTAAAACTCAGAGTGAACCCGCCCGAACCGAGAAACGTTTGGTCCGTGAAGCGCTTAATCTCCCCGGCATGATGTTCGATTTCGCCGTCGCTCAAAAGGGATTCTACGGACACTATGTTTTGTTAGAGTCTGTTGAGACACTTTCCGATGGTTCAAAGGTCCGTTCGATTGTGACCGGTGGCCGTCGACATTACACCGCCGAGGGCACTGAACTCCCTCAAGAGTATTTGTTTATCACCGAAACCTACGCCGCAGGCACACCACTCGCCGAAGCGGGCCCGGTTAAAAATTACACTTTCGCATTCGCCGACCGTTTAACCATCAAGCTTCGCAAAGGTTATTCTGCGGCTGATGTGACTACGGACTTCGGTGATGTCGCCACGCCCGTCGCCGATCGACCCGATTTAGTGACTCTTAAGTTAACCCAATGGATTAAAAGCCATCAAGCCAAGGACTGGAGTAAATTAAATGATATCATTAAAGGCCTATCCCAAAAATCAGCCGTGCAATCCGTTGAGCTCACCAAAATTGATTGGCAAAGCGAAGCCGAATTAATAAAACAAAATTCTACTAAGTAATGTCGACCGTCAAACAAGAGGGGATTTTCACCGTTATACTGAGCCTCTGCGTTAACATCGTTCTCGCTAGCGTAAAATGTAGCGTAGGTGTTATCGCAAATTCTCACGCCCTGATTGCCGATGGTATTCACTCGCTCACTGATATTGCGGGCGACATCGCCGCGATCATCGGTATCCGTCTCGCCCACGTTCCCAAAGATGATGATCACCCTTACGGACATTACCGATTCTCGACCCTCGCGACCCTTTTTATTTCCACTTTAGTTTTAAGTTTCTGTATCGGCTTGGCGTGGCACTCGCTCAAAAACTTAGTCCAAGGTAATGTCTCAGAGATTCCGGGCTTAGCCGCTGCTTGGGTTGCGGGTATTGCGCTTATTATTAAAGAAACCTTTTACCAGTTCGCTCGACGTCAGGCCGAGAAATTAGGCTCCCGCCTACTGATGGCTAATGCTGCCGATCACCGCGCGGATGCTATCGCTTCCTTGCTCGCCTTAATTGCCGTAGTCATCGCAAACACCCGTCCAGAGTGGGTTGCCGTTGATAAAGTAATCGGACTAGTCCTCGCTGGTTGGCTTGGCGCCGAAGGTATCAAATTATTTAAATCCGCTTGTGCTGATTTAATTGATACCGCACCCGAAGAAAAAATTCTCAAAGATCTCAGCGAGCACATTCTCGCTGTTCCTGGTACCAAAGGATTTCACGCCTTCCGTGCACGTCGAGTGGGTGATCGCTTCGAAATAGACTTCCATCTGCAAGTCGGTGAAACCGCGACCGTGGCCCAAGGTCATGCGATTGCCGGACAGGTTAAATCCGATATCTTACGTCTCCACCCCGAAGTGGTTTCAGTGCTCGTACACGTTGAGCCCGACATGCCTGAATATCGCAAGTGCGACGGTCACCACGGTTCAGCTCACTGATTTTTAGACCGTCGAAAAAGCCCGCACTCCGAACTTATTCGTTAGCCACGTTTGCAGGGTCTTAAAATCTTTGGGTGGCTCCACGGAGAAGGTCATAGGCTTTCCTGTCTGAGGATGCTTCAAGGTGAGTTTATGCGCATGCAACATGACGCGTGGCATCGGCCAGTTATCATACGTAGGCACATCAAATTTACCATACGTACGATCGCCTAAAATAGAATGTCCAATGTGCCCTAAGTGCACCCGAATCTGGTGAGTGCGACCAGTCTGTGGATAAGCTCTAATCAACGCGGCGTGCGGACCATATTTTTCCTCCACGCGCCAATCGGTAATCGCTTCGTGACGTCCATCTTCACGCACGGCCATGCGTACACGCACGGTGCGGTGACGATCAATGTTCGCGTTCACTTGTCCACCGAGCAGACGCGGACTTTTATCCACGAGCGCTAAATATTCTTTTTTCGCCGTACGATCACCAAATTGTTCTACTAAGTTGTGATACGCTTTATCGGTTTTTGCTAAAACAATCACGCCTGAGGTTTCACGGTCGAGACGATGCACCACACCCGGACGGGGAGCGCCACCAGCAGGTGCCAATTTACCTTTGGTGTGATGGAGTAAGCCATGCACGACCGAAAGTTCATCCGATCCCTGAACGGGGTGGGTGAGTAATCCGCTCGGCTTATTAATCGCAATAATATGCGCGTCTTCGTAGATGACTTCTAAATTCATTTTCACGGCGCTCGCGGTGGGCTCTTCGGGAGCGGGCAGGGCAACGGTGAGACTGTCTAAAGGATTTAAAACCGTGCGACGATCAATCGCTACGCCATCGCGAGTGATTAATCCTAAATCAAGTGCCTTCTGTACCCGCGAGCGACTGATCCCGCTGAGTAAACCGGAAAGTATTTTGTCGGCACGGGCCGGTGATACCTCGGCCTCGAGTTTTACGTTATGGATTTCGTGTTCCGCCGTTGGCTGAACGGGTGCACGTTTAACGCCGCTCCGAGAAGTCTTTTTCTCTTCGCGAGCTGGACGAATAACTTTCGGAGAAACTTTTCGTGTCTGCGGTTTATGTTTGATCGAACCCGGTGATGGCTTGTGGGCTGGTTTAATTTTGGGAGGCATTAGCGTTTTTTTCCCAAAAGGTAGTCGGGATTCAATTTTTGTAAGGATTTAGGGACGAAGAGTCCATCCTTACGAATGACCTTACCGTCAAATCTAATTTCTCCGCCACCATACTCGGGGCGCTGAATACAAACCATATCCCAGTGAATCGAGGACTGATTGCCATTATCGGTCGTTTCATAGCACATGCCGGGTGTAAAGTGGAACGACCCCGCAATCTTCTCATCAAAGAGAATGTCCTGCATCGGATTCAGGATGTGCGGATTAAATCCAATCGCGAACTCACCAATATAACGAGCCCCCGCATCCGTATCTAAAATGGCATTGAGTCGCTTGGTGTTATTCGACGTCGCTTCGACGATTTTTCCTTTTTTGAAAACGAGACGAATATTTTCAAACGAGACGCCTTGGTAAATGGTCGGTGCATTGTACTGAATCACCCCTTCAACCGAATCTTTAATCGGTGCCGTAAATACTTCGCCATCGGGAATGTTGTGGCTGCCTCCGCAGGGAATCGCGTTCATTCCTTTGATCGAGAAACGTAAATCGGTGCCGGGTGAAGTAATATGCACATCCTTAGCCTTCATCATCACTTCGCTCAGTGCATCCATCCCCGCAGTCATGCGTGAATAATCCAGCGTACAAACTTTGAAGAAGAAATCGGCAAACGCTTCGGTGCTCATTTTCGCCTGTTGAGCCATCGACGCGGTAGGCCAACGTAACACGACCCATTTAGTTTTATTCACTCTCCAATCGAGAGTCGGCTGCATCGCCTGGGCGTGAGCTTTGGCTAAGGGAGAGGGGATATCACTCGACTCAAAAATATTATCGGCCCCACGCACGGCAATGTAAGCATCCATCTTCTTCATGCGGGCTAACTCAAACTCGTTACTTAATTTAAATTGTTCGGTGACGCCATAGCGTACGAGCTCGCGATTGATCCGGGGCTTTTGTAAATTAACCTGGGGCACTGCACCGCGGGCACGGGCGGCACGGATGAGGGCGACCACAAATTCTTCCGGCACGTCGGCCACGTCGATTAAGACCTTCTGGCCTTTTTTAAGGTCGATCGAGAATCCGCAGAGGACCTTAGCTAAGTCGTTATATCGTGAATCCATTTCCCCTTTACCATGTCGGTTTTACCCAATTTTCCAAGTGCTAAACCCTTTCTTGCTACAATTATTGTTTCATATATCTAATAGGTATGTCGTCTTCTGGTCCCCATGAACGTGCGCAAGCTCTGACCAACGATGCGGCCTTTGATTTCGCCGTGGGCGACGAAGCAGCGGCACTCACTAAATTGAATGAGGCGGTCGCTCTCGCGCCCGATTTTTTTGAAGCCTGGCTGGCCAAAGCTGAAGTTCATTTTGCACAACGTCAGTTCGATGACGCACTGCAAGCAGGCGAAACGGCTTTAAACTTAAAACCGAAAGATATTCATATTCATACATCGCTCTCCCGGATTTGGATGGAGCGTGGAGATAAAACCAGGGCCGAACACCACGGTGCCCAGGCCCGAATTCTGGGCTGGGGTGATCAGATCAAAGAGCCCGAGGGCGGGCAGGCTGGCGATATCTCCTAAGCATTGTGACAGACCTGATTTGCCTTGTGACACCCTGTCACGAAGATGCGTGACAGATTAAGGTCAGTTTAGGGAAGTAATCCCGCGTAACCCCCAAAAAAACCATGTAAACTATTGCTAAACCCGTCAAAAATCGTTTTGGCATTCCTTCTGCAATAAGCAGTTCGCCCAGTACGGGCAACCTAACCTTACCAAAACCTATGTCCAAAAACTCCAAACTCAAAGTAAAGCCTCTCGCTGATCGCGTTCTCGTTCAACGCATCGAGGAAGGCGAAGAAATCAAGGGTGGCATCATCATCCCTGATTCTGCCAAAGAAAAACCACAAGAAGCTCGCGTCATTGCCCTCGGCACTGGTGCGCTCGACAAAGACGGCAAGAAGATTCCTTTCTCCGTTCAAGTGGGCGACAAAGTTCTCATCGGAAAATACGCCGGCTCGGAAGTGAAACTTAACGACGACACATACTTGCTCCTCTCCGAAAACGAAATCCTCGCGATTATCGAATAATTATTTCTCTCACTCTTCATAAATAAAATCCTATGTCCAAAAAACAAATCCTGTTCGATGAAGCCGCCCGCCGTAAGGTGTTGAACGGTGTCACCATTCTCGCTCGTGCGGTGAAAGTCACCCTCGGACCGAAAGGCCGTAATGTGATGATCGATAAAAAGTTCGGCGCTCCTAAAGTAACGAAAGACGGTGTCACTGTTGCTAAGGAAATCGAATTGAGCGACCCCTATGAAAACATGGGCGCACAAATGGTTCGTGAAGTAGCCTCCAAAACTGCCGATAAAGCAGGGGATGGCACGACCACCGCCACCGTTCTCGCTGAAGCTATCTATAAAGAAGGTCTTCGCTTCGTCGCCGCGGGCGCCAATCCGATCTTCGTGAAACGTGGTATCGATAAAGCCACCGAAGCGATTGTTAAAGAACTCGCTAACATTTCTAAGAAAATCAAAACCCGCGAAGAAATTAAGCAGGTTGCGACTGTTTCCGCTAACTGGGATTCATCCATCGGTGACATCATCGCCGAAGCCATGGATCGCGTAGGTAAAGACGGTACGATCACAGTTGAAGAAGCTAAGACCATCGAAACGACGCTCGACGTTGTTGAAGGTATGCAATTCGACAAAGGTTACCTCTCACCTTATTTCGCCACCAACGCGGAAACCCTCGAAGCCGTTCTTGAAGACGTTTACGTTCTGCTCTTCGAAAAGAAGATCAGCTCGATGAAGGATCTCCTTCCTTTACTCCAAGAAGTCGCGAAATCCAGCAAGCCTCTCCTCATCATCTCTGAAGAAGTTGAAGGCGAAGCCCTCGCTACTCTCGTAGTTAATCGCCTCCGTGGTACCATCAACGTCTGTGCTGTCAAAGCCCCTGGCTTTGGTGACCGTCGTAAAGCGATGATGGAAGATATCGCTGTCTTAACCGGTGGACGTTTCATCACCGAAGACCTCGGTATCAAACTCGAGTCCGTTAAAGTAGCTGATCTTGGTCGCGCCAAACGTATCGTGGCCGACAAAGAAAATACCACCATCATCCAAGGTGCTGGTAAATCTGCCGACATCCAAGGCCGCGTGAAACTTATCCGTCGTCAAATCGAAGAAACTTCCTCCGATTACGATAAAGAAAAACTCCAAGAGCGTCTCGCAAAACTCGCTGGTGGCGTCGCCGTCATCCACGTAGGTGCTGCAACCGAAGCTGAATTGAAGGAGAAAAAAGATCGCGTCGACGACGCTCTGCACGCCACTCGCGCTGCCGTTCAAGAAGGTATCGTTCCTGGTGGTGGCGTAGCTCTGCTCCGCACCGTTAAGGCAATCGACGCTGTTATTAACTCGCTCAGCGACGACGAAAAGATTGGTGCTCAGATTGTCCGCAAGGCAATTGAAGAACCTCTCCGTACTCTCTGCGCTAACGCCGGTGTTGAAGGTTCACACATCGTCCAAGAAGTTCTTCTTAAACACAAAGGTGCTAACGGTTACAACGTAGCTACCGGTGAATACCAAGATCTCGTGGCTGGTGGCGTGGTCGACCCAACTAAGGTCACCCGTACTGCAATCATCAATGCTGCTTCTGTAGCTGGACTCTTACTCACCACGGAATGTCTCATTACAGATCTTCCTGAGGATTCGAAGTCTGCTCCCGGTGGCGATCAGCACGACCACTGAGCCTAAAAGCTAGTTCGTGTATCAACGGCGTCCAAATGGACGCCGTTTTTTGTGGGTTGCGGGGGAGGGGGTGTGTTGTAGGTTGGGTCCATGGCTCGCGTTAAACTCCAAAAAGAAACGTCCCCGGTATTCATCTGGGTCGTTTTCTTCCTTATCACCACCGTTACCATGGGCGTCCTCTTCGCAGGCATCCCAGGCTCAGGCTTTAACGGTCTGCGTTCGGGCGTGTATTTTGACATGGAAGCGGGCTTCGATGACGCCCGATTCATGGATAGCCGTATTAAATGCGAATCCTCCCAGGCCATCAAAGCTGTCCGCGCCGCCCTATTGGAGCTTCGCCCCGATTACCCCGTCGAACGCGTCACCTTAAAATTGGAGAATTACCCTTCGGGCTATAAATTCCAAGTTCGCTACGTTACTTACTACGCTCAAAAACTAAATATCGGAGGAGATAAGTTATTCCGCCGTGGATCCCAAGTAGGGGACCCCGCCATCGATGCCGAAGTGAAACAAAAAGACGCCGAGGTCGAAAAAGTCATTCGTGACGCCCTCGAATCTTACTTTGTTTCCCGCAGCGCAAAATAATTTTCAGATCGTTTTCTAGAAGTTTAAGCGTAGCTTAAATTCAGTTTCCTATGACAGAAAAAGTGTGGGTGACGGAAGTTTTTCCTTGCTTTTTTTCTAATAGAGTGATACGGTAATATTTCCTTTATTAATTAAGGAGTTCAGTCACATCCCCGTTCACCCAGGGATTCTTCAGTCTCGAAAAATCATTACCCGGCAGCGGGATGACTTGTTTTTGGCAAAATTCTAACAAAACCGGCGAAATTTTCGCCCTCGCAGTTTTTGCGAGAACGGGAGCCCCCTTTATGTAGGGCCATTCATTTCTTGATGCCCCCGATCTGACTTTCCACCCATGCCTAACCAATCCGTACCTACCCGCCACAAAATCGAATCCATCCTATTCATCAGCTCATTGAGCGCGTTTACTCTCCGTCAACGCGTCAGTGAGTTGGTCGAAGGGGATCCTAAACTCAACAACAGCTTCTTAGTCACCGACGACAAATTTGATAAGTTCAGTATCGCCGGACTAGACCAAGTCGGAGAAATCCGCTTTATCCTGGATGGCTCAACCATCAAAAACCACGAAGAGCTTAAAGGTGTCGGTTTTGGCACCCAATTCCTCATCATCGAATACCGCGTGGGGGATAAACATATTGTAAATTGCTTCCTGCAGAAGCTAAAACGCCACTTGTCTAAGCACGAGTTGGCCAAGAAGGAGCCCGAAGAGCCCGAAATGTTCATGAATGTTCCGATGTTCTTTTTATCCCTTCGTACTTTCCTCGCTAAAGACTTTCTCATTAGCGATTCGGCAATCGAGTCGGCACGTAGCTGTGTTTCCTTTGACGATGTCGGTACTATATTAAAGGAATTAGAGACTCTCAGTAATATGCCCCGACTCTTGAATGGTGAGGATAATGACGTCGAAGATTTTGATGATCATGCTAAGGCCTCGAGTCACATGCTCTTCTATCAAAACCAGAAATTTAAGAAGAAGCATGTCCTCCACTACGGTAAAAAGCATATTCTTGATCATCGGTTTATTATCCATAGTGAAAAAGGTGACACTCGATTATTACTGCACGTGAAGTGGCTGGAGAGAGCCCGCAAACACTTGATCGGCTTCATCGAGGAACTCCCATCCGGTAAATAAAAAAAGGGGTCAGGCACTCTTAAGAGGGTCAGACTACCTTAGGGTAGTCTGACCCTCCTGTTTAAAGTGGGGTGATTGAGGGGACTTGAACCCCCGACCCCCGGTACCACAAACCGGTGCTCTAACCAACTGAGCTACAACCACCATTCACCCTTAACGGGAAGGTATCTAATGCACGCAAATTGACCGCACCTGTCAATCTCTGACGAATTGATAGGTTTTCTCAGCCGGCCCAGAAGTTTTTATCGTTTGTTCTTCCCCTTTCTCCGCATCACCGCCTTTCTATGGGTTCAACAATGTCCACCTTTACCGAAATTGGCCTTCCCGAGCCTGTCACACGCTCACTTGCCGATGCGGGTTATGTTACCCCCACGCCCATCCAAGCGCAGGCCATCCCAATCATTCTCTCAGGTCGTGATCTCATTGGCGCCGCTCAAACAGGCACCGGAAAAACTGCCGCCTTCGCTTTACCAACCATCGCACGTCTCGGACCCGCCGCCGGCAAGCCTCGTTGCCTCGTCTTGGTTCCTACTCGCGAACTGGCTGTTCAAGTGGACGAAAATTTTCAGAAGTACGGAAAATACCTCGGTACTAAAACCGCTCTGCTCTACGGTGGAGTAGGGTACGGTGCTCAAGTGAAAGCACTCAGCGACGGCGTTGATGTCGTGATCGCCACCCCTGGTCGTCTCCTGGATCTTCACGAACAAAAGATTTTAGATCTTAGTTCCATTCAAGTAGTTATCTTAGATGAAGTGGATCGTATGCTCGACATGGGATTCATCGAAGATGTCACCCGCATCATCCGCTTCTGTCCTAAAGAGCGTCAGACTTTACTTTTCTCCGCCACCGTCGATGAACGTATCGGCAAAATCGCTAACTGGGCACTGCGCGATCCTATTACAATCGACGTCCGCACTGGCTCAAC
>SIAU01000054.1 GCA_009691685.1 Opitutales bacterium
GATCGACCTCACCATCCAAAAGGGTGAGCTCTTTTTCCTCCTCGGTGCCTCAGGCTGTGGCAAGACCACCCTACTCCGTTGCATCGCCGGACTCGAACACCCCACCTCCGGAAAAATCTTCTTCGGCGATCGTGATGTCACCGGCCTCGCCCCTCACCTCCGCGAAGCCGCAATGGTCTTCCAAAGCTACGCCCTCTGGCCGCACATGTCCGTCGCCCAAAACGTCGCCTTCGGTCTCGAAGAACGCGGCGTGAAAAAAGAAGAAATCAAACAACGCGTCGCCGAAGCCTTAGCGGGCGTTCGACTGAACAACCTCGACGACCGTGCCATCGACCAACTTTCAGGCGGACAACAACAACGCGTCGCCCTCGCCCGCGCTCTCGTGGTACGTCCTCGTTGCTTACTGCTCGATGAACCGCTTTCCAATCTCGACGCCCAATTGCGTATCGAAATGCGCCGTGAAATCCGTCGTATCGTCAAAGCCAACGGACTCACCGCCATCTACGTCACACACGACCAGGAAGAAGCCCTCGCGATGGCGGATCGTATGGCTGTATTGCACAAAGGACGTTTGGCCCAAGTGGGAACACCTGAAGAAATTTATCGCCGGCCCACCTCCGCACACGTGGCTAAATTTATCGGTGAAACGAATTTAATCGAAGCCACGGTAGTTTCTCAGAGTGAAAATAGTTATAAAGTATCTACTGCGGCCGGTGAGTTCACGGGACGCATCGGCGAATCCGATTGGAAACCTGCGACTGGCGAGAAAGTTTTATTATCCATTCGTCCTGAAGCTTGGGAAGTAGTCGCCAGCGCGACGGCTAATACGACCAGTGGTAAAGTTTTAGAAAAAACCTATCTCGGTCAGCGCCAACAGGTCGAAGTATCGAGCCCACTCGGCCATTTACAGGTCGTGATGCTCAATCCCAAGAAGCCTTTAGTCGTCGGTGATTCACTCACCCTCACAGCAACCCACGAAGACGTGATCCTTGTTCCGAAAGAATGAGCCAAGCCCGTACCATTTGGATTACCCTCGGCCTGATGCTGTTCCTGGTCGTACTGCCTCTGGCCTTACGCGAAGACACCAATCAAATGCCCAACACGAATGCTCGTCGCCTGGTCATCTACACTCCGCACAGCGAATCCATCCGTCGCGAGTTCGCCGAAGCGTTCGCCGAATATTGGGAAAAACAACATAAGGAAAAAGTTTATATCGATTGGCGAAGTCCAGGAGGCACTTCCGAAATTCGTCTAGTGCTCGATGCGAGTTATAAAGCGGCTGACGAAGAAAAGCGTCCAGGTATCGGTGCGGATATTTTCTTTGGGGGTGGCGAGCCCGATTTCGCTAATCAGTCCAAGAAGGGTCGATTGGTTCCGCTCAAATTATTCGATAAACATCCCGAGTGGTTTGGCAAAGATGGTGCGATTCCTGAAATCTACACCGGCGAGCGTCTCTACGCGAAAGATAAAACCTGGATCAGCTCCTGCCTTTCTCGTTTCGGTATTTGTTATAATCCGATTCGTTTAAAGTACCTCGATTTACCTGAGCCCAAAACGTGGAATGAGTTAATGCATCCTAAACTTTATGGCATGATTGCTCTCGCCGACCCGACGAAGAGCGGATCAGTAGCCCGTGCCTTTGAACTGATTGTTCAGGCTGAGATGCAGAAGTCGCTCGATGATCCCGCTCTAAAAAATCTTTCTGAAAAAGAACGTTTAGCGATGGGATGGAAGAATGGTCTTAAAGTTTTACAAGGTCTGGCTGCCAACGCGCGCTACTTTGCGGATGCTTCCACAAAAATCCCTCTCGATATCGCCGATGGTAATGCCGTCGCCGGGATGTGTGTCGATTATTACGGAAAAGCTTTTGCCAATCAGGTGAACAAAACCGAAGTGCGTCTCAAATGGATTGCACCCATCAACGGTACCACCGTGAGCGGCGATCCGATTGCTGTCTTGCGTGGAACCACTGAACCCGAACTCGCCCAGGCCTTTGTGGAGTATGTTTTAAGTCCGGAAGGTCAGGCCTTATGGAATTCAGCACCGGGAACACCCGGCGGACCCAAACGTCGCGAGCTGTATCGCCCACCCGTTCGACGCGACACCTTCCCGATTGGTACAGGTAAGCCCGCGCCCGATTCACCGTATGTCTTCGGACAGTATCAAACCTACCGCCCAGAACTCACTTCTGCATCGTTCAACACATTACGTCGATTCGTACGCGTGATGTGTATTGATAATCACGAAGAATTAAAATCAGCGTGGGAGGCGATCATCGAAGCAGGCATGCCGGCCGATGCTATCGCGGCCCTCCAAGACTTCTCCTCATTGCCTTATCGTGATGGCGGTAAGGGCGACCCCGAACTCGACAGCCAGGATCCACTGATCTCCGCGCAACGCATGTCGCAGCTCGGTATACTATTCCGCGAAAATTATAAACGCGCTGAAGCCCTAGCTCGCGCCCACTCTCCTAAAAAGCCATGAACCGTCGTACTGCTTGGATTTTTTTAATTACTTTAACTGCCATCATGGCCGTCGGCTTTGTCTATCCAGCCATCAGCGTCCTGCAGGAAGCTTTTATTAATCCTCATGATCATACTTTCTCTCTGAGTTATTTCGGAATGGTGCTGACCGACCCCGTTTACCAAGAAGGAATTATCAATGCGTTGAACTTGGGTTTAGTCAGCACGCTCTTGGCGGTGTTGATTGCGGTGCCTTTAGCAGTGATTAATAATAAATATACTTTTCCGGGTCGAAAATTCCTCTCGTTAGCACTTTTGATTCCCATGATTCTCCCTCCGTTCATCGGAGCGGTGGGCATTAAATGTATTTTAGGCACGGAAGGTTCGCTCAATGGATTACTCTTTAATCTCGGGTGGATGTCCCCCGAAAACCCACGCGATTGGTTAGCCGAAAATCGTTTCTTGGGCATCGTACTCATGAATGCGTTGCACCTTTATCCGATTTTATATCTCAATGCTGCAGCGTCGCTCGCTCAAGTAGATCCGGCCCTCGAACAAGCGGCTTCCAATTTAGGTTGCTCGCCCGCCCGTCGATTCTTCCGCATCACCCTACCCCTCATTCTTCCGGGATTATTTGCGGGAGCTTCCCTCGTTTTCATTTGGGCGTTCACTGAACTCGGCGTACCTCTTGTTTTTGATTTCCCACGTGTGGCCCCCGTACAAATTCTCGACGGCATCAAGAACCTCGATCGCAATCCCCTGCCCTATGCCCTGACGGGAATTGTGTTAGTCATCGCCGCGCTGGTATTTTTAATCTCAAAACTCGTCCTCGGCAGTTCCAAGCACGCAGCGGCTCCTCGCCCCAGCTTACGTTCTACACCTAAGCCATTACCCACCTGGCTCGGCTGGAGCTGTGCGGGGTTATTTGCTGGTACCACGCTCGTTGCCTCGCTCCCTCACTTCGGTGTGATTTTCCTTTCCGTGTCGAACGCCTGGCACGGAACCATTCTGCCTTCTGAATTTACTTTAGGTCACTGGCAAGAAGCACTCGGCAGTGCGCTCGTGGTTCCATCGATTCAGAACAGTCTACTCTACGCCGGTTGTGCTTCTTTCTTGGCCTTGATTATGGGCTTAACCGCGGCGTGGGTGATTGTGCGTTCTGATTTAAGAATGCGCCATCTCTTAGACACGCTTACCATGTTACCGTTAGCGGTACCTGGACTCGTGATGGCCTTCGGCTACTTAGCACTCTCACAAGAAGGAAAACCTTTTGCGTGTCTGGTTGGTGCGAATGGCAGTCCCTTCCTTCTACTCACCTTAGCTTACACTATTCGACGTTTACCTTATGTGACACGTGCGGCGATTGCTGGACTTCAACAAAGCGATGTGATGTTAGAACAAGCAGCGCGATCGCTGGGTGCGACGCTGTGGTCAACCTTCCGTCGCATTTCACTTCCCCTCCTCGCGGCTCACTTAGCGGCGGGTACGATTTTAGCTTTTGCGTTTTCGATGCTCGAAGTGAGCGACAGTTTAATTCTCGCGCAACGTGCGGAGCACTTCCCGATTACTAAAGCGACCTTTGCATTACTCAGTTCACTAGGTAACGGCACGCAACTTGCGGCGGCACTCGGAGTGTGGTCGATGGTCTTCCTTTCGGTGGCGTTAATTGGTGCGGCGATTCTCGGTGGCAAGCGCGGCGGACTCTCCGAATAATTACTCGATCTGTTTTATAGCGTAGACATTTTACCCAATAAAAAAGGGGACTCATTTCTGAGACCCCTTTTTGTTTATCCTGATTTTACTCAGGTGATATCCGGATTAGGCAACTGACTTCTTCTGCTTGCGGCGGCGAATGGCGACTGCTGCGAGAGCGAGAGCGCCGAGGCCGAGACCGTAAGTCGAAGGTTCAGGAATCATCGTCGTAACATACATCATATCGCGATCCGCTGCGTACTGCATCGACCACACCAAGTGGTCGTTTGTTAAATTATTATCGATTTCAAATTGCGAAGCATCGATGGAAAATAAATTCGTCACATTAAAACCGTTGGCTAAGTCTATCGTGATGTTCGCAAATTCAAATTTATTTAACTTCGTCTTAACGAAACCTGAGGCCGGTCCTGCACTCGTTACTTCAACAATGATTTTCTTTTTTGTAGAAATCGCATTACTTAAATTAAGCGTAGTGACCACTAAGGTGTCGTAACCCACTCCAGCCACAGCCGTGTCCGCGGCGTTCTGTAACTGCCACTTCACTTTTGAACCACCATTGAGCGTAAGCTTACTAAAGGAAAGTGTGCCAAGGGTGTCGCCATTAGGCGAAAGTATCCCGCCGTCTTCAATCGTCACTCCATCATCCGTATTAGTGCCCAATCCATTTCCAGCCAGAGTACCACCCAATGTAACATTGATTTTATTGGCTAATAGTGCATTCACCACCAAGGTCGCATTATTCGAAACACTCACAGCACCCGATCCAACAGAGCCCGCAAACGAAGCTTTCACCGTTCCCGTAGAGACAGTGAGTCCTCCACTGAAATTATTCGCGGCGCCTAATTCGAGAGTACCAGTTCCGTATTTCGTAAGGCTTGCCGTGGTTGCTAGACCACCATTAGTACCATTAAAAGAATTTAAGAGTGTTACTGTACCCGATGGAATATTAAAGGCGGCGGCGGCAGTATTATTTAAATAGATGCGACCGGATAAATCTTCGGTGTTACCAGCATACCAACCGAGAGTGGCGGTGCCGACATTGATGTGGGCGGCGTGAACGGAGGAACCGAGTGCGCCTGTAGTGAAATCGAGTTCACCACCCTCAACATTTAATTCCGTAGATGCATTATCCACAAAGCCGGCACCCGCACCTTTAACAATCCATTTATTAACATCCTGCTTCACGAGTTTGGTGAAGAGATTATTAATTTCAGCAGGATCGAATTTTATCGGATTAAAAATATTTTCGACGGCGATGTCCGTCGTACCACCGAGAGATAAAGTACGATTAGAGGCAGCGGCATTATCGAAATCCATCTGCGCATCTTGTCCGATGTTGAGTGCGCCTGTGCCTGATGAGATAAAGCCCGCACCACCG
>SIAU01000015.1 GCA_009691685.1 Opitutales bacterium
AGGCAGACGTTGTCGCCAATGCTTAAATCGAGGGCGAGGCCTTCTTCTTTGCGGTTCTCACTGACAAATCCTAAATGGGCCTGCCAATTGCTACGAGGGTCGGAAGTTTTTTGGGTACCGTTAACCAAAACATTTTTTCCGTCGATGGTATCGAGACCAAAGATAGCTCGGAGAAATTCGGTGCGGCCGGCTCCCACTAATCCGCAAAGTCCGACCACTTCACCGCGACGTAAGGTAAGTTTGCCGCTACCTGGAATGGTTGCCTCTAATAAAACTGGTCCGATATTTCGTTGGCTGCGGGGGTAAAGATCTTTGACTTCGCGACCGACCATTTCAGCGACAATTTTCGCATCATCAATCGATGGAGTTTCGTAAACGGCAACGGATGCACCATCGCGGAGAATGGTGAGTCGACTGGTTAAGCGTCGCACCTCCTCAAGGAAGTGTGAAATATAAATAATACTCAGTCCGCGTTTCGCTAGCGTATCAATTAAGTCGAACAAACGTTCTACATCAGCCTGGGCTAAGGAACTCGTTGGCTCATCGAACACGATGATTTTACAGCCCATGGATAACGCGCGCGCAATTTCCACAATCTGTTGTTGGCTAACGGATAATTCTCCAGCGGGTTCGTTGACATCAATGTTACCATGACCCAAGCTCGCTAGTGTTTTATTTGCTTCGGCCCGCATTTTTGCGTGATCGATGAGCAAGCCGTTACGTGGCTCGATTCCGAGGAAGATATTTTCGGCAATGCTGAGGTGGGGAGCGATGGAAAGCTCTTGGTAAATCATACCCACGCCGCGGCGACGAGCTTCGGATGGATTAGCGGGTGCGTAAGGTTTTCCGTCGACCCACATTTCTCCGCTGTCGGGCTGGTAAGCTCCGGACAGAATTTTCATCAAGGTACTTTTCCCTGCGCCGTTTTCACCAACGAGGGCGTGGACTTCGCCAGCCGAGAGTTTTAAGGAAACTCCAGCCAAGGCCACTTGAGCGCCGAAGGCTTTTTTAATGCCCCGCATTTCGAGGCGAATGGAATTACCGTTATCCAAACTTAGTCGTTACCGAGTTGTGGTTTAATGACGGCCTGAATTTCAGGAGTGTCTACATTCTCGTTGGTGACGAAGGAGACTCCGGTATCGATATTCTTTTCGACAGGTTTTCCAGCAATCTTATCAGCCGCCGCTTTAACGGTCAGGTAGCCCATGCGATAAGGATCTTGAGAAACGATAGCGCTTAACTCGCCTTGTTTAAGTGACTTGATTAACGAAGCAGTAGGGTCGAAGCCGACGAACTTAACTTTACCAGCGAGTTTACTTTGTTTGAGGGCGGTGAGCATTCCGTAAGTAGTGCTTTGGTTTGAACAGAAAATACCATCAGGAGCTTGGTCGCCCGAAAAACGGAGGAGGAGGGCTTTAGATTTATCAACCGCCATGGCGACGGTCGCGCCGGCGTATTGTTCGTCGCTGATGACTTTGATATCAGGAAACGCTTTGATACCAGCAGCGAAGCCCTCTTCACGGGCTTCGGTGGAGCTGGAACCAGGGTTGTAGCGCAACATGAGAACGCGGCCTTTACCGCCGAGAATTTTGGCGAGTCCATCCGCACCACGTTTTCCAGCCGCATAATTGTCGGTGCCAACATAACTAATGCTTACGCCATCGGCTTTGCTTAAAGGAGAGTCGAAAATAATGACAGGGATATTGGCCTTCGTTGCTTTTTCTGCTTTTTCGCGAAGGGCTACTCCGTCGAGTGGGGCGAGGCAAAGTACGTCGACCTTACGAATGATCATGGAATCAACCATGCCCATTTGTTGGCGACGATCGTCTTCGCGCTCAGGTGCTGACCAAAGAACTTGGACGCCTAAATCTTCACCAGCTTTTAGGGCGCCAGATTCAACGGACTTCCAGAAGACGTGAGCAGAGCCTTTCGGAATGAGGGCGATCACAGGCTTCGCTTTTTCTTCAGCCACCGAGGGAAGGGTGATGCTGAAAAGACTGAGGAGGAGGATGAGGTAACGCATGGGGGTAAAAATTATTCGGCGGCCGTAAAGGGTGAGGGTGTGATTGATTCAGTGGGGCGAGGGAATAGTTCTAAGTCTAAAAGTACCGAGTAGGGCACCATACTTCCGACAGGATATTTCGCTTGGAGTTCCGCACTGACTAAAAGCACGAGTGCATCGGAATCTTTTTCCCGGGCAACATTCAGGAAGTACCATTTGGGTGAAGGGCGACGAATAGAAAGTTCGCGATCCCCGACGCGATAGCGAACGACGAGCGGACGATCTCCGGTCACCGTGTGGGTAGTAACTTTATATTGTTCGCGTGCTAAAAAGACATCCCGAGGAATTTGGGTCGATTGAATTTCTTGGCTCGCTAAAAATTTCGAACCCCAAGCTAGAAAAACACTGTCCCCGTTGATTCGGGTGCTCACCCATATACTGTTGGCGGCGGTGTTTTTATCAAGATTGGGACATTCGGGGATGGTGAATTCACCGCTTTCATTAACCGGTATCAGTTTTGCTTCCGTGCTTAAAATCCAAGCCGCTATTTCGGATCCGGGCCCGCTATTGAATTCACTCCATACTTTTTTTCTATTGTTCTCATTATACCAGATGCGACCGCGATTTTCTAGGTCGTGTAATTTACCAGCATAAGCGCGTAAATTATTTCCCCACGCGCGAAGAATTTTAGCGTTTTCGGCGAGTGGTCCACCTTTCGATTCATTTTCTTGGGCAACTCTTACGGCTTCGCGAGCGGCGTATTCTACGCGTTCGATGTTGGCCTTAATTTCATTTAGTTTGAGATATTTTAGTTCATTTTGAAGGGCGGCTGACTCGGTAATGGTAGTCTCATGGGGGAATGAGCTGATTAAATCGGATTTGATTTTTTCGAGCGTCGCCACATCGGCTACGGGTGCTAAAATCGTTTCAAGAACAGCCGTTTGGTCGGTGATTTTTTGGGATACTTCCGCGGGGGCTTCGCTCGGTAGTAGATACACTTTAATTTCGGAGTCGGGATTAATGCCCCAGCGTTTGAGCATGTCATTCAGGGGTTTTAAATCGATTTTTCCGCTGACGGTGTAGCCCGTGGTGGCGGGAATTTTTAGGCGAGCATTTAAGACAGGTTGAATGGACTGGCCGCCCGTTGGTTTAGCGAAAACCGCATTTTGACTTTCTGTGCGAAGTTCTTGGAAGCGCTTAGTTTCATTCGAAAAGCGGCGCATAGAATCGGGCTGCTTCGGATCATCTTTAATAAACTGGCTGACTACTTTACCGACGAGAGATCCGCCGATATCGGTGAAAAGTCCGAACGACACGGTGGCTAAGAGCGTGAGGACAAAAAGCGTTCCCACGATAATTTTATTTCTCTTATTAATCTGCTTTAAATTATTTTCGTGCTGAGCCAGGATGGTAGTGGCTTGAGTTTGATTGACTTGATCGACCGTGGCGGCGTCAGCCAAGCCGTACATCATGAGTTTTCGACGGTCATCGGGGTTGAGGCGATTGGCCTCGAGGGCAATTTCCTCTTCGCTGGCTTCTAATCTTTTACTTAACTTAATTTTAGCAGCGAAGGTGAAGAACTGTGATGCGGGCAACCATTCGGTCGCGCCTTCAGGCATACACGGGGTGTCGGCAGCAACCGTACCAAGGTTGATTAGTTCTTGAATTTCGGTCTCGGTGTGCGGGCCGCGAACTGCGTTGTCGATGTAGAAAGTAAATGAACGCATAAGGCGCGTGGATGCTGAAAAATAAGGTCTAGCCAAGGTTGGCGGTGGGGTAGGCTTAGGCAAGCCGATTGGCGACGCTTCGTCTTTGCAAATTCGCTCATAACCCTTTATGACTTTTGACCATGGCCAATCAAGGCATGAACCAATCTCAAAAACAGGTGCAGGGTCTTATTTTGACCCCGCAACTGCGCCAGTCTTTGAGAATTTTACAAGTGCCTGCGGCTGAATTATTGAGCGAAATTTCCGATGAATTAGCGGCGAATCCTTTAATTGAAGAAGTGGAGCCAGCGGGAACTGATTCTGCTCCCTCCGCCAGCGAGTCGGAGGGCGAGGATGATTCTCCGCGTGAACTTAAATTGGGTGATGACGATTTTGACGCTTTACGACGGATGAAGGATGATTGGGACGAAAGTTATTACGAAGAGGTGCGCTCGCAGGGCTACTCACAGGAAGATGAAGAGCGTCGCCAACACATGTTCGAATCGGTCACGGCGGAATCTTCACTCTCCGAGCACCTCGCCGAACAAGCGCGGACTGCATCGGATGATCCAGAAATCCAAGAGGCGCTTAAACTTTTAATTCTCTCACTCGATGATCGTGGATTCCTCGACGAGGATCTCTCGAACCTCGCGCTGCGTTCCGGGCAAAGCTACGAAGCGGTTGTGGCTGCGCATACTTTGTTATTGGGTTTTGATCCGATTGGAATTGGGGCACGCGACCTGCGTGAATGTTTCTTAGCCCAACTCCGTCACCGCCGCCGCGGTCTATCTTATGCGGCTAAACTCGTGGCGAATTGCTGGGAGCCCTTGATGGCCCGTCGACTCGAAGAATGTGGACGTCTTTTAAATCTCGAGCCCGATCAAGTGCGCGAGGGATTAGAAGAATTAGGTAAATTGGAAACCGTGCCGGCTCGACGTTTTCAGAAAGACGAAAACCGTGCGATTACGCCCGATGCCATGATCGAAAAAGATGATGACGGAAAATGGAAAATTACGTTAGACGATCGCCACGTCCCTAAATTGCGCCTGGTGCCTGCCTATAAAGATATGTTGGCCGGTAATTCGCTGAGCGAAAAAGAGCGTAATTATATTTTAGAAAGAATGCGCCAAGGGAAATTCCTGATTGGGGCGATTGAAGAACGTCAACGTACGGTGGATCGTCTGGCTCACATTATTTTAGAACGCCAAGCGGATTTTTTTGAACATGGTCCATCGCAATTAAGACCCCTCACCATGACCGACGTCGCTAAAGAGATGGGCGTTCATGAAACCACGGTCGGTCGAGCCGCTGCGAATAAATGGATGCGCACGCCTCATGGGTTAAAAGAGTTTCGCTGGTTCTTTACTTCGGGTGTTTCCACCGAAGGGGGCGGCACGGTCGCTCAAGAAGGCGTGCAGGAAATTATCGCCGATATTTTAGCTCGGGAAAATCCCGCTGCGCCTTTAGCCGATGAAGCGATTACGACCGAACTTAAAAAACGTGGTATAAAAATTGCGCGTCGTACGGTGGCAAAATATCGCGAGGGCTTAGGTCAGCCTCCCGCCCACTTACGGAAGAAGCGTCTCTAAGACAGCTGAGTTAACAATTCTTCCCAGCCGAAATGAGTCATGTCGGAGAAGAGGAATTGTACGCCCGCGGTTAATCCGCTCTCTAATTTTACCGGTGCCGCGAGGGCTGGTAGTCCGGCTAATGTTGCGGGTGCATTTAACGCCAGCAGGCGTTCGCGATGTTGGGCGGTTAAATCTTTCTTCGCCACCGCAGGGCCAAAGGTGCACGGTAGGGCGATGAAACTGTATTGCTTAAAGAGGGTGCGGAAAGTGTCGGTAATCTTGAGCCGATAAATTTCCGCTTCGCGAACTTCCTCGGCGGTACGTTTACTCGCGATGTTTAATCTTTCCCAGACTATGGGATCGTAAGAATTTTTTCGCTGATTTAACCAGGCGGCATGAACGCGGGCGGCGGCAGTCCCCCCAAGCACCGGAAAATACTGATGTGCTTTGTTGCTATTGATGCGTAATAGTTCGGTCGCTGATTTATCTTCAGCGACACCCAGAGGGCGTACGAAATTTCGTAAAATGTTTAAGATGGCGGAGTCCATACCGAGACCCAGATCGCCGACCCAAAGTCCTTTACCCAGTTTCGGAGATTTTCCTAAGACGGCTTTCGATACGGTAATAAGATCTGTCGGGTTATGCGTCATCCAACCTTGAGTGTCGTAACCAGGAGAAAGAGGAAAAATATCTCCGACTGGACTAATATCGGGCGTCAGACGTAAACCCCATACGCCGCAGTATCCGCAGGGCACACGAATGGATCCTGCGGTATCTGTCGCAAGAGCGAAGGGCACAATTTTTTTGGCGACCGCCCAGGCGGAACCTGAGCTTGATCCGCCCGAAAGTAATTCAGGATGGGTGGGATGTTGGCAGTCGCCGTAATGGGGATTTTCCCCGCTTAAACCATAGGCGAACTCATTGAGTTGGGTGCGTCCACATTCGACCGCTCCGGCGTCTTTTTGAAAGGCCGAGGGGAGGGACGAAGAGGTTCGCGGAATACCAATTTCTTCAGGTAGAAAAGTTGAACCCGCAAAGGTGGGATGTCCGGCGCGGAAAAATAAATCTTTGGTTAAGAAGGGTACGCCACCGAGACTGTCCTCTTTTTGCGCCCACGCATTTTCAAAACGCTCAGTTAAACTTTTAGTGTCAGGCAAACCTGTTAAAGCGAAACGTTGCTCCTGCGCGCTGAGTGAACCGAGCTTCAGTAAAAAAGCTTCGGCGGACATACGCGGTCCGCGCGTGCTAAAAAAATCACGCCAATCAGAAACAGTTTCGAGGTTGGTGCTCACAGATCAATCGCAACGCCAGGCTCGGGATCGTGGACCCGTGTGCCCGGTAATAATTTTGTCAAAGTCTCTTTCATCCAAGCGCGGGCGGGGGGGTCGCCGTGCGTGAGAATAATATCCTTCGGACTGAGCGCTTTGGCAAAATCAATTAATTCTTCTCGGTCAGCGTGGCCGCTTAAGTGAAAACGTTCGACTTCGGCTTTTAAGATAGAGGTATGATCGAGACCCTTAAATTTAAATTCGGCGCCCGATTTCATGCCAATCAACTCACCCCCTGGGGTGTCGGGATCGCAATAACCCACAAAGAAGACGGCATTTTCTTTCGTGTCTAAAATATTAGCAGCCACGCGCCAAGCGGGCGTATTTTCGACTAACATACCGCTCGAGAGAACGTAAATTCCTTGGACGGGTAAATTCTTACCAGGTTGGACGTAGCGGCGTGATAAAGATTGGACGCCGAGGTCGCGCAAAACTTTCTGACTGAAATTAACCTGCTTGGTCTTCTTACTCGCTTCTTCGAGATAGCCACAAAGATCCATGCCCAAGCCGGAGCAGAAAATTGGGACGTCGACTAAGTTGCCCTCGGCGGCGCTCTCATCTAATAATTTTAATATTTCCTGCATGCGACCGAAAGCAAATGCGGGTAGTAGGACGGAGCCACCATCATCGACGACGCGATTGATGGCTCGGATTAAACGTGCCTCTTCTTTACCGCGAGAAATATCAGGAATCGTGGTGGTGGCACCGCGTGTGCATTCCATGACAAGAGTGTCGACGGGTTGACGTGGGAATTGGGCGCCGCCGACGGTGCGTTGCGCTTGGAAGTGAACATCGCCGGTAAAGAAGTGACGTTTCTTACGGTGTTCAATCATCAGTCCCACGGCACCAGCCACGTGACCGGCGAGATGGAAGGTGAGCGTGATTTCTTCTCCGCCTTGTCCAATTTTTCTGGGGTTGGCGATGGGTACGGCGGTGAGAGCGTGTTCAACGCGTTCAATATCTTGTTCAACGTAAAGTGGTAGATCCACATTACCCGTTTCTTCCCGCTGCCTTTTCATGACTTGCACAGAATTAGCGAGTAGTCTTCGTGCAAAAAGTGCTGATGCGCCTGAAGTAAATACCCGCGTGCCAGGGTGTTGGCGGACCAAGAGTGGCAACGAGCCCAAGTGGTCTAAGTGACAGTGAGTGAGGATGACGCCATCGACATTTCCAGTGATGAGATCGAGACGCGGGAGGGCTTGTTTGCCGGCGTGTTTGGGATGCATGCCGCAATCGATGACGAAGCGGAGTCCGCCAAACTCAGCGAGCATGCAATTTGCTCCAATTTCGCGGCCGGAATTTAAATCTGTTATTCTCATTAAATAGTAGAAGAGGGTGGAATCATTTCAAAAGATGGGATGCGGACAAACACGCGCTCGCCGTCTTCGGTTTCACCGTGAAAGGCACCTTCGGCGGTGACCGGTTCGCCGGTGAGATGATAGCTGTTATAGGAAAACTGTTCGCCGGGTGGGATGGTGGGAGTTTGGCCGACGATGCCGTCGCCCTGAATCACCTCTGTCGAACCATCGCGATGGCGGATGATCCATTTACGTCCGAAAAATTTAACGGTGTGGGGTGAAATATTATTAATAGTAAGAAAGTAAACGAAGGCGTGGGGCGTTTCGGGCGGAAAGTTGGGGTCGCGATGGTGAACCAGCTTATCGATGGTCACCCGTAGGCCGGGCAATTCCTTGGCGGAGGCTTCCACATTCAAAGACAAGAGGTTTAAGACCATTAAAGGAAGCCATAAATTTCCCGATTAACTAATAAATATCTTCCCTCCTTGCACCCCGTGCTTGGGTGGGTTGAATAAAAGTAATGCAGGCTTTTGACCAAAGTAAGGCAAATCTTCGGCGAGTGCCCCCCAAATGGTGGATTGCTGTGACCTATGTTGTCTTGGTTCTTCTTTCCAATACGTTCCCTATTTTCAGTGCGGTTGAAAAGCAATCGAGCCAGAACCCGATTTTAGTTCCGGCTTTTGACTATAAAGACGACCGAGTAATTCCGACGGAAAAGCAAATTCCGATCCATGCTAACTTTTACGGATTCGATCAAAACAACAGCGCCGGTGATAAACCCGTTTTAGTGTATATCCATCGCGTGCCTTGGGACAGCCGAGGAAATCAATTTTGTGCAGACCTTGCAAGGTCAGGAAAAGTTGCGGTCGTTGAACCCTATCTTCCCGGATTCGCTTCATCTTATGGAAATGTTCCCAGTCACTCCATGGAGGCCAATGCTCATGTGGTTGCCGCGTTACTCGAACAAAAGGGAATTAAAAAATATCATTTATTAGGGCAAGGACTCGGCGGTGTCGCGGCGCTGGAATTAACTAATGCACATCGTGACCGAGTGGAATCGGTGACGCTGCTATCCGCTCCAGGGGTTCAAGCTTTCGAATTACTCGGAAATCCTTTGGTTAATAAAATCGTTTATGGTTTTCAAGGTGCTTTCTTTTGGGGTGTCGCGCGACTCACGCCCAATTTTGGGGCGGCGGATTTATTGGCGTGCGACCGCGATTACGCGAAGACTATTTTTGATACCGATTTATCCGAGAATAAAAGATTAATCGATGGGCTTAATCGTCCGTTGTTAATTATTCACGGTGAGAGCGATTTACTCACGCCGGTAGACGCCGCTAAATACACCGCAAAATTAATACCGAGTGCGCGATTGAAAATTTATCAAGGCGGGCGCGATGTGGTCTTTGAACAGAAAGAAGCGGTAGCTGGTGAGATTGTAGATTTCACAACGAATCTTCCGAAACTGGGTCCACCTCTACCTCCATCAAATCCGCCCATCCCTAATGCCATCGGCATGCATTATTGGATGCTATTATTATTTATTATTGTTTGTACGTTTGTCGCAGAAGATCCCACCTGCTTGGCGTCGGGCTTAATGGTTTCGGTGGGCATCATCGATTTTTGGTCCGCTACCGTGGCTTGTTTCGTGGGGATTTTTATCGGAGATATGACACTCTATATGATTGGACGAGTGTTCGGTCGCCAGGCCCTTGGTCGCGCGCCCTTTAAGTGGATTATTAAAGAACATAAAGTGAATCAGTGGGCGGGTTGGTTCTCTACGCCAAAGGGAATGTTGGTGGTCGTCAGTTCGCGATTCGTTCCGGCCAGCCGTTTGCCTACGTTTATCACAGCGGGTATAATGAAATTAGATTTAATGCGCCTGGGCCTGCTTCTGATGGTCGCGGCGCTGATTTGGACGCCTCCCCTGATTTGGCTCGGTTATAAATTTGGCGATGATGGTATGCGCTTGCTTCACAACTTTAAGAGTAACGCGGTTTGGATTATCGTCGGACTCTTACTTGCGTTGCATGTCTTAACTCACTGGTTGGTGCCGGCGTTGACTTGGCGTGGGCGTCGACAGATTATCATGAAAGTGCGTGGCTTCCTTCAGCCTTCACTTTGGCCCAACTGGATTGTTTATTTACCGATTCGGATTGGGATTATTTTCTTAACTTTGAGACACCGCAGCCTCACCGCTTTCGCTTCGGCCAATCCCTCCTTCGGGCGGATTGGTGGATTTATCGGTGATCCTAAATCTCTTTTATTAAGACCGTTCCAACGCGATTCGCGATGCTGTCCGCATCTTGCTTTGTCCATGGAAGATAAGCTCGAAGAGCGATTAAAAGAAGCTCAAGCCTTCGCGGTTTGTCACGGCTATCCCTTGGTCTTTAAGCCCGAGGTTTCCGAAGATGGTGCGGGGCTTCGTTATATCAAAAACGATGAACAGTTAAATCGCTGGGTCGGTCATGCCAAAGAAGATTTTATTCTCCAGAAATTCATCAGCGGTTTAGAGTTTGAAATCGTCTGGCGGAGAAATCCTGGACAGGACGACGGACATATTATGGCCATCGTGCAGAAGAATGATATCGTGGTGATGGGTGATGGAGAGCAAACCTTGGAAGAACTCATTTGGCTCGATGAGTTTGCCGTTTCCCGCGCCGAATTATTTATTCAGTGTCATGCACGCGATTTAAATAAAGTCATTCCCGCCGGACAAAAAGTTATCTTAAATCTTTCAGGAAGTCACGGCCATGGTGCGCGCTGCTTACATCGACCCGATTTAAATACATCGGCTCTCGAGCAGGCCCTCACCACGTTGGCTAAACGTTTTCCAGCCTTACACTATGCCCGATTTGACGTGCGGACTTCGAGTGAAGAAGAGTTGAAGGCGGGTCGATTTGTCATGATTGGCGTGGGAGGCTGCTGTCACGTTTCGAGTCTCGTGCGCGACGAGTCTCTGCTCTTTCGCCGATCCTACTCCCAAGTCTGGCAGCAACTTAAAGTCTGCTTAGAGGCAGGCGCTTATAATCTTAAACAAAATGTGCGTCCCGTGCGTTTAGATGAGTTGATGGCACGCTGGAGCCAGGCCAATGGCCGCTCTGATAATTTCGTGGTGAGCGAAGAATAATTTACCCGCGCGCGGTATAGGCGTGGCAAAGGGCAATGGCGGCAGCATCGGATTCGTCCAAGGGTAATTCACTGCGAAGATTCAGAATAGATTTAATCATTTTACCGACCTGTTCTTTGCTCGCACTGCCGTGTCCGGTAACGGCTAACTTGATACGTTTAGGGGCGTATTCCTTAACATGAATATTGAGTCGAGCGAGGATACTTAAGGCCGCCCCACGCGAGGCACCCATGGCTTGGGCAGTCCGGAAATTTTGCACGTAAATGGTTTCTTCAATAGCCGCTTGATCGATCTTAAATTTCTCAGTCATGCCTTCGACGGCTTCAGCGATTTTACCCAAGCATTCAATCGCACTAAATTTGGGCGAAAGTTTCACCGTCGTGCTGTCTAATAATTGATAGGGCTCGGTTCGAGAATCAATGACCGCTAGACCAGTTCCGCGGAGCGAAGGATCAATTCCGAGAATGATGCCACGCACGCCGCGGTGGGAATTCTTCGCTACCACTTTTTTAGTGCGCGGCGATGGTTTGGCCGATGGAGCAACGCGCGCTCCGCCCTTAAGGTGAGCTGTCCAAAGCGCGCGCGAAGATTTCCGAGCCATACGTGAGGTTTAGATTCAATTAGTTTAAAAGCAAAGGGTAATTCTCGAGGTTGCTTATTCTGATTTTATTAAAACTATTATCCCTATGCGGTTAGGATCACTCTACTTATTCTTAGCGCTCACTTTAGGGGGAGGTGAAGTGCCGGTGATTGTGCGGGAAGTTCCCGAAATGGACGCCTTTCAACTGCAAACCTATGCGAAAGTAGATAAGAAATTAGTGCCTGAATGTTCGGCGCTTTGGGCCAGTCAGCAAAACCCTGGAGTGTTTTGGACTCTTTCCGATTCGGGTAACAAAACACAAATTATTCCGATCCGGGGCGATGGATCGACGCCGGTATGGGGTGCTAAGGGAATCCCGATTAAAGGCGCCAAAAATTACGATTGGGAAGCTCTGACGGGTGATGCGGAAGGTAATATGATTGTGGCCGACGTGGGAAATAACATCTCGAACCGCCGTCAGTTGAACCTCTATTTGTTTAAAGAACCTTCCGCTCAAAATCCAGAGGTAGCGGAGGTTAAAAAGATTTCGTTTATTTGGCCCGATCAAAAAGAATTTCCTGATTCTGAATTAAAGTATGACTGCGAATCGGTCTTTAAAATTAAAGGTAATATTTATTTTTTAACTAAACACCGCCGTGATACCTTCACCGAATTATGGCGCATCGATATTCCTAAGTCTAACGAGCCGCCTAAATTATCGAAGATTGCTCAATTCGATGCGAAAGGCATGGTCACCGATGTTTCGGTTTCTCCCGATGGAAAGTTTTTAGCGATTCTTACTTACCGAGCGGTCTGGGTGATCACTCTGCCTAGCATCGGTGAAGCTATTTTTAATGGTCCGATGTTGTATGCGCCGCTCTCTCCACCGGTCCTTTCTTGGCAGATTGAAGGCTGTGCCTGGTTGGACGCCCAAACTTTATTGGTGGGCTCGGAGCAAGGTGACCTATTTAAGATACCAGTCAGTGCTTTGAAGCCCGTAAAATAAAAGAACGAAGACCCGAGAGTCTTCGTTCTTTTATTTAGAACAGTGTTTAAGACTTAGAGGGCTTTCGCCGCAGCGACCACCGCTTCTTTAGTCATACCACATTCCTTCAGAGCGATATCACCAGGGGCGCTTAATCCGAAACGATCAGTGCCGAGGGCTTTGCCAGTGAGGCCGACGTAGCGACCCCAAGAGATAGTTACCCCCGCTTCAATGCTGACGCGTTTAGCGCAGCTCGAAGGAAGAACTTCTTCTTGGTAGGACTTAGATTGGCGAGCAAAGGCTTCCATGGAAGGCATCGAAACAACACGAACGCCGGCACCTAATTCTTCAGCAGCGGCGAGAGCGAGTTGGAGTTCGCTACCTGTACCGATGAGAATGTGAGTTAGGGCTACGGTTTCTTTACGTGCGATGTAAGCACCTTTGAGTGTGCCTTGGCGACGTGTCGAAACAGGAATGCTATCGAGCGAGGGAACATTCTGACGGGAGAGAATGAGGGCAACAGGACCATCGCGACGAGCGACGGCGTGAGCGAAGGCGGCAGCGGTTTCTTCAGCATCGGCTGGACGCATGACATCGAGATTGGGAATACAACGCAGGGCGCTGACTGTTTCTACTGGTTGGTGGGTAGGTCCGTCTTCACCGACACCGACGGAGTCGTGAGTGAAGATGTAGAAAGCTTGAAGTTTTGCTAAGGCAGCAATGCGAATCGCCGGGCGGAGATAGTCGGAGAACGTGAGGAAGGTCGCGCCGGATCCTTTAAAGATTCCGTGATAAGCGATACCATTGACGATGGCGCCCATGGCGTGTTCCCGAATTCCGAAGTAGAGATTGCGGCCCGCGGGCGTGGCGATGTCGAAGTCACCAACATCTTTAATATAGTTCTTGGTTGAGCCGTGTAAATCGGCTGAGCCTGATAAAACGAGAGGGGATGCTTTAGCGACAGCGTTGATGCAAGTTTCACCCGAGACGCGAGTAGCTAAGGCGTTTTTACCGAACTCAGGAATTGCCGCGAGGAGGGAAGCGACATCACCGTGATCACCGGCTTGAGCTTTTTTAAGTAAATCGGCTTTCGCTGGATTCACAGCAGCCCATGCCGCAAAAGTTTTTTGCCATTGTGCGTATTCGGCGGCTTGGGTGACTTTGCGAGCGGCGAAGAATTTTTTCGTTTCTGGTGAAACGAAGAATTTTTCTTCGGGCAGTCCGATCAGTTTACGAGCTGCGTCGATAAACTTTACGCCGGCTTCGCCGTGACCTTTGGCGGTGCCTTCAACTTCAGCGATTCCTTTCGCGATGACTGTTTTACAGATAATTAATTTAGGTTTACCGCTTTTGCTGGCGCGGGCCTTGTCGAGCGCTTCAGCAATATGGGCTAATTCATTGCCTTGTTTGACCATGAAGACTTCCCAATTGGCGGCTTCGTAGCGTTTAAAGGTGTCTTCATTCTGAGTTTTTGAAGCCATCGCATCCAAGGTGACGTCATTGGAATCATAAAGCATAATGATGTTATCGAGACCGAAACGTCCGGCGAAAGAAGCGGCTTCGTGCGAGATACCTTCTTGTAAGCAACCATCGCCGGCGAGACCGACGATGAAGTGATTGAAGAGGGTGTGTTCAGGAGTATTGAAATGAGCGGCGGCCATTTTGGCAGCGACAGCCATACCCACAATATTTCCACTACCTTGTCCGAGAGGACCGGTGGTCGCTTCAACGCCGACGGTTTCACCGAATTCAGGGTGACCAGGAGTTTTGCTGTGGAGTTTGCGGAAAGCTTTTACTTCTTCGAGAGGGAGATCGAAACCTGCGAGGTGTAACCAGCTGTAGAGGAACATCGAGCCGTGACCTGCGGAGAGCACGAAGCGATCGCGATTAATCCAAAGAGGTTCGGCAGGGTTGTGCTTTAAAAAGTTTCCGTAAAGAACGGCGCCCATTTCGGCGGAGCCTAAAGGAAGGCCGAGGTGTCCAGAGTGACAGGCGGCAACGGCGTCCATGGAAAGTCCGCGGGACTCAGTGGCGGCGCGGGAAAGGTCGGTTGTGTTGTGGAGCGACATAATGCCCTATGCGTAAGGATAACGGCTTCAATATTCCAGCCTTGAATGCAGGCCCAAGTATCTTCTTTATGCTTAATATGTCCGATAAAGAACTAGAAGAGGGGTCAACCCTGCGTTTGGACTTCAAAAAACTCCGAAAAATCGCCTCGGGGCAGGAGGATGTGATTCCGGCCATCGCCCAGGACGCTCAAACGGGCGAGGTGCTTATTTTAGGTTACGTTAATGAGTTGGCTCTAAAAACTGCGCTCAAGGAAAAGAAGGCGACCTTCTGGAGTACTTCAAGAAACGAACTTTGGATCAAGGGACTGACGTCGGGAGATTTTTTAGAATTATTAGAAGTCCGTGTGAACTGTGAGCAGAATTCGATTCTCTATAAAGTCCGTCCAGCTGGGAAGGGCGCATGCCACACGAAGGACGCTCAAGGCAAAACACGTTCGGCTTGTTACTACCGTCGATTAAAAGCGGATGGCGGATTAGAGTCTGTTTAGTTTTTCTTAAAGCAGAGAGGCATCGATTTTATTTAAGCACAAAAAAGGGGCGCCGAAAGGCGCCCCGAAGAGTGTAGCATTGAATCCGGGGTTTAGTAACCGCCACGATCGCCGCCGCCGAAGCCGCCACGATCGCCGCCGAAACCACCACGTCCGCCGCCGCCGCCGCCGCCGAAGCCGCCGCGACCACCGCCGCCGCCGCCGAAGCCGCCACGACGTTCACCGCCGCCTGCGCCGCCGCCGAAGCCGCCGCGTCCAGCACCACCACCGAATCCGCCACGACGTTCGCCGCCACCGAAGCCACCGCCCGCAGGGCGTTCTTCACGTGGACGGGCAACATTCACCTTCAGGGGACGACCCATGAAGTCGATGTTCTCAGTCTTAGCGATCGCATCCTGGGCTTGCTGTGCATTACCCATGGTTACGAAGGCGAAGCCACGAGGACGACCTGTGAACTTATCCATCATTACTTCCACGCTTGTCACTTCGCCCGCTTGGGAGAAATGTGCGCGGATGTCGGATTCTGTAGCAGCCCAAGGTAGGTTGCCTACGAATAACTTATTTTCCATATATGTTGTTTTCTGTTTTATGACCTTCACCGCATTCCCCGTTTCCTTCTTGGATTTCGATTTGCCGTCTTGACGACCGTCAACTCACCGGATTCTTGCGGGGCATTGTTCTTGGTTTGGTTATTTTCAGAACAAGCCTGACCCAGAGAGAGACTCTTTATGGGGCATTCTGCAAGTTTATTCACAATAGGGTCTATTACTTAGGCAAACCGTTGACAGTTTAAGGGCTTTTTTTATGATTAATCGAATGTCCACTCCGTTAGATTTAGATCAAATTAAGCTGGCCTTAAGCAGTCTAACACACTGGAGATTTGAAGACGATAAGTTGTTGATGGATATTAAGTTAAAGAACTTTTCCGAAGCCCTATCTTTACTGGTAAAAGTGGGTATTGAGGCCGAAAAGCTCAACCATCACCCGGAAATTTATAATATTTATAATAAGGTGACCCTGAAACTGACTACTCATGATGCTGGCAACAAGGTGACGCAGAAGGATATCGTCTTGGCTCGGGCCATTGAGAACCTCGTCCTCTAATGGATCCTGCGGAAGCCATCGATGCTCTCTTAGAAGAATTATATAGGCAGAAAGCTGCTGGGGTAAAACGTGTCAGTGTCTCCGACGAAAGCGTTGCCCTCTTAAAAGAATTAGCGGGCGGAGCTGCGGTCGCCGTAGCCCCGAAGCTCACTGCTCCCGCTACCATCGCGCCTGTGGTGAAGCCCGTGACTCGTCCAGCAACTTCGGCCGCAAAAAATGAGGGAACGATTATTGTTTCTATTCCGTTGCCCGATCCACCCGTCGTTAAATTACCCTCCGGCACCAAAGCGGAACAATTACTTTGGTTGCAAAAAACAATCGCTGCGTGCGAGGTGACCCAGAAACATCTCGAAGGTAAAAAAGCACTTTTCGGTCGCGGATCAGAAAGCGCCAAAGTTTTTTTTGTGGGTGAGGCGCCGTCTCTAGAAGAAGTAGAAGTGAATCGTTCGTTTGTGGGTCCAGGGGGTGAATTACTAAGCAAAATTATTTCAGCAACGGGCCTGACCGAAAAAGAATGTTACTTTGCCAATTTAATGACTTGGCGTCCTAAGCCCCCGACGGCGTTTGGTAAACGGCCACCCAATGCTTCCGAGGTCGCCTTTAATCGCCCGTATTTATTGGCTCAAATTGAGATTATTAAACCGCAAATCATCGTGGCCGTAGGAGCCCAGGCCTTTGGTGCTCTCACGCATTTAACGACGCCCATCATGCAAATTCGCGGACAGTGGCAGAAGGTCGATGGTCTAGAAGTTTTACCAACCTTGCACCCCAACTATTTATTACACAGTCCGAGTCTTTCTAATAAGCGTTTGGTCTGGGAAGACTTCATGCAAATCATGACGAAACTGGGTATGCCGATTTCCGATAAACAGCAGGCCTACTTTTTAAGTGCGTAAACTTAGCGGACGCTGTTGTTTAATTTTTTAAGATTAAACTGGAGGACGTGAGAATTTCTACCGCTCAACTTAAGTTCGTTTCGGCGAGCCGCCGGTAAATCATTTTGCGATCCGGCGACAAAGCTACAGGCGGATTGGAAGAAGCCTTGGGTTTGCGTAGTGAGGGCAATGAGTTTTTTAGCGCCGAGGCTCTTCGCTCTTAATTTCGCGTATTCGACGAGTTTTTTGCCCACACCGCGACCGTGATAAAAGGGCTGAACGTAAACGGCGCAGACTTCCATTGATTTACCGCCGGGGTAAGCACGGAGGGCAGCACAACCGATGATGCTGTCATCAATTTCATAAACGAAGAATTCCTGAATCGTTTGTTCGATTTGTAAACGTGTCCGTCCGACTAACGCATCGGTCTTCGCACCGTGCTTCGCTAAATTGTAGAGAGCTTGGGCATCTTTCTTTTTGGCCTGGCGGATTTGATCGTAGTCGTTGGCGTGCACCATGGTGCCCAATCCCACTTTATCAAAAATTTCTGTGAGCAGTCCGCCAAAAACGCGGCCATCTAAAATGTGGGCGCGGGGAACGTCTTGATCTAAAGCTTTAGCGGCTTGCACGGCTTTGCTTCTGATCCGCGGGTCTAATTTAATTTTCTTATCGCTCAGGATTTTTTTCAGTTCGTCTTCGGGTAAGTTAACTTTGACCTGACCATCAATTTGCAGTCCAGCAAAGGGTGTGAGGTAGATCAGCTTCGATGCACCCATGGCAGCGGCCAGTTCCATCGCTAAATGGTCACTATTGACCCGTAAAGATTGGCCTTCGCGATCGCAGACGATGGGGGTAACGAGCGGTAAAATATCTTGCGACAGCATCGTTTTCAAAATCTCCACATCGACCTTTTCGACTTTGCCGGTGAAGAGATGATTTTTTCCTTTGATCACTCCGACGTTGGTGGCGCGGACGGCGTTGGTGATGACGCAACGTAAACCCGCTTGAGAAAGATGTTCGAGGACGGTTTGGGAAACTAGTGCGGAAGCTTCACGCGCGAGCGACATGGTCGGGGCGTCGGTAATGCCTTCGCCTTGAATATCAGAAATCGTCATATTGTGTTCACCGGCGAGCGTGACGAGTTGTTGTCCGATACCGTGCACTAAAATAACTTTGATTGAAAGACTTTTGAGCACCGCAATATCCGTCACGATATTATTAAAATTTTCGTGACTGACGATTGAACCATCGACGGCAATGACGAAGCTATGATCCCGGAACATGGGAACATACCGGAGGATGCCACGAAGGTCGGTGGGCTTCATTGCCCGTTCACGCTGACTTGCCATAAGGGAATCGTTATGGACTCTTTCCCGTGAGTGCAATAAAAGATAGATACATGGGTAAGTCGCGTCAGACAAAGAGTAAGGGGGTGCCGCCCGATTTGCAGGAGTCGGTGGATTCTTTTTTGGCCTATTTGGCCTTGGAGCGTGGCTTGGCGAAGCTCACCACGGAGGCGTATGAAGACGACTTGATGCGTTTTTCCAAGCACTGCGCGAGTGCGGGTCGGAGCAGCTGGGTTGACGTTAATTTAGGCGACATTGAATCCTGGGTGAAAGTTTTAAACCGCAAGGGTCATGCTTCGGCTTCCTTGGCGCGTCGAATTTCCGCAGTGCGAACTTTTGCGGCACACTTAGTGCGATCGGGATTACGTCGCGATGATTTTACGGAGCTTGCCCGCAGTCCCAAAATGAAACGCAGTCTACCGGCGATTTTATCTCCCGAGCAGGCCGCCCTGGTCGTGTCCGCGCCTGATACATCTAAGCCACAAGGTCTCCGGGATCGTGCGATGTTAGAATTGATGTACGGGTCGGGTCTCCGTATTTCGGAATTATGTAGCCTGGAATTGCAAGCGGTGGACATCGAATCCGCTCTCGTGCGCGTGAGAGGTAAAGGTTCGAAAGACCGCGTGGTGCCCGTGGGTGAATCTGCTTTAAAAACCCTGCAGCATTATTTAAAAGATGGTCGGCCTAAACTCAGTCGTCCCAAAACGGGAAGCGCGTTGTTCTTGAGTGCGCGTGGCCAAGCACTTTCGCGAAAAACTTTTTGGTTAAGTGTTAAGCAGGCCGCCCGAAGAGCGGGCGTTGATGTGCCCGTAAAACCTCACTTGCTTCGTCACGCTTTCGCGACGCATTTATTAGCGGGTGGCGCCGACTTGCGATCGATTCAGGAGATGCTCGGTCATGCGGATATCGCTACGACACAGATTTATACCACGGTCGAACGTACCGCACTCAGTGCGGCTCATCGTAAACACCATCCGCGCGGTAAAAAATCGAGCTCTTAGACGAAGAACAACATGCCACCGATCATGGTCGCAGCGGATAAAGCACCGATGACAAATTTTGCGGTGGCGGATACTTCAATCGTTTCAATGATTTCATCCCCGACACTGGGTCTAACCACCGCTTCGCGAATGATGGAGAAGTAATAGTGGATGCTGACGGCTACGCTGAGAAGAACGGCGCCGAAGACCCACCATAATTTTACTTTAGCGAGTAGTATTAAAATAAATAATTTGGCGAAGAAACCAATGGAGGGAGGAACGCCTGCTAATGAACTGATGCCGAAGCCTAAGCCCCCGGCAAGAATCGGTGAGCGTCGAATTAAACCACGTAGTTGTAGTAACGGACGACGATGATCTTCGGCGGCGGGAATAGAAATGAGGGCTTGGGCGACTAGGAAACTACCGATGGTGTAAGCGATTAAATAATAAGCTAAGAGGTTGGTATCATAATCACCATTTTCACCTGCGACTAAAATGCCGGTGATCGCTGCGAGAATAAAGCCGGCATGCGAGACGCCGGAGAGTGCGATGATACGCTTGATGTCCGTTGCAGCGAGTGCAGCCAGATTACCCGCCACTAATGTGAGGATGGTAGTGATGGCTAAAACCGGTGCTAACTTAGGTGCGAGGGGTTGGAAGGGTCCAGTGACTAATAAGAATAAGGTGAAGGCACCGGCCGCTTTAGAAGCCGTACCAAGTAAGGCAGTGGTAGGGGTGGGTGCGCCTTGATAAACATCAGGAATCCAAGTCTGGAATGGGAACGCACCCAGTTTAAAGGCGGCTCCACCTAAAATCAGTGCTACGCCGGTGAGGGTGAGGGCGGTGCCATGTCCGGCCGCCAAGGCTTTAGCGATTTGATCGAAGTTTAAAGAATCGGGCGTGGTCGCACCGAGTGAACCATAAACTAAAACAATGCCCATCAGAAGAAGTGCAGAACTTAAGCCACCCGCGACTAAATATTTAACACCGGCTTCCAGTGACGCATCACTTTTTCTGAGATAGCCCACTAAGATATAAAGTCCAACGGCGGCGGTTTCGAGGCTCACGAATAAACTGACGAAGTGATTCGATTGAGCTAAGAGCATGAATGCCGCGGTGATTACCAAAACCACGTGGTGATAATCGGCGACGACCGCATGACGTTCTTCCAAGAATTTTGTGGCAATGAAACTGGTGAGTAGTGCGGAGATTAAAAAGGTGAGACGAAAACCGCAGGTGACATCACTGAGTTGAAGTAAGCCTGAAAAAGTGGTGGTGGCTACGCCTGAGCAGGGATTCCATGGAGTGAAAGGAATCAGTGACATCAAAACCACTAAGCCCAGTCCGATGCGTGCGGTGGTAGGGATGAGCCAATTGAGTTTTTTATTTAAAAACATCGCCTGAATGAGGCAGAGCAAGGCGAGACCCGCTACGGAAATTTCAGGCAGGATCGAAGCCCAGTCTGCATTGCGTGGGGCGAGTAATTTTAAAGCGAGTTCGGTGGAAGCCATCGGAAAAGTCATGATACGAAAGTTTAGTTGCGGGGAGATTCTTGAAGAGGAGCTGCCTTAAACGGTTTGGCTTGGGCAATGCGGGCCAGCGCCTGTGCTTCCGGGTTGGTGTAATTAGTAATCAGCGAAGGAATAAATCCAATCACGAGTGAGGCCCCGAGAAGAATGATGGTTGCGGTACGTTCGGCGCCGTTGAGATCGACAATCGGAGCGTAAGCATGACGGGCTTCGATGGTCGAAGAAACTTTTCCGAAGAAAACGGAAGCGACGGCGCGTAGCGCGTAGATTGCAGAAATCACAACGGTGGACACGACGAAGACTTGAAGAATGAACGGTTGATTTCTGAGCGAGAGGAAGACGCCCAGTTCGCCCCAGAAATTTCCGAAGCCGGGTAGACCAATGGACGCCATGATTGCCGCGATAAAGAATGCCGAGAGCACGGGAGTGTGTCGTGCGAGACCACCCAGTTCATCGAATCGATAGGTACCCGTGCGAGTGCGAACGGCATTGGCTAAAAGGAATAAGGCCGCGCAGGAAAGTCCGTGTGCCACCATCAAGAAGATGGCTGCATCGAGACCTTCGGCGACGCCTTGCGTTGCGCAAACCCAGATGCCGACAAAGATAGGACCCATGTGAGCCACAGAGCTCCAGGAGAGCATTTGTTTTAGGTCGCGTTGTCCGAAGCAGATGAGTCCGACAATAAATACGTTAGCTACTGAGCACCAGAGGAACCAGTGACTGAGTGTGCCCGTGCCAATTTTCATGGTGGCAGCGACAATCATAATGATTCCGTAGAGGCCAAATTTCTTAAGTGCTCCAGCATGGATCATGGATACGGGAGTGGGCGCAGCGGAGTAACCCGGTGCGGCCCAAGAGTGGAAGGGGAAAAGTGAAGCCAGTGTGCCGAATCCAAATAAAGTAATCGCGGTGGTTGCAGCAGGCAGAGGCAGTTGTGATTGATGGAAGGCTAAGAATAATTGTTCGAAGGTGGCGTCTTCGATGCCGAGTCCGACCGTTTGCATCGCAATCACGATACCCGCTAATGAAAGCATGGCGCCGACGGTAAGGTAAATGGCCATTTGCATCGCCGCCGAACGTCGACCTTCGCCGCCCCAGAATAAGGTCAGTACGAAAGTGGGGATGAGTGCGAATTCGTGGAAGAAATAAAATCCAATAATATTATTTGTACCAAAGACTCCGAGCGTTCCTCCGAGCATGAAGAGAATTAAACCCAGGTAAGCATTTCGTGATTCAACTTCTTGATCGAGCGCTTTGATTCCCGCGGCGAGTCCGACCAGCGCAGTCATGGCGATCAAAGGCAAACTGATGCCGTTTAAGCCAAAACAAAAACCCCAGATGTTGGTTTGACGGTATTGAGTCACTGAGCCGTAGGCCTCAGCACAGGGTAAGAAAAACCAAACGGTAATGAGGGCGGGCAGGGTGAAGGCCGTGAGTGCAAATCCCGTGGCAAAGGAGCGAGGCAGATTTCGTCCGACTAAGAGAATCAATCCGACGAGAATTGGCGTAAAGATCGCTGCGAGTAGAAGTGAGGAATTCACAGTATTAAAATTTTCCATAAATTAGCGGACGAGGAACCAGATGAAGAGGAGCGAGCCGAGGGTGATCCAGATGGCATTTAACCGAGTCTGTCCGCGATGAAAAATAGCATTGGAGATATGTCCCAGGGCGGCGAAGGTGCCACCGACAGTCCAGCGTACGGCGAGACCGTTGATGACGAGTAAATCGAGGAATACGATGAATTCAGCGAAGCGACGCTGCACCTTATCAATGTACCAATTGTAAAAAGTATCCATCCAGCGGTATTCTAAAATTTGATAGGTGCGCGGAGAAATTTTCTGCAAGCTGTCCTGCCCAGCAAACCATCCGTAAAATTTGAAACTTAAAAATCCAAGAATCAGTGCACCTGCTCCCACGATGGTCGCAGGAGCGGTTAGATGGAACGCCATTTCGTTCAGCGACTTTTCAACGACTTGCAGGGAGGAATGGGGAATTAAAATATTGGCAGCAAAACCAGCGCCGACGGCATAAACAATTCCGAGCACGCTGATGGGGAGAGTCATCGTCCAAGGTGATTCGTGGGCGTGCGTTGCCGCCTTGGAATTAGGTGCACCCATGAAGACGAGACGAATCATGCGGCCGCTGTATAAGCACGTCGCAATGGCGGCGAGAGCGAGGAAGCTGAAAACCCAGAAGTGTCCGCCGTGCCAGGCTGCTTCGATGATGGCATCTTTCGAATACCAACCTGCGAAGAAGGGAACCGCACAATTAGAAAGCGTTGCTGCAATAAAAGTTACTGCGGTGATCGGCATCTTTTTGAGCAGGCCGCCCATCTTTAACATATCTTGTTCGTGGTGACATCCGTGAATCACTGAACCTGCACCCAAGAATAAGGTCGCTTTGAAAAAGGCGTGCATGGCCATGTGCAATACAGCGAGTTCAGGATGTCCGAGTCCGATCGCGCAACCCATGATGCCGAGGTGAGCGAGGGTGGAGTAAGCTAAAGATTTTTTGATATCGGTTTGGGCGAGTGCACAGAGACCGGCGAGTGCGGCCATGCCTGCGCCAGAGATGGCTAACCAATCAAGAACTTCCGGAGCGAGCAGGAAACTGATACGCGCCATGAAATAAACACCAGCGGCGACCATCGTTGCAGCGTGAATGAGGGCGGAGACGGGAGTGGGACCAGCCATCGCATCGGTTAACCAAACATGTAAGGGGAACTGGGCGGATTTTCCGAGGAAGCCACACATCAGTAAAAGTCCGAGGGCAATCGGCACGGCTGAACCCGCTTGTAATTTTAATTCAGCAAAATCGAGTGTACCGTAAAGTTTTAAGCAAAGGGCGATGCCCAAGATGAATCCCAGATCGCCAATACGATTAGTGATAAAGGCTTTTTTGGAAGCCTCGGCTGCAAAATCGGTATCAAAATAATGAGCGATGAGCATGTAGGAACTAAAACCAACCAGTTCCCAGAAAATGAAAGTCATTAATAAATTATCGGCGACGACGATACCGAGAATCGAAAACATGAAGATGGAAAGTCCCGCGAAGAAACGTCCACGGGCCTCATCTTCCTTCATGTAACCAACAGAAAATAAATGAATCCAAGCGGCGACGAACGAAACGACGAATAACATTAAGCGCGCATGAGCATCGATTAAATAACCAAAGCCTAAGGAGATTCCGCCGATTTTACCGAGTTCGTAATGCCATTTAATATCTTCAGAAGTTTGGGTAAGGATGGTCAGGGCGAGACCCGCGATGATAAAAGCGGTCAGGGTTGAGAACCAGGCGGCGAATGCACCCTGACGGCGAAGGAAGAGGGCCGAAAAGGCGGCGGCGCCTAGTGGGAGAAATAAAATCCAGTGTAAAAGAGAAACAGAGTTCATTGCAAATTAGTCGCAGAGGGTGGTGAGTTTTTCCGAGCTAACCGTTTGGCGTTGGCGGAAGAGGGCGACGATGAGGGCGAGACCTACGGCAACTTCAGCGGCGGCCACGGTGATGATGAAGAAAACAAAAATTGCGCCATCCATGGTGTTATTAAAACGGGAGAAGGCGACGAGGGCTAAGGTTGAAGCGGTGAGCATCAACTCGAGGCACATGTAGACCACGAGGAGATTGCGACGGATTAAGACTCCGGAGAGTCCAATCACAAAGAGCATGCCGGCGAGTAAAAGATGGTGGGAAAGGGTCGTGTGTTCCATGGTGTCTTATTCGCTTTGGATTTTGGAATCTTTGCTGATTGAAACCACGCCGACGAGTGCGACGAGTAAAAGGAATCCAGAAATCTCCAGAGGGAGTAGATATTTGGTATAAAGTAATCGACCAAAAGATTTCGCGGCGGTGGTGAAGACTAACGGATCGCTAGAAACTTCTGGCGGAGTGAATTGGACTTGGTTGGAGGGAACGGCTCCTGACCAAACGAAGAGCCAGAGGACACCCGCGGCTAAGAAAAAGAAAACGGCCAGACCGGTTAGTGCATGACGCCAAGGGTAGGTGGTAGGATTTTCTTCCGTATCCGAAAGTAACATGATGATGAAAAGGAAGAGCACCATGACGGCGCCGGCATAGACGAGCACTTGAAGAACACCGAGGAAGTAAGCATCGAGCAGGAAGAAGTCAGCCGCGACACCGACGAGGGCTAAAATCATCCCCATCGCGGAGGTCACTGCATTGCGACTGAGAACCAGAAGAGCTGCAGCGCCAATCGTCAGCGCGGCAAAAAATATAAATAGTCCATCGGGCATGGTTCGAACCTAGGTGAGGGGGGCTTGTTGGAAAGGAGAAAAACGCATTTTTAACCTAAATTTTCAAAGTTTTTTAGGTTGTCAGGCTATCCGTTTTTACGCCGAGCCAACGGGTGTGTAAATCTCAGCGATTTTTGAGAGGAAAGTGTTTCCGCATCACGCATTGGGCGTGAGATTCGATCACTTCACCTTCATCAAAAAGTTTTGTCCAGTCGGGGAAAAACGCATCAGCTTCTGGCTCTAAGTCTACATGAGTGATGACGAGTTCACTGCACCAAGGAAGGGCTTCCGCGTAAAGGACAGCTCCACCCGCCAGAAAAAGTGTTTGATCGGGAGCCAACTGTGCCGCCTCAGCCCAAGATTTTGCAGATAACACGCCCGGAGCAGTGAAACCTTGTCGACTGAGAACAATCGTGGTGCGACCGGGAAGAGGACGTCCGATGGACTCGTAAGTTTTCCGTCCCATGAGCATCGCTTGGCCCATGGTAGTTTTTTTGAAGAACGCGAAGTCTTCCGGAATTCGCCAAGGCAGCTGATTATTGAAACCAATGCCACGGTTTTTGCCAACGGCAGCGATTGCGATAAGTGGTCGGCCAAAAAAATTCACAAAATTAAATAGCTACAGGGGCTTTAATGCCGGGATGAGGATCGTAACCTTCGATGGTTATATCTTCATATTTAAAATCGAATAAGTCTTTAATTTCAGGATTTAAAATTAAGCGTGGGAGCGGTCGAGGCTCACGCGAGCATTGTAAATCAACCTGTTCGAGATGGTTCGAATAAATGTGTGCATCGCCGAAGGTGTGGACAAAGTGTCCAGGTTTTAAGCCCGTCACTTGCGCAATCATGTGCGTGAGTAACGAGTAACTGGCGATGTTGAAGGGCACACCTAAAAATAAATCCGCGCTACGTTGATAGAGTTGGCAACTGAGACGATTGTCCGTCGAAACGTGGAATTGATAAAGCGTGTGGCAGGGCGGGAGGGCGACTTTATCGGCTTCGAGTGGGTTCCATCCGGTGACAAGATGTCGGCGACTGGCAGGATTCTTTTTCAGTTGTTCAATCAGCAGTTTGATTTGATCAACGCCATCGGAGTTATAAGTGCCGTCGGCTTTTTTCGTCGCACCAAAATTTCTCCATTGATGTCCGTAGACGGGTCCGAGCTCACCTTCGCCGCGACCGAACTTTGCACACTGCTCAGCAGTGGCCCATTCATTCCAAATAGATACTCCTCTTTCGGTGAGCCACGCGTTATCCGTACGACCCGCTAAAAACCAAAGCAGTTCTTGGATGATTGATTTAGTGTGAACTTTTTTCGTGGTCACCAAGGGGAAGCCTTGGGCGAGGTCGAAACGTAATTGGGCTCCGAAAATTCCGAGGGTGCCAACGCCTGTTCGGTCTTTGCGTACTTCGCCCGTTTGGCGGACATGCCGAAGTAAATCTAGATAGGCCTTCATGGATTGAGGGTTAACCTTGATGAACCCCTAACGGCAATACGGAAAGGCGGGCGATTTTTGAACCTTTCGCCCTTGCCAGCCCGCCCCCCAAAAGACACCCCTAAAGGTGTTAATATGAGTGATAAGCCCGACCTTAATGCCATCTCACACGACCTTCATGCAGTTCGTTTAGAGAAACTTGCTCAACTTCGTGCCAATGGAGAAGACCCATTCCGCGCGAATTGGAATCAGTCACATATTTCTAGTGAATGTGCTCAGCTTCTACCCGAGGGTGTTGAAGAAGGCCCCGAGGTCTCCATCGCTGGTCGCGTCGTCGCGATTCGTGTCATGGGCAAAGCGAGCTTTGTTAAGATTCTCGATCGTGCCGGCATCCAACAATGTTACTTCACGCGTGATGCTTTAACGGAACGCTACGATACGCATTTCAAAAAACTCGTCGACCTTGGAGACTTCATGGGCGTTCGTGGAAAATTATTTAGAACGAAGACCGGTGAAGTAACGGTACGTGCTGCCGATTATGGTCTAGTTTCTAAAGCCGTTCGTCCCTTACCTGAGAAATGGGCTGGCTTGACCGATGCCGAAAAAATTTACCGTCAGCGTTATCTCGACTTAGTGGTGAATGAGGAATCGCGTAATCGTCTCTTCATTCGCAGTCGCGTGATTGAATCGATCCGTAAATTTTTATGGAGTCGCCAATTCACTGAAGTAGAAACTCCTGCTCTGCACTCCGTGGCCGGTGGTGCTGCAGCGCGTCCCTTTGAAACACACTCTAACGCTCTTGATTGTGATTTTTACTTACGCATTGCCCTAGAATTGCACCTGAAACGCTGTTTAGTCGGCGGTATGGATCGCGTTTTTGAAATTGGGCGCGTTTTTCGCAATGAAGGTGTTTCGATTAAGCACAGTCCAGAATTCACGATGCTCGAAGCTTATCAGGCCTATACTGATTATCGTGGCATGATGGAACTGGTACGTAGCCTCATTCAGAATGTCTGCAAAGAAGTTTTAGGCACGACCGTAGTGACGCGTCCCGATGGTGTCGCCATTGAACTCGGTGGTGAGTGGCGCGAAGCTAAGTATAAAGATTTAATTATCGAACGCACGGGTGACGCTCAATGGTTCACACGTACTAAAGAAGAAAAAATTGCGGCGTGTAAAAAATTAGGTCTCGAAGAGCCACGTACCGATTGGGAAGACTTCGAAGTCACCAACGAAATTTTCGGAAAACTCATTGAGCCGACTTTATTGCAACCCACTTTCGTAACGCACATTCCTAAAGAATTATGTCCGTTGGCTAAGGTGACCGTGGGTGATGATTCCACCATCGATGTATTTGAGCTTTGTATTAACGGACAAGAAATTGCTCCGGCGTATTCGGAGCAAAACGATCCGGGTGTGCAACGAAAGATGCTGGAAATACAGGCCGGCGCGGAAACTCAGAAAATCGATGAAGATTTTCTTTTAGCACTTGAGCACGGTATGCCTCCCGCGGGCGGCTTAGGTATTGGCATTGATCGCTTGGTCATTCTCCTCACTGGGGCTGCTAACATTCGTGATGTGATTCTCTTCCCAACTATGGGTCCCGATAAAAACGCTTAAGCACTTAACTTGCCCTGGTTTCTTCAAATCGCCCTTCGTCAACTCTTTCAGCCAGGAAAGCGTTTTCCGGCGTTTGCGATTGTTTCTATCTTGGGTGTAGGTCTGGGCGTTGCGGCCTTACTCGTTGTCCAGACGGTGATGAATGGATTTGGGGAAGAACATCGTTTACGAATCCGAGAATCGTTTGGTGACTGCGTTGTGCTCACCCGCAACACGATTGCGAATCCATCCGAGCTCGTAAAAAAATTACGCAAGGATGATGAGGTCATTACCGCCGCTGCTTTTACGGAAGGCCCAGCCTTATCAAGGCGCGGACAATTTTCCGGCGTCGCCTTCGTTCGCGGTATCGATTTAACGGTTAAAGAGCAACCTGCTCGTCCGTATATTGTGGCTGGTTCGTTTAATGATCTGGATGACGGACGGGTAATTTTAGGCTATGGTTTAGCAAAAACCTTACGGGTTAATATTGGAGATAAAATTGAGCTGTGGTCACCCGCGATGGCTGAGTTGGCTGAAAAAGGGCAGGCCCCTTTACCTGCAGAGCTTGAAGTCTGTGGGATTGTGCGGACTGGATTTACCGAGGTCGATGATCGCGCGGCGATTATTCCGATTCGTCGTTTTCGCGAACTCTGGGCGATGGGAACCCAGGCTCATGGAATTACTTTACGATTTAGAAATCCGAATGACGCTCCGGCGATTGCGGCACGCTTAAATGTCGATAGTCCCGAAATGCATTTTGTACCTTGGCAGGAAATTAAGAAAAATTTCTTAGAAGCGATTCGTTTCGAAAAAACGATGCTCTTCTTTTTAATGTTCATTATTACTTTAGTCGCATCCTTTTCAATTGGTAGCACGCTCTTCTCGGCCGTGATTCGTCGTACGCGTGAAGTAGGTGTTCTCGTTTCGATGGGTGCGCGACGCTGGCAAATCGTCGCACTGTTCGGCATTCAAGGTTTGCTGATTGGATTACTCGGAACGCTCTTAGGGTTTGCGCTCACCTGGACGATTTTAGCATTACGCGAAAATATTTTAACAATGATTAATAAAGTTTTCGGTAATGGAGACATGGTTGCGAATGTTTATCAGTTTTCCAAAGTTCCGTTACACTATGATAACTCCGACTTCATCGTGGCCGCTGGATTCACCTTATTAGTCACCACGCTCGCTGGATTGGTACCTGCTATTTGGGCCGCCAGCCGCAAACCCTCGGAGGCCATGCGTCATGTCTAAAGTCTTACTAGAAGCTAAAGATCTTAAAAAATCCTTCTCCACGGCCGCGGGTTCGCTCGATGTTTTACGCTCGATTAACTTAACGGTTAATGAAGGTGAATCAGTTTCGATTCGGGGACTTTCCGGATCGGGCAAGACGACGCTCCTACAATTACTAGGTGGGCTCGAAGCGCCTGATGCGGGTGAAGTCTTGATTGATTTAAAATCTCAAGGCCTCGTTTCTCCGCATTTACATTTAGGACACGGCGTCGGATTTGTTTTCCAGAATTTTCAGCTCATGCCCGAGTTGAATACTTTGGAAAATGTCATGTTAGCGGCGAAAATTCTCGGTACACCTGATGCCGAATTTAAGGCCCGTACGCTCATTGAATCCGTCGGCCTCGGTTCGCGCTTAAATCATTACCCCGCCCAACTTTCGGGCGGAGAATGTCAACGCGTGGCCATTGCCCGTGCTTTAATTAATGATCCGACCATCGTGCTCGCGGATGAGCCTACGGGTAACTTGGATGAGGTTACGGGACAGCAGATTATCAATTTATTACTAGGTATTGTTGCGAAAAAGCAAATGGCCCTGATTTTAGTGACGCATAGTCGCGAGTATGCTGAGCGAACCCAACGCCAGTTATTACTCACGAAGGGTGTTTTGTCTCCGGGCTAGTTTGACAAGGAATTCGAACTGACTTGTATGTGGCTATTATGCAACCCGCCACATCGCCAGAC
>SIAU01000055.1 GCA_009691685.1 Opitutales bacterium
TTAAGACTCGCTGAAAAGACCGCGCCTAATCGTGCCATGCGTTTACAAATGCGCGAAGCGACCGACCGAGTTTTAGAAGGGGAGAGTCTCTCTCGGGCCTTAGCTCGCACGGGATATTTTCCGCGACTCTTATTGGATCGGGTGGCTGTGGCTGAGCAGACCGGTAATTTAGCACCAGGCCTTAGAGATATCGCCCGCTCTTATCGCGCCGAATTAGATCGCTGGCTCGGAGCTATTTCCCAAACGATTTCAGCGAGCGTTTTAATCGCCGCTTTCTCATTTGTTGCGTTCATCGCCTTTGCGATTGTCGCAGCGGTATTCGAGGTCAGCGCCAGCTTCCGCTTCTAAACTTATTTTACGTTAATCAGTTCTAAAGCCGTTAATTGTAGCGTCATCGTCACGGTACCCGAATTTCCACGATCGGATTGTAGGCTAAAGGAGCTGATAGAAATGTAGGGCGCCCGAGGGCGGAGGTTTTCGTAAAGTTTAACGACGGTGGCCATGTCTGCTCGTCGACAGCTCAGTTGCATGGTGTGAAGAGCAAACTTGCCAGCCTTTTGCGTTTTCGGGGTTTCGGTGGTGGCATTGAGCCCGACTTCTTTCGTGGCGGCGAGTGCTTCGGCAACTAATTGTGAATCATTATAACCGCGACCCGCTTCTAATCCCTGAATCGCTTTGGCCGCATTCTGACGGATAGCGGGCTCGTTCTTTAACCACGTTTGTTGAATTTGATTTTCGTTTTCCAAGGTACGCCACACATCCCAGCCCGAATTAACGCGCGACCACGAGGCGGTTGACCAGATGATGGCGCCGATGACTAAAGCTAAGAGGGCCATGATGCGCTCCCGGGTTTGTAGACTAAAGAAGAAATGTTTCATTTGTTCTTAACTCCTTTGCGGAGGGTTTCAGGTTTAAAGGTGATGGTGACGCTGAACGTCGTAAAACTGTCACGGGCGCGCATATCCTTGGTCGCCACAAAAGAAACCTCCGCGCTTTCTTTGAGAGATTTTTCAAATGTATAAACATCGCTCGCGTTGGTGGTGCGTGCTTCGATTTCGAGTTGAGTATTGTTCTTACAATTCACCCGCTGAAAATCAACCGTCGCTGGGCGGTTCTCATTGGCCACGGCTAGCATTTCTAAGGGTAACGGCGCCTTGGTATTCATATCGGTAATCCGTGCCGAAATGGCTTGAGCTGATTCAATTTCTTGAATGGCCGACTGACGGCTCTCATTGATGAGTCGGAGATTATTGGATCTCCAGTTGATGAGAAACGCAGAGATTTCAAAAACAAAAGAAGCGATAATAATACCTACGGCAACGCGCGCGGTATTCCATAATAGCTTATTAACCCGTTCTTTTTTTCTCCGCGTACTTAAAAAATCAGCGTCACGAATGTCCGCATTATCCAGTTGGTTACTCGAGAGCTGAAAGGGCTTACCTTTGTTGCAGTTTAAAATGAGTTGGGAGTCATTTTTATCACTGGAGAGTTCACCTACCGTTGTAATGACGGGTGTGGTCGAGGGAAGTCCCGTGCGTTCGATGATTTCTTTAGTTAAAAGATCAACGCTACTATCTTTTTTATCCACTACTAAGATACACTTCGGCAGTGGCTGGTTTTCATTCCAGGCTAGGGCGGTTAAGAGATCGGTACCCTCGTGAATTAAAATACCGCCTTTCTCGGGTCGCTGTCCCAGTAAGGCTAAAAATTCGGGGATGACCTGACAGTCATCAGGCCAAGCAAAACTTTCTTCGGCGGTGAAACGGCGACGGTGCGCGGCATACGCTAAAGCCCATTTATTATCGGCGCTGGTTATGTAACCCATCAGCATCTGTTCTGACGGGAACGGTGAAACGGTTTCAATCGCCAGAGACACTTGGCTAGCAATATTTTCGGGCTCCAATTCAATTAACCGAACAAAAAAACGATTTCCTGGGAGAAGCGCGGCGGATGCGCGGTTTTTGGAAAAAAGTGAACTCATTATTTTGCGTTGGGTGAAGGCGGTCCATTGTCTTCGGACCAGGCAAGAATTCTAAAAGGGTAGTTGATGGTTTGGGCGGTAGTGCGTCCTCCCAGTGAGACACTACTGGCAGTGCCGAGGATGACGCCGGGGGTGATGAAAGTGTTGCGTCTTGATAAAGTAGACCCGCTTGAGGTTGTCGAGGTTCCCGATGAATTATTTGCGCTAGTGCCATCGGCGGCGGTGGAGGATTTTGTGTTAGAGGTAAAGGTTCGTGCCCCCGTGGTACTTTTCGCATCCATCGCGGTAACCGTGCTCGGGTCTTCAACAGGGCTGGCATAGGTGACGTCGTCTCGAATGGAAACGAGTGCGTTTAGTCGGCATTTAGCCTGACCTTCTTTAACGGTCACGCGAATCCACATGAGATGAATTTCATCATCAAAGCCTTTTAAGGGCGCAGCTCCGCCGATGAGGGTTCTCACTTCGCGAGTCACTCGAAAATAGGGAGGACTACCCGTAATAGTTTGCTTCATATTATTTTGCTTATCTCGAATGAGGGCGACCTGACGTTCGTCGAGGCCTTGGGCGTAAAGCAATGCGTCCGATGCAGTATTAATATTGGTATCACCAAAGGTATAGAGGCTGACGCACTCCTTAAAGGAAGTGAGTAGCGGAGTCTCATTTCCGTTTTGATCAAAAAAGAAATCTTGGGCGACCCCGATGGTCCTTAATTCTTCAAACGATCGTAGGGCCCGACGCGCTGGCTTAAAGGAAAGTTTAGCACGCTGGTAGGTCGCATCAGTCGCCTCTTCTTCGATGGATTCATATTTTTTATTAGTCCACGCAATCAACGCATCGGAAACGCGTTCGGCATCTCGTTGTTCTAGTCCCAGCGCATAGAGTAATTGGATTAAGCCATTTTTATCCATGCTCGATAGCGGCAACTTACCACTTTCATCTTCATACTCAAATTTAACCTCTAAGCCTTCGCGGGGCGGAATACCGATGTAGGCATGAGGATCCGCGAAGCCTTGGCTGGGGGCGTGGACTTTATTTAAATCGATGGCCCGAATTTCATTAATCACGCCGAGGGCCAATTCCATTTCTGACATCGCCTCGACTCGTAATCTTTGGCGGTCTACTTCGCGCATCGACATGGAAAGTTCCAAGGAATTATCTTCCATGAAGCGTGCCAGCAGCAGCGACGCTAGAGTGATTAACACTAAAACAACAATGATGACCGAGCCTTTGCGGGTTTTTAGTTTCATGGTCGGCTCGCCCCTCGACGACGAATAGGTATATCAATCACCGTTTCAGTTTTGAAATTTCCGTGGGCATAACGAATCCGCAACCGGGCCGGCTGTTGATAGACACTCCCGGAAGCATCCCGAATCGGGGTCTCTTCACTTTTCCACTTTTTTAGATCACCATCAAAATAGTCGTACGCGATGGACTTAGCAAAGGGCGATAAGACCGTTTCGTGAATATCATTTAAATCCCGCTCTAACTCTAACCGTGATTGCCACTGCAAAATCAATCCCCGTTCTGGATTAACCGTGAGTGAGAAATCTACGTCGGGCAAAGGAGCGTCGGGCCAATCAGCTAAACGCCCGGCATCGGTGAGTAAAAAAGTTAAACGCGGGGCCACCACACCCTCACTGTCGGTGACGTCTTTGATTGTGCAACCCACTGCCCCGGGCCCAACGGTAGTTCGGGTGAGGGTTTCTTTTAAAATGCGATTCGCAGCCCGCACGTGTTGATCAAAAAGGCGTTGGTCGCGTCCTCCGCCCCAAAGTTCACTCATTGAAAACAGGAAAGTATTTAGGGCCACCATCAAAATTCCTAACAGGGCCAGAGAAACTAAAGTTTCGAGCAAGGTAAACCCTTTATGATTTTGTTTTAAAATCATTATTGCGCGACGGGTTTTTTAGTTTCGGGCGTCTTGACGGGTTCCGAACTATTTTTGGGTGCGTCTTTTTTGGGGGTCGGCTTACTAATAAAAGAGGTACCGCCGCCGGTTTCTTCGTCGTAACCCCGAGTTTTTAGTAGTCGCTGTTTTGCCTCAGACAAAAGTTTGGCGCGGTCACTTTCGACCGACCAGGTGGGCCGAAGAATCCACTGACTCTGTTCGCGCGGTGCTCCATAGGGTCCACCTGCTGTAGTTTGTATTTCAACCGTGAGGGTTATCCAAAATAAATCTGCTACCGTGGTGGGTTCAATTTTACCTTTCCACCGCGCCATCCGATCATCGGGCAGATAAACATCTCCCCCTTTTTCGATGTCGGCGAAATTAGCCGTCTCAATCATCGCCGCTCGACAGCGCGCAAAGTCTTCCTCGCCCACTCCTTTTTCTTTGAGCGCCATTCTGCTGAGTAAAACATTGGAATAAGCTGCCCCGAGTCCCACTGCCGCGAGTGCAAATATTGAGAGGGAGACTAAAACTTCAATCAGGGTAAAAGCGTTTTTTCTCATGGAGTTTTTTCGGCTGGCAGAGGCGCACAGGTGAGGGGATCAATCGGCAGAACGCGCCGTGCTGCGCTGCGACTAATTTCTAAACGAAACCGATCACAGGTTCCGTCCGGATAAAATTTTATCTGAGCGAGTGGCAGCTCCTCCATTTCTCCACCGAGAATGATGGCTGCGTTCACCGCCGGTCCCACTATTTTTACTTTTACGCCCGCCAGAATGGGCATTCGCTCAATTTTATTTTCACCCCAAGTGTAGTGGGTGACATCGGGATCCTCTTCATCGGGCACCGTTTTTAAAATGACGGTAGTTCCTTGAGCGACCGCTTCACGTCGAACCGTTTGCAGAAGGGCTAGCAGGGCGTCCTCGGGGTCTTCGCGTGCCGTGCCTTTAAGTAATGAGGCGGACCCGCCGATGAGCACAGCGGCGAGCATACTGATTAAGCCTAAAACTAAAAGTGTTTCTAGGAGAGTGAAACCGCCCCGTAAATGAGTAGATCCCTTGCTCACCAATTTCCAATGTCGTCAGGAGTATCTAGAGCTTTATCGCGTCCCATCGAAAATAAATCAAACGATTCGGTATTACGTGTTCCAGGGTAGCGGTATTGATAAGTCTGTCCCCAAGGATCGGCGGGCAGGTTTCCACTTTTGGCTTCCATGTAAGGTCCGCGCCAGCGATCCGCTTTGCCTTCGGGGGCGGTGATGAGTGCTTTGATCCCTTCTTCGGTCGATGGGTAATCTCCTAAGTCGATCCGATAACGCACCAGAGATGTTTT
>SIAU01000056.1 GCA_009691685.1 Opitutales bacterium
TTCCGTGGTCGGTAATCGAAACGGCGCGCATATTCATGTCGCAGGCCCGATCCATGAGTCGGTCGATACGACTGCAACCATCAAGCATGCTGTAGTCCGTATGTACGTGTAAGTGTACGAAGTCGGGACTGGAATGTTCGTCGGCCATGGGCGTGTTTAGATAATAGCCAGCCCTCAGTGTAAAGGGGAAGGGAAAAGACCTATTCTTGCTGACACTTTATTAAATCTTACGATTTCGGCCGATTACTTTACTTTCACAAATGTCCGCTTGCCTGCTTGAATGATTAGCTCGCCCTGAGGACGATCAATTTTTGCCGCTGGATCGCTGATTTTATCATTACCCACCTTAACGGCGCCACCTTCGATGAGTCGGCGTATTTCTTTTTTAGACGGGAACAGTCCGGTCGCCGCTAAGAGATCCACAACGCCCATGCTCGATAAATTAGGTGCCAGTGTATCCCACGAAAACTCAGGCATATCGGTGCGAACGCCGCCTTTAGAGAATACGGCTTCGAATTCTTCACGCTCTTTTCCGCCTTTGCCCTCGCCGTGGAATTTATCGGTAAGTTTAACCGCGAGTTGCTTTTTCATTTCCATCGGGTGTTGAGCTTGGAGAGATTTAATTTCTTCGTCGCTGCATTCGAGCAGCAGGCGGTAGTAAACCCACATGGTGTCATCGGGCACGGACATGATTTTACCGAACATGTCTTTCGGATTTTCGTTAAAGGCGATATAGTTGCCTAAGCTCTTAGACATTTTCTTTTCGCCATCGAGACCCACTAAGAGAGGCATCCCTAAAACGGCTTGTGGTGGTTGGCCGGCTTTTTCTTGGAGATCGCGACCGACCATCATATTAAACAACTGATCGCTGCCACCGATTTCGATATCAGCTTTAAGCATGACTGAATCATGACCCTGTAAAAGAGGGTAGAGGAATTCAACAATGGATATGGGCGTTTGTTCGCTGTAGCGTTTAGCAAAATCATCCCGCACTAACATTTGAGCCACCGTCATTTGACGACTTAAATTAAGTGCATCTAAGAAAGACATTTTTCCAAACCACTCACTGTTTCGACGAACCTCAGTTTTTTTAGGATCTAAAATTCGGTAAGCCTGTTCGAGGTAGGTTTTCGCATTAGCTTCGATATCGGCTTCACTTAAAACAGGGCGGGTGTCGGATCGGCCCGTAGGGTCGCCGATGCGTGTCGTGTAGTCTCCGATGATGAGAACGGCCTGGTGTCCAAGATCTTGAAATTGACGGAGTTTATTAAGCACGACCATGTGACCGAACGTGAGGTCGGGCCGGGTGGGATCTACGCCCAGTTTCACGCGCAGAGTTTTACCGGCGGATAGGCGCTTAATAATTTCCTGCTCACCGATGAATTTTTCGGTACGGGCCTTCATTGACTGGATTTGTTCCGCGGCGGACATGTTTAATGTTTCTGTAGATATCTTTGGGAAAAGTCAAAAAGCGACCGCTGATTGAGGGCTGTGTCTTGCACTTATTCAACAATCTGCCCTAATGGGCACATGGATTTCATCCGCGAATTGATTGAGTACGTCAAACACCCCAGCGTTTCGACCGATTCTGCCTTTAATGAAGGGATGACGGGGGCGCGTGAGCATATTTGCGGATTACTTAAGAAAGCCGGCCTCGAGGTAGAAGTCGTTCCAACCCCCTTGCATCCAATCGTGCTAGGTCGTCGTCGTGGCCCGAGCGAGTGGCCACATATAGTCATCTACGGACATTATGATGTTCAGCCAGCCGATCCGTTAAATCTTTGGACGAGTCCAGCCTTCGACCCCGTGGTTCGCGATGGAAAAATTTGGGGTCGCGGAACCGCCGATAATAAAGGTCCACACCTCACGGCTGTCGTTGCGGTCGCACAACTTTTAAAACGTAAGCCTGATCTCCCACTGCGCATCACTTTCTTAATTGAGGGTGAAGAAGAAATTGGCTCACCGAGTTTTCCAGAATTTTTAGACAAATATAAAAAAGAATTATCGGAAGCGGATTGCGTATTGCTGTCGGACACCGCCAGTCCGTCGTCTGATCAAATTGTAATCACGACAGGTCTGCGTGGAATTATTGGACTCGAAGTTGGACTCACTGGCCCGCGTTCCGACTTGCACTCGGGCCTACACGGCGGTGCCGTTTATAATCCCATCCAAGCTTTGAGTGAACTTTGTGCATCCTTGCATGATGCAGATAATGCCGTCGTTATTGATGGTTTCTATGATGGTGTAGAGCAACCTTTGCGTTGGGAACGGGAAGAACTAAGAAAACTTCCGATGACCGAAGATGAGTATCGTCGATTTTTGGCGGTCGACGAATTACATCCTGCTCCGGGCTTAGATGCGCTCGAAGCGGTACGTTTTGCACCGACATTAGAATTTAATGGTATCGGTGGTGGTTACCAAGGAAAAGGATCTAAGACGGTTATTCCTTCGAAAGTCTTTGCGAAAATTACTTGTCGACTGGTTCCCGGTCAGGACCCCGTTGATATTCATCGCAGGGTGGCTGAGGCGATTCGCGCGCGTTCACCCAAGGGTGTGCGGGTAGAAATAAAAGAGATGCAGGGCAACGCGGCTTATTATGTTTGTCCGCCCGATCGTTCGAATACGCCGAAGGACCAGAATCCTGTTTTAGCTCGAGTATTTCGCGAAGCGGATAAAGCGATCACTGAAGCTTTCGGAAAAGCGCCGCTCTATTTAAGAGAAGGCGGAAGCGTTCCCATCATCGGAGATATTCGTCGGGAGACCGGACTTGATTCTGTGATGATTGGATTGTTTACCCCGGACTCTAACTTGCATGCGCCAGATGAAAATTTTGAAATCAAAATGGCTGAGCGGGCAGTGAAGGCTTATGAATTAATTTTGGAACGCTTAGCTGGTTCCCCCCGATGAAAGTCAGCGTTATTTTTCTTTCATATAATCATGCAGGATTTGTGGGTGACGCTTTACGAAGTGCACTAAGTCAGGACTATGCCGAGTATGAATTGATCATACATGATGATGGGTCAACTGACGGCACTCAGCAGATTATAGAAAGTATTTTAGCCCAAGAGGTTCCTCGGCACGTGAGAGTTGTCATTGCTGGAGACGGCAAAAATCATGGGCTGGTAGAAGCTTTTAATCGTGCCATGAGCGCCTCGACCGGAGAAATACTTATACATTTCTCAGGCGATGATATTTCTTACGTCGATCGTCTATCCAGAACTATGGAAGTATTTTATTCACACCCCGACGTTATGTTGGTCACTTCAGAGGCTCAACGTATTGACGATAAGGGAAATTTTATAAATCATCCAGTTTACGCAGCAGAAGATAAAATTTATTCTTACGCGAGCGACCCAGGGCACATTTACGCAAACTCGCCTATTTTAGGGGCAACCGCAGCGTATCGGGCCTGCGTCATAAAAAACTTCAATCCTATTACCCCCGGCTTTTGTCACGCAGAAGATAATGTATATTGGGTGAGAGCACTCCTACTTGGGAAAGTTTATTATATCAGAGATTTCTTATTAGCTTATCGCCTTCATGGAGAAAATTTTTCAGAAAATGAACGGAAATGGTGCCATGCTACAACTGAGATTTTGCAAGCCGCCCACTTAGAGTTTGTCCGAAAACATAGTCTGAATTTTTTACAATGGGAGATTGATATAGTGCACGCTCATCGGAATGGCTTAATTGATAAATCTAAAGCAACCCAAGCACTGAAAACTGCTAAACGTGATACATTGGTATACTCTCTTCTGGTTAGTTCTCTAAAAGTTGAACCTTGGAGTAAGTGGTTTTGGTTGGCTCTCGAGAGTATAAAGTGCGGGGGTTTTAAAGAATTTAACAGTAAACTTAAATTACGTTTAAGTCAGCGTCGCCGTTTACGTTATTGGAATAGGCATGAGAAATGGATGACTGGACGATTAACATCGTAAAATAGAGCTTTTTTTAACCTTCCCTTTTATTGAATGGATACCTTAAGATGAGCCTAGAATTACTATGGCTGTCTTTCGTAAACGTACTCACACACCTACTCCTAAAAAGAGAGATATTCCAGCAGGCTTATGGACCAAGTGTCCTCAGTCGGGCGAAATGGTTTACTCCAAGGACCTTGAAGCTAATTGGAATGTTTTCCCGGTCAGTGGATATCACGAGAGACTATCCACCCGTCGCCGCATTGAACTTTTAATTGATGAAGGTACTTGGAAGGAAACTGATCATAAATTAACTTCTAAAGATCCCTTAAAATTTACCGCGGGTGGTTCGTATCCTGAGCGTCTTGCTCAACACCAAAAGAAGTCGGGTCTTAAAGATTCAGTGATTTGCGGTCATGGCTTGATGGACGGTCTGCCTGTTTCTCTCGCTATCATGGATTTTTCTTTCATGGGCGCATCGATGGGTTCTGTCGCCGGCGAAAAAGTCACCCGTGCGATTGAGCGTGCGATTAAAATGAAATGTCCATGCGTCGTGGTCTGTGCCTCAGGTGGCGCTCGCATGCAGGAAGGAATTTTATCTTTAATGCAAATGGCTAAAACCAGTGCAGCTTTGGCAAAATTGCGCAACGCGGGCTTACCTTATATTGCGGTCTTAACTAATCCTACTATGGCTGGCGTGATGGCGAGTTACGCGACCCTGGGTGATGTCATCGTCGCTGAGCCTGGTGCTTTGATTGGCTTTGCGGGTGCTCGGGTGATTAAAGAAACCACTAATCAAGATTTACCTGAAGGATTTCAAACCTCGGAATTTCTTTTGAAGCGCGGCTTAATCGACATGATTATTCATCGCAAAGAGATGAAATCAAAGTTGGCTAGTTTGTTGCGCGCCTTGGCCCATCGTAAAACTAAGCCGGCTAAACGCCGCTCCGCTTAATTAGACCAGGCCGATATGAACGCGGCCACGACGCTTCACTGGTTGACGAACTTAAGAAACTTAGGTTCGGCACTCGGTTTGGAACGGACGCAACTTTTATTAGAGCGTTTAGATAATCCACAAAATTTCTGTCCGTATTTTCACATCGCTGGAACGAATGGGAAGGGGTCGACGAGTGTGATGATCGAAGC
>SIAU01000057.1 GCA_009691685.1 Opitutales bacterium
TAGCTTGGCTAGATATTTCTGCCTTAGGCTTTGAAAATGCTCATGCCGAATTTGAAAAAGGCGGCGTGGGTTTAAGTAATGGATTAGATTTCGGGGGATTAAGCCACGTGCGAATTAATTTTGGCTGTCCGCGTGCCCGTCTCCAAGAAATGCTTAATCGCATGAAAGCCGTGGTCGCTCGTGCTCCGTCGAACAAGAAATAATGAACCGTTTCTTTTCGGTTTTAAATTTCAGGAATTTATGGGCCGTCGACTTTCCATTGTTCACTCTTTTAGCGATGGAGGCCTTAAGTCCGGGCATCATTATTCATACCGCCTCTCACCCCACTCATTTTTTAATCGGGGCGGTTGATTTAAGCCTATTATGGTTAGCTCGAGTGGTCTTACTGACTTTTCAAAAGAAAGCGTTCGCTGTTTTTTTTGAGTCGGGTTGGCCTGCGGTGCTGATATCTTCAATTTTTTTATTACCCAATATTATTTGGCACCATGGCCCTCTCGCATTGGGTGCTTTTTTGCCATTAGCATTTTTATTTACCTCCGCCTACGCTGTTATTTATAGACCGGGTGATCCGCAAATTTACTGGCGTTTAGTACCGATGGCGGCGACGGTTCTGGGTTTTGTTTTGTCTTATTTAAGACCAGAAGCTATCAATCCGATACCTGTTTCCGCCTGTCTCTTGGGCGGTGCCTCGCATTGGTTTATCAGTAAATACAAAACATCTGACCCCCTCGTCACCTCGTTGAGAGTTTATTTTATCACCGTCGTAGCGCTGTTAACTGCCCGCCTGATTTATAGCAACTAGGGCTTGGGTGATTACAACGCAGGCCAGGGCAGCATTTTCTGCACGTAAAACATTAGGTCCAAGCGTGACTGCGATAAACCCGCAAGCAATCGCTTGATCAACTTCTTCGGAGGTGAAATCGCCTTCGGGTCCGATTAGCCACGTAATTTTTTTGGCTTTTTGAAGGTTTAAATTTCCTACCGGCTCCGCACCGATTTGCAATGATCCTAATAATCTTAACTCGTCGTTTTCTTTGGCGGGTAATTTTTCTAACCAGTTTTTAATCGCCTGGGGTGCATGAATATCGGTGCACCACGGATTACTCGATTGTTTGCAAGCTTCCGCCGCTTGTTGATGCCAGCGAAGCATACGTGTTCTCGTACGGTCGGCGTCGAGTTTGACTTCACAACGCGCGGACTCGAGTGGAATAATTCCAGAGGCACCGGCTTCACAAATATTTCGAACCAGGTCATCCATCGTGCCGCCCTTGGGCATGCTTTGGGCCACTATAATTTCCGGTATTGGCTTGGGTGTTTGGCGAAATCGAAGAACTTCCACAATACTACAGGTGCTGTCTGCGGACTCAATTTTTCCGTCGATTACTAGGCCTTCACCGTTGATGAGAATGAGGGCATCGCCGCGTCGGTAGCGAAGACTGCGAACGACGTGAGTGCTTTCTTGTTCGGAAAGCTTTAGACGCATGCCGTTGGCACACTCTTTCGTTTGGGTGGAATCAATCCAGGCGCGTTGCGGACTCATGGGCGGGCGGCGGTAGATTGGTCATAAGTGATATCCCAATCTTTCCAAACAGTTTCATACCCCTTGGATTTAAGCATTTCCGCTAATTCGTGGGGCGTACGATCGTCCTCAATCGCAAATTGCTCCAGTGAAGCTTCTTTACCCTCAGCATAACCGCCTGGGTTAGTACGGGATCCTGCACTCATTGAAGTGATGCCCAATTTAAAAGCGTGATCACGGAAGACCATGCTTTCACGCGTGCTTAAGGTTAATTCTAATTCGCCGTTAAAAAGCCGAAACGCGCAGATGGCTTGCACGAGTTGGCGATCGGTCATTTCGACCTTCGGTTGTAAGTCTCCTTCGTGTGGACGGAGTCGCGGGAAGGAGATACTGAAGCGACTCTTCCAATGTTTACGTTCGAGCCACTGTAAATGGAGTGCCGTGAAAAAACATTCTGCGCGCCAATCTTCCAAGCCAAATAATGCACCGAGTCCGATTTTATTGATACCGGCCTCACCGATTCGATCAGGTGCATCGAGTCGATAAAGGAAATCTGACTTTTTTCCCTTAGGGTGATGGATATTATAAGTTTCGCGGTGGTACGTTTCTTGATAAACAAAAACTGAATTTAATCCGTGTGCTCGGAGTTTTTGGTAATCTTCCACATCGAGGGGTTGTACTTCCATCGAGAGGGAGGAAAAATGTGGGCGTAGGCAATCGAGAGCTGAAACAAAGTAGGGTACGCCCACATGGGTGGATTCGCCCGTTAAAATAAGGATGTGATTAAATCCTAATTTCTTAAGTGCGCCGCCTTCTTTTAAAATTTCACCCGGAGTGAGGGTGCGTCGGGCCACTTTATTTCCGGCTGAGAATCCACAATAGGTACAAATATTTTGGCATTCGTTAGATAGATAAACGGGAGCAAACATTTGTATCGTCCGACCAAAACGCTGCACCGTCCGCTCGTGGCTTAAGCGTGCTAATTGTTCTAGGTAGGGTTCGGCGGCGGGAGAGATGAAATTTTTAAAATCTTCTAGATCGCAAATTCCATTTTCTGCTCGAGCCAGAGACTTTAAAATATCAGCTGAAGTCCGTTTTTGGATAGAAGACAAAACTTCATCCCAGGAAAAGGTGGCATGGACTTCCGCAAAAGACATTAGTCCGTTGAGTGAACAAAGATTAACCCAAAGAGCAAGGGTGGGTCGGGCTCCCTTAGGATTAAAGTAGCGATTGGTAGCTTGAACTATCGAGAAGTTTATCCAACTCGGCCGCGCTCTTAAGTTTTATCTTAATCATCCAGGCTTTTTCGTAGGGCTCGCGATTCACTAAATCGGGCGTATTGTTCAGACTGCTATTGATGGCAATGACCTCGCCGCTGACGGGGCTGTAAAGATCAGAGGCGGCCTTTACGGATTCGACTGTTCCGAAGACATCGGCCGATTCAAGTTGTTTACCCACCTTCGGTAGGTCGATGAATGTAACGTCACCCAAGGCCGCTTGAGCGTAATCCGTAATGCCGACGGTGACCGTGCCGTCAGCCTCTACCTTAACCCACTCGTGGTCTTTGGTGTAGTGTAAATTTGATGGGACGTTGCTCATGGGTGCAGAGTGTGGGTTATTTAAAGAATGGGTTTTGGGTAATTTGCAAAGGTAAACGTGTGCCGCGAATATCCACGGTCAAAGTCTCAGGGTTAATTCCACTGGCAACTAAAGCGGTACCTATCGGTTTATTAAGTACTGGAGAGAGGGTTCCCGAAAGAATTTCTCCTACCGCTTGGTCACCAGAAAACACCGTAGCTCCCGGGCGTGCGATGCGGCGATCATTCAACGAAAACATCACCACTGTTGAGCTTACTCCCATTTCGGTTTGGCGTAACAAGGAATCGCGTCCGATGAATTGGGGTTTGGAAAATTTAACCGTCCAGGAAAGGCCGGCCTGAATCGGGGAAATTTTTTCGGATAATTCATGTCCGTATAAAGGATAGCCAGCTTCGAGTCTTAAGGAGTCTCTCGCGCCGAGGCCGATGGGTAGAAGTCCGTCGGGCTTACCTTTTGCTAAAATAGCTCGAGCGACTGCCGAGCCTTGTGCGGCGGGGACGTAGATTTCAAAGCCCGGTGAGCCGGTATATCCCGTGCGTGCGACGATACAGTTTGGTGCTCCCGCTACTTCTCCCATTATAAAAGCAAACCGCTTTAAGGTATCTAATTTTAAATTTGTTAAGGATGAAAGAATTTTTTCAGCGAAGGGGCCTTGGAGGGCGAGCTGAGCCCATTGCGAACACTCGTCGATAATTTGGACGTCCCAATTTCCGACTTGGGATTTCATCCAGGCGATATCTTTGGCGGCATTGGAAGCGTTAAGACAAATCAAGAACTCATCTTGAGACATTCGATAAATAATTAAATCATCCACACAGCCGCCATCAGGATAGCACATGATCGTGTAGCGCGCGCGATTGGGCTGCAGAGATGAAAACTCATTCGTCATGACTGCATCTAAAAAAGCGGCGGCGTCTTTACCGCGCACCCGTGCTTCACCCATGTGCGACACATCGAATAAGCCTGCTTTGTTTCGGACGGCTAAATGTTCTTCGATGATGCCCGAGTATTGGACGGGCATTTCCCATCCGGCAAAGGGAACCATGCGCGCTCCTAGTTCTACGTGTAAATCATAGAGCGGAGTGCGGCTTAATTCGTCGGACATGGGAATAGGTTGTCTACCTTTGTCGTAGTTCCAATAAAAAAGCCCAGTGATTAGCTGGGCTTTTTGTCTTCAATAATTTTGTTTATTATTGGCCTAACTCTTTACGTAGTTCGGCGATCTTCGCTTTGAACTCATCTTGGGTGAGCTCTTTATTGCGGTAGCGATTTTCGACGAGAGCGTAGCGGGTGTTGAACTCAGCGTAGATTCTCTTTTGGGCTTCAGCATTAGCGGCTGCGATCTTCTCTTTGGCGTCGGCAAGTTGCTTATTCATTTCAGCGACGGCGCTAGCGGCAGTAGATTTTTGTTCTTCTAGGGCTTTTTGAATTTCTTCGAGCTGTTTAGCGGCTTCGGCCTTGGTTAAGACGTCGATACCACCGTTGAGGGCGATGAGGCGTTCATTGCGTTCAGATAAGATTCGAAGGGTCTCAACGGTTTGTTGGCTAGCTTTCGCATTCGCATCCTTCTGTATGGCTAATTCGGCTTCGATAGTGGCAACACGTTCGTTGATGGGTTTACCACCGGTGGCGGCTTCACGATCAGCCTTAGCTTTTTCTAAATTCGCAACGGCCTTGGCCACGACGGCGTCAGATTCGGAAAGAGCTTTCATCACCTGATCTTTATTTTGCTCAATCTTGGCGGCTAATTCTTCAGCGGTCTTGGCATCAATACGTGCTTCGAGTGAGGCTTGTTTGGCTTGTAGGGCCGAGAGGGTATCTTTGGCTTCGCTACCGGCTGAGTTATTGCGACTATCGAGTGCGGCACGGAGGGCTGCTTCTGCTTCAAGAACTCTGTTTTCAGCAGCGATATCGTTAGATCTTAA
>SIAU01000016.1 GCA_009691685.1 Opitutales bacterium
GGATTTAAACAGGCCGGCCTGCTCCAAGGCGTGGGCAAAAAGTTTTCCCAAGATCTCGACTGCGTCTATATGTTAAAGTCATTACGTAAGCCCTGACCTTGACACCCCTCGCCCACATTCTTTGCTCAAATACCCAAACGATTGCTCAGGTGGTGGAATGGCAGACACGCTAGATTCAGGTTCTAGTGCCCTCACGGGCTTAAGGGTTCAAGTCCCTTCCTGAGCACTCCGATAAATTAAACCAACAGAAGCGACCCTAGTTTTTACCTTCGTTAAAATGCAGACGGTGCATGATACGGTGTAAAACGGGCGCGATAATAATTGAGAATGTGCCGAGAAAAGCCACGCCGCTGAAAATGGCGTAGGCGGAAGCAAAATATTTTCCTGCATCACTCGAAATCGTCGAGACTGGACCCATCCCCGCTAAAATCATACTGGCATCTAATAAGGCATCCACCCAGGAGAGACCACAGATGTAATGATAACCCAAGACTCCGAGTGAAAGCGAAGCGCTAAGGAAAATAAGCGCATAACCGATAAAGCGTACTAGGCGCCGAAGAAATATATGACGAGGAGCTATGGGCTGATGGTGATGCTCAAATTTCATAGCCTATTTTTAGACAGATTTGTATAGGTAATCCATCTCAATGTTCCGGCGAAGGTTTTCACTAGAGAAAAGACCCCAGGAGATTTTATTTATACTAAAACCGCATTAGAGTTTAGGGTTAAAGCTATGGCAGTATTAAACTCACTCCCGCAACTGCTACCCTGGCCGTTCATGATCTTCAGTAGGGCGGGGTTGATTTTATACGCCAGTCACGCATTCAAGAACCTCTTCGTTAAGCCACCAGTCGAAGGTGAGTCTTTAGAAACTATTTTTCTGCAATTCAGTCCTGAACTCACCCCGCACTGGTCGGGCATGATTGAAACCCAAAGTGGAACACTTAAAGCACATCAATGCTTTCTGGATATAGTGATTAAGCCCGATGAAACCTACCCCAAACAACTTTGGTTATTCGTCAAAACTGATGGCGAATCATCCTCATCCAACGCCCTCGCTGAGTCGTTAAAAAAAGCACAACTAGGCCTTAAACAAAAATCACTTTTTATCGCCAATATCTGTCATGAGATTCGTAATTCGCTGAGCATGATTCATGGGCTTTGTGAAATAAGTTTAGAATCTAAAACCGAAGAAAAAAATCTCACCCTGCAAAAAGTTTTTCATTACACCTACGAATTGAAAAACTTAGTCCAAGACGTTCTCGATTTTTCCAGTTACGAAATAGGTGGAGTGGTTTTAGAAAAAATCCCTTTCGACCCCGTCGAAGTATTCGAAGAAATCGTCACGCTTAATTACCCCGCCACCCAGCGTAAAAATATCGAACTGGTGGCCCTCGCCTGCCCCCATTCCCCACGCAGTGTCATGGGCGATTCGATGAAATTTCGACGCCTCATTATTAACCTACTCAGCAATGCGATTAAGTTTACCGAGAAAGGCTTTGTTCACTGCACCCTCGATTTTAAAGCGCAGGATTCTCATTATTTAGTAAGCATCACTGTCCAAGACTCCGGTATAGGAATATCGCCCGAACAGTGCCGCAAGATTTTCGAACCCTTCACCCAAGCTGAAGATTCGACTGCGAGACGATTTGGCGGACACGGACTAGGCCTCAGTATCGTGAGGGATTTAGCCAAAGCGATGGACGGATCCATCGAAGTAAACAGCGCAATTGATCAAGGCAGTCAGTTTATCGCGACGATTAAACTCGATGCTAATCCGCAGTGCGAATTCGACTATCGAATCGATTTAACGGGTAGTAAAATTCTTCTGCTCGGTGGACATCCCGACATCCAAAATCGACTCATCCATTATTTAACCACGTGTAAGGCCAAAGTTATACGAGCTTCGAGCAATCAAGAAGCCGAAGAACTTTGGGATCAATGCGTCAACCAACCCGAACCCTTCACGCATGTGATTGTTGATTTACCTCAAGATACCGCCCCCAACCTCAGCCTCATTCCCTTAGATAAAATCATCCTGATTGCGGACCGCGATTTACACCTCCGCGGCATCAAACAGATACCTAAACCATTAACGTTAACGGCCTTAAATAATTACTTCGGTCAACCCTCTCATCAGACCTATGCCTTGAATTCCAAGCACCAGGAAAACAGCCTGAAACGAGTTTTAAAAATACTCTTAGCGGAAGATAATGAAGTGAATCGGGAAGTGACTGGTCGACGCCTTAAAAGCGCCGGCCATGAAGTAACGGCGACGGTGGATGGGCAAGCTACCCTGGAATTATGGCAGAGCAAAAATTTTGATCTGGTTCTGATTGATTTACAAATGCCCGTTTTAGATGGAATAAGTTTAGTAAAAAGCATTCGCCGGGAAGAGATTCAATCTCAGCGTCGCCCCACTAAATTAGTGGCGCTCACGGGTATGAATTACCCAGATAGGAATAACCGTGAACTTAAGGAGATCGGCTTAGACGATTATTTTCAAAAACCCATCCGCGGTGCCGATCTAATCACGAAAATTAATCAACTATTTGTCGGAACCGATTCTCAAATTCCTCTCGATGAATTCCATACGGCACTGCTTGACTCCGATGAAGAAGAAATCGAAGACTTGAAGTGTGCCGGGCGTATCTTTCTTCGTCATAGCCAATCCCTGATCTGTCAATTTGAGCAGGTAATGCAAGGGGCTGACCCCGAATCTATTAGCAAAGAATGCCATAATTTAAAGGGAATGTTAGCCCTCATGTCCTGCCCCACCCTCGCTCATTTTGCAGGGGAATTAGAACAAAGTCCGCACGGACCACGGGCAAAAGATTACGGCAAAAAACTCAGCGACGGCTTGCGCCGACTCGAACATTCGCTTAACCTCTCCACAGTGCTCATACCACATGGCCAAGACAAAAATTCAGCCCAACATTAAAACCGAAACGGTTCCGAAATTAGATACGCGTTGGAACGTTTTAGTGATTAATGACCCCATCAACTATCAACAGTACGTCATTCTTGCTTTTATGACCGTCTTGCGGGTCGACCGCACCGTCGCCCAAAAATTAATGATGGCTGTGCACAACGATGGGCGCGCCATTGTTTGGAGCGGTGATCGCGAGCCAGCTGAAATGGTGGCCCTTGAATTACAACAGTGGCACCTCCAGGCCCAACTCGAAAAAGATGCCTGAGCTCCGCCTCTCGATGACTGCGGAAGCACGTAATGTGCTTTCTGATCTACTAAGACTCATCGCCCCGGCGGCCGCACGCGTGTCCGTTAATCGTGCCCAGATCCCTAACCTCGATCCCGAAATTGCCACCTACTGGGCTGAAACTTTATCTGCCCAAGCCGGTGAAGAAGCTCGTCTCCTCGCGACCGCCTTCGCCTCCGCCAAGGGCGAACCCGCGATCATCGTCCTTCGTAATAAAGCCCAAGCCCTCGCCTTCCTTCGTGCCCTTTCAGCCGTTCGTTTTGCCTTAAAAGATTTAGTACTTTCCGATATTCCGAATAGCCAATTAGAGGACCTAGAAGACTTGGACGACGAAAGCCTACCGAGCGAAAAAAGGCACGCCCTCGCCTGCTATAGTTGCTTTGGCCTATTGCAATCCTCGCTCATTGATCAGATTGATAACGAGTCTTTCGATTAAATTTTTTAGAAAGCGGTTGAATGCTCAGCCGAGAAGGTCAAAATCGGTATTGTGTCTTTCGCCTTCAACCAGTTCCTTTCCGCAATAGCGAATCTGTGGCGACAAATTAAAGCACACCCACGCCCAGAATTTTTTGCGATTCGTAATGTGGCCCGCAGCGTCACTCAATCTAATCTAAAAGCAGATTTTCTAGCAGGCATTAACGTCGCCCTCCTCGCCTTTCCAATGTCGATGGCCTTTGCGATGAAAGCGGGCCTTCCCGTCTGGTGCGGATTAGTCGGCTGCGGCGTCGCTGCCTTCGTTGTCCCGATCTTTACCGGATCTTCTAATTTATCAGCAGGGCCAACGAATGCCTCTGCCGCTTTACTCTTAGGTACCTTTGCCAGCCTCGGCGCCATCTCCCCCGAATTACGCGCTGAAGCTTTGCCGACATTGGTATTAATGACTGGTGTTTTCTTACTCATCGCTTCTTGGTTACGTCTGAGTGGATTTGCTGACTTCGTTCCGCGTACGGTTATTTTTGCGTACATCGCAGCCGCCGCGCTTCGCGTAATCGCACTACAATTACCTTACACCGTCGGCCTGCCTGATGAATTAGCCGGACTCAACCTGTTCGAAGTCATTTGGCAGATCTTAAAATCCGGCAAAGCACTCTTGAATCCTGGATGTGGCTTAGCCGTCGTCACCGGTATTACCTTCTTCATATTGAAAAAGCCTTTCGGGACGGGCAAAGCGATTCTCGGTGCCGTTACGGTAGCAACTTTTGGTGCCATCATTGTACAAAACGTCACTCTAGCCCAAGGAAGTAGCCGCGACATTACCCGTTACGTGGGCGATGCCGCTCATTCCGATAAGGCCATTTACTTGCCCGATTTCTCAGCGGCAAAACTTTCTGCACTCTTTTCACCCGCTCTCGCTCTCGCCATTTTGATCATCATTGAAGGCACCGCGAATGCCCGAGCTTCAGCCTTAAAAACCGGTCGCCCCTCCGACTTACATCAAGAAGTATTCGGCCTCAGTATGGCCAATCTTGCCTGCGCCTTTTCGGGTGGTATGCCGGCGTCAGGTTCCATCAGTCGCTCCGCACTCAATGTATCGAGTGGCGCCAAAACTGCCTACGCTTCTTTATTTTGTGGCACCGTCATTTTAGTCTTCGCCTATTTTATGAGTAAGTGGGTGGCCCTCGTACCGCTCGCCTGTTTGGCGATGTTAGTCATTTTAGTAGAAATTGAATTAGTTAATTTTTCCGCAATAAAATTAATATTAAAGTCCGGCACGCAGGATCGGGTCGTCTTTATCGTCACCTTTTTAACCGCCTTGCTGGCGCCACTCGATGTCGCCATCTTCTTCGGTACCGCTGTCGCCATTGCCTTTTATCTTCGTCAGACCTCTCAGCCCGATATCGTGGAATACGACTTCTCGGAAACCGGTGAAATTAAAAAACGCGCCCCTGGTAAATCATCCACCAGCATCTCTATTCTTCACGTTGAAGGTAGTTTGCATTTCGGCGCCACGCAGGCTTTTCACGAACACCTGCGCCGTGCTTCCGCTGATCCGAATCTCAGAGTCCTTATTCTAAAATTCCGCGAAGCTCACCACCTTGATGCTAATGGCGTTTTATTGCTTCGTGATTTAGCCGAAACGCTTAAATCCGGAAATCGGCATTTGATTCTGTGTGAATTAAAACCCGACACCTTGCAGATTTTCGTGAACGCCGATTTAATTACCTCGGTGGGTGCAGATAATTTTATTCCGTGGGATGAATCGAACCCGACCGCCGCTTTAGCCAAGGCCGTGAAACGGGCTAGAGCTCTGACCGGTGAATCTGAAGCCGTTCTCCGTGTTGTCATAGCTCCACATCCTGGATTGGCCCGACCCGCTTCCGCGTCCGGCGAAGATTGGCAAATTTAGTCAAGAAACGCTTAAAAAGGTTCACCGAGGTGCTGCCTGGTGACATTTTATGAGGGTTTTTAAATTATGGCTTGAAGACTACGGCATGAATCGCCCTTTTGTAGAGGGTCTGCCCAATCTATAAGCACACTTTTTACCATGAGCCAATACAGCGAAATCCAAAAACTTCTCGGTACCGATTCGGAGTCCCTCCTGGGCTTCAATTCACCGAAAATCAAAAAAGAGCAAATCCACCTGCCTCGTGCTGATTGGGTTGAGCACGCGTTCAGCGCCTCCGATCGCAGCAACCGTGTTCTCGCCAACCTCCAACGCCTCTACGGTTCTGGTCGCCTCGCTAACACGGGTTACGTTTCCATTCTCCCGGTTGACCAAGGCATCGAACACTCCGCCGGTGCTTCGTTCGCGAAGAACCCTATTTACTTCGACGGTGAAAATATCGTGAAGCTCGCCATCGAAGGCGGCTGTAACGCCGTCTGTTCGACTTACGGTGTACTCAGCAGCGTCTCTCGTCGCTACGCTCACAAAATTCCTTTCATGGTTAAGATTAACCATAATCAATTACTCACCTACCCTAACATCGGCGACCAAGTGATGTACGGCACCATCAAGCAAGCCGCGGACATGGGCTGCGCCGCTGTCGGTGCGACCATCTATTTCGGTTCACCTGAAACCAACCGCCAAATCATCGAAGTATCGCAAGCCTTCCAAATGGCCCACGAACAAGGTATGGCCACCGTTCTCTGGTGCTACACTCGCAATAGCGCCTTTAAGAAAGACAAAGATTACCACGTATCGGCTGACCTTTCTGGCCAAGCCAATCACCTCGGCGTCACCATCTGTGCCGACATCATCAAGCAGAAGCTTCCTGAAAATAACGGTGGCTACCTCGCTATCCAACAAACCGAATCTTCCTACGGTAAAATCGATAAGCGCATGTATACTGACTTGTGCTCCGATCACCCGATCGACCTCACCCGCTACCAAGTCGCTAATTGCTACATGGGACGCATCGGTCTCATCAACTCCGGTGGTCCTTCCGGTAGCAACGACTTCGCTGAAGCCGTCAAAACGGCCGTCATCAACAAACGTGCCGGTGGCCAAGGCCTCATCTCGGGTCGCAAAGCTTTCCAACGCGACATCAGCGAAGGTGCTAAACTCCTGCACACCATTCAGGACGTTTACCTCAGCAAAGAAGTCACCATCGCGTAAGCGCGAAGTGCATAAACAAAAAGCCCCGGACACCCGGGGCTTTTTTATTGTCTGTTACTTTAACTAAAATTTATCGAGCAGCAGGTTTTAGTGTACTGATATCTAAAAGTTTAGGCTCTTTGGCTTTGGGGGTAGGTGGACTGTTATCGAGCGTCGCTAACCACGCGACCAAGTCGCGCACTTCCACTGGTTTTAGTACTGCGTCATAGGGAGGCATTGCCGAAACGGGTGGAGTCATGGACTTAATATCCTTTCGGTTGATGCGCCATGAGTTGCCCGAAGAATTTACATCAACGAACTCAGGCTTTTCCTGAATCAGCGTGCCAACCAAATTAACCCCGTTGGTTAAGTCGAGACTCACAACACCATAGCCTGATACGACAACAGCGTTAGAATAGACCACAGACTCGAGAAGGTAGCGGCGATCTCCACGTTTAGCCACGCCCGCTAAATTAGGCCCAGCTTCGCCGTCGACATTATGTGACCCCTGACTTCCTTTAGTGGTCGCTTTGTGACAACGCATACACTGCCCCGCAGGCAAGGCTTGATAGAGAGCGAAACCATTAGCCACATCGCCACCTTCGAGCGCTGGTAACCAACGGGTTAATTTTTCGGTAGACTGATTTTGAAAATTCTCGAAATCAATCAACGCAGCTTTCACCCCAGCCTCCTTACGTTGTGCAGCCGCCTCAAGAAGTTCTAAAGCCGCCGAAGAAACGCCTTGGCTCACTTGCAGAAGCTTCAAGTGCTCAACAAACAAATCCTCAATCCCGCTGACCTGAAGTTTGGCTAAGATTTTCCAAGCACCCTGGCGTTGTAAAATTGAACCATTCTGAACGACTGATTTAAGTGTCGCAAAACCAGTATTAACATCGCGACGGGCTAATTCATTTAAAGCCATCACGGCCACTTCGTCTTTAATATCACGAGTATAACGACTAATAATCTGAATACTATCAGCAGGGTCACGGGCTAACAACATTTCCAGAGCCTTGGCACGGGTTAAACCCGAGAGCGTTAAATCAGCTACAATCTTCTGTAATAGTTCATTCGATAATAACGCGGTCTGCAAACGATACGTCGTCACCAGATCTAAGGAAATTTTAATAACCTCTGTATCACCTTCTAAAAGACTAGGCAGGGCTTGGTTTAAAACATCGACCACTTCGGAGGTTGGACGTTGGGCGAGCGGATTCCAGTGACCCATTAACTGATCGACCGGATACGGATTCGTCCAAATCGACATGAGTCGTAATGCCTCGACCCGAACTTCACTAGGAATTTTTTTGTCTAAGGCCACCGCCGTAACCCGTTTTGCGTTTTCGACTCCGCCCACTCGGTAAGCATTATGAACCAATCGACGAAGCATGAACGATGTCCATTCACGCTCGTGAACATTATCTAACAATGCAGCGACCGCCGGACGGGCACCATCCAGTGACTGATCGTAAATCGCACGGATAGCTTCATCAGCAACGACCGTTGATTTATCCTTAATAAATTCACCCACCTGGGCATCTGCTCGACGGCGCTGAGTGATGACCACAGCCAAGCGGATTGAGTTATTTTCATTTTTACCTAAAGCCCTTAAAACTTCAGACGATCGACACATTCCATCGAGTGCCATCACGCCCGCGTGACGTAATACAGGGTCTTTATCCGCATTCTCCTTAATCATTTGGCAAACCTGAGGCAGGAACTTATCGGCACCCAATCGACCCGCCGCAATCGAAGCAAAGGCTCTGACTTTAGGCGAGGAATCAAGAATGAGTTGAGCGAGTGGTAAATCATTTCCGACCACCGGCGCTTCACTCAATGCACGAATCGCATTCGCCCGTACTTCTAAATCTTTATGACTTAATAAAGAAATTAGAACTTTCGATGCCTGAGTACGCACCTCCAGTGTGGCCGCAGGCTGCTCAGATTTTTGCCAATTCTCGGAGGGCGACATCGCGGAACCGCGTCGTGCGATAATTCCTAAGCCCCAGACGCCATGGAGTCGCTCCAGCAGATTTGAGGACTGAGTGGCCTTGATAAATAAATCCAAGGCATCACTCCGACGGCTTAATTCAAGCTGAGCAAACAGTCGCACACGCCTATCGGCATGAGCCAGTAACGTTCCTAATTCTTTCGATGATTTTTTACTGAAGTCTGCATTAATTATTTTTTTAACCTCCCCAGCAGCTCCAGGGTTTTTAGGCTGACTCGCTTCTAGCGCAACGATGCGACCATCGGCATGGGATTCATAGCCTCCAATAAAATCAGAAACTAAAACCCGACCCTGCCAGTCATAATCCACGTCCGTAGCGGCAATTCCCCAGATAAGTTGATGCGATTCGACCAACTTCATTCCCGCGCCTTGAGGCTCGAGCCTGAATGACCAAACGCCGGAAGCAGGAGTGGCTCCACGATAGTCGCACACATGGAAAAATCCTTTTTCGGAATCTAAGAAACCCACCCCTGGATGATAAGTTAAGCCCGAGGGACCAGCACAAATATAACCCGAGGGAGGAATCATGTATGCGGGCTGTTGAGCGTTTTGTAATTCCCACATTCGCTCGGTCATCCAGCGTGAAGGCGGACGAACGTCTAAACCAATCTCACGGTGAAAAGTATGCATCGCCTGGTGCTCCATCTCCCAACCGGAATCGGCGCCTTCGACAATAGTCACAATACGTGCTTCGTCGCCTTGGTCGGAATTATTATCCACGGTCACTAAATTACCCCATTCATCAAAAGCGATTTCCTTCGGATTTCTTAATCCAGTATGAACGACCTCGAAATGAGAACCATCAGGTTCGAAACGAAATACGGCCCCCTTATTTTTTGAATTATATTTTTTACCTTCGCGCGTCGTTAAATTAAATCCGCGATCACCGACTGAACCCCAAATCCGACCATCGTAGCCAATCGCACTGCCGCTTAAATCATGTCCCGTGAGCGAAACCTTTACGCCAAAGCCATCCTGTAAAACTTTTCTTTCTTGCGGTTTATTGCCACCAGGCGAATCGCGTAAAACCCAGATATTAGGAATACACTCATAATAAACCGTATCCCCATAAACCAAAATGCCGCTCCCCGTACCATCGAGCATGTCATTAAATCCCTCCGCGTAAATCGATGACTTGGCAAACGAGCCATCAGCGGTGGGTTGACTTAAAATTCTAATTTTTTCGGATTCTTGGGTGTACCAATTGGCTGGTTTCTTACTCGACCACTTCTCTAACATTTTGCGCCGATCGTTGTTCGTGCTGTTCGCTAAATCTTCATGATACCAGTGAAGATTAGCTCTATCATCTTCGATACCGTGATGGTAGCGATGAGTTTCCGCAACGAAAAGGCGGCCATCCGAGGCGATGGAAAATGAAGTGGGCGAACTCACACCGGTCGCCGCGTGACTGGCGATGACGGACAGCTTAAGACCAGGTAAAATCGCTGCACTCGCCTCGTTGGGCACCGGAATCAAATTGCCATCAAGCCGGGGCTTGGGGCGGCCACCCATCGGAAGGGTGGGATTTTCGGTTAAGGAAAAAACAAATCGGTCCGCCGCAATAAATCCCCAATCACCCTTCTCTTGATCGACGATACGTATCCGTGCTTTTTTATCCTTAAATTCAGCCACGTTCCAAACAATCCTGCGCAAGGTCAGGCCGTTATGTCCAGTAGCGGTACGTACTACTTTATCATCAACGAACAACTCCACGGCCAAATTTTTTGGGCTGCTTCCACCACCCACCAAAAAAGCAATGTACGGATGGCTGATGATAATTTCCGGCGAAGTCAGCGAACCAGTCGCAACATTACCTCCACTCGCCGAACCGACTAAAGCATTTCCGGAATACCCACGAAGCTCACCCACTAATCCATCCATTTTTCCAGCCACAGGCGATAAACCAAAAGCTGTACCCGTTGTCTGCCAACTATCAAAACCGTCTCCTTCAAAATCCTGAATCAACTCATTATTCGCCTGGCAGAAGGGTACACTTAAAAAGAGTGCGACAACGTATAGATAAAGGGACCGCATGCAGACAGTAGGGTTACAACTTACTCAACCGTTTGTTCCGCTAAGGTCGAGTGAGAGCTTCAAAAAAGTTCAGTTATTTTATCGGATACCCTGTAAAACTTGGAACTTCGCACCAAAGTGGGCGGGGTGAGTTAAAGCCCGCAGACGCGAGGTCAGGTCGGTCGACCCGGATAACGCAATGCGCTCCATTTCGCGCCCAGCATACTTCACGAAAAAGGCCTCTTGGCGGTCAAGTTGCACATTCCGCAAACCAAACTCACTCAACACTGAAGTAATCCGATCCCACAATACGTGGCAGGTTAAATCTTGCGACCCAAGTTGCGTCAAAATATCGCCCGACATCTGGTGGCGGTAATAAGAACGCGCCGTACCCGCGGGTGATGACTCTAAACACTGAGCCACCGTTTTTCCGTAATCTAAAAAAATCACCGCGCCTTCCCACTTTTGTTTTAAAATTTCCCGACAAAGCGTCTCCGCCGCCAAGGGCGCATCGATGATCCATCCTTCGGTCGACTCAGGTAATGTACTCGCAAATTCCTTCGCGCGTTCTGATGAAAATTCCGAAAGCGGTTCCACGGTTAATTCGACACTGTCAACACGCACTCCTAATTCACGCCAATTTCCGTTAGTGAAAATAAAACGATTAAAGGGTTGTGCGTCGAGTAACTCATTCGCCACTAAAATACTTTTTGAGGGTAAAATAATTTTATCATCTAAACGAATCGTTTTAATTTCTGAAAACCGATCACGCACTGTATCGAAATGCTTCTGGCCGGGCTCAGCCCCCATCTCAACCAAAGCATAATCTAGAGTATTTCCGACGAGGGTTTCCGCAGCGGAGGCAATGAGTTCGCCAAACATCGTTCCTAATGCCGCCGCCGTAGTAAAATCCGTCCCCACGCTCTTGCCCACACGTTCACGATTAGCCTGATAATAGCCTAGTTTGGGATGATAAAGTGCCAACTCCACGCAACGGACAAACGGCACCAAACCTTGCTGTGCCTCGGCACGCAAGAGCTCGACGATGGCCCGATGTCGTTCCTGATTTTCCATCTATTTAATCGTTAACCATTGTTTTGACTTCCGCCAGACGAAACAGGGTTGAGCCGAAAGAGTTTTTCGGCTGTATTAAGCAAAGATGATTTTAGCCATCGAAAGTTCCTGCGATGAGTCCGCACTCGCCCTGTTCGATCCCACCAAAGGAATCGCTCGCGAAATCATTAGTTCTCAAGCCGCCGCCCATGAGAAATTCGGTGGAGTCGTGCCCGACCTCGCCAGCCGCATGCATCTCTCTGCCCTCCCCTTACTCCTCGAAGAATTTCGTGCTGATATTCCAAATATAACTACCTTGGCCGTCACCCGTGGCCCCGGACTACTCCCCAGCCTCTCGATGGGAATCAGCATGGCCCGCTCCTTGTCCGTCGCACTCACTTGCCCGATCCAAAGCGTTAATCACCTTCGCGCTCACGTTCATTCAGTCTTTATTAATCTGCATGCAGCCAATCCTCCACAATTTTCCGAAGCTCGTGCTGAATTATTGCCCCACTTGGGTTTAGTTGTTTCTGGCGGTAACACTTTATTGGTAAAATTAGATACTGATTTAAAAATATCTGTGATCGCACGCACGGTGGACGACGCGGCGGGCGAAGCGTTTGATAAAGGTGCAAAACTATTGGGCCTACCTTATCCTGGCGGTGCGCTCATCGAACAATATGCGCAAAAAGGTAATACCCAAAGTTTCTCCTTTCCCAGAGGTCTTCCCGAAAAATCGGATCTTCGATTTAGTTTCTCGGGCCTAAAAACCGCACTGCGCTATCAACTCGAAAAAATGTCCGACGAAGAAGTAAAATCTCAACTGCCGTCAATCTGTGCAAGTTATCAAGATGCAATCCTTAGCCAGCTCAACGCCAAGATGCTATCCGCCCTCAACTCTGGATCTTATAAATCGGTCGGACTATCGGGTGGTGTAGCCAATAATTGCGCTCTGCGTAAGCTACTAGCCCAATCACTCGAGAAACAAAAACTCCCTCTGCTCATCGCCGAGCCCAAGTACTGTGGAGATAATGCTGGAATGATTGCCTTCGCGGCCTGGGCCGACCCCCATGGTGTAAAAGTAGATACCGTGGAACCCGCTCCACAATTAAGCATCGACCTCGCATAATCGGGTTGCCCGACCTGCCTCCCTTGGCTCATGTTCATGAGATGGAATGGCAGGTAAAATCACTCTCACACACCTGTGCTAGTTCAGGTAAAGACCTTCACGTCGGCGACTCCGTTGTCTGCATCGTGTTCAAACCTCTCGGTGCAGCCATCGAACGTCGCGATGTTCTTAAAGAATACGCGACCGAATTTAAACCCGACGGTTTATTGCTCGGCCGCTGGTCACGCCAAGTCAAAGAACGCGGCGAAGAAGAACAAGCCCTGCGCGCCCAACTCCTCGCTTCCCGCGAAGAATTTTTTCTTTCACTCTACGACGACGCGGCTGACCCCAGTGGCGATAAAGCCGTATTAAAACATATTCTCGCCCTGTTATTGGAAAGAAAACGGATTATCAAAGCGACCGGACCCGCCGAACAGGGACTCATCCCCTACCAACACCAATCCACTAAACAAATTTTAATGGTTCCCTCACTCGATTTACAACCCGAGCATCTGCTGCAAGTAAGCGACTCACTCGAATTATTAGTAGGCTAATCAAAAACATGAAAACTCCCTACCCACTCTTGGTTTTATTCAGCCTCTTATTCGTTACGGGCTGCCAAACCACTGAGCCCTCACACTTCGCTTCTATTTTTGTCGAGGCACCAGAATCCTCCAGCCGCATTATGCGGAAAAATGTCACCTTGCCCGTCAGTGGAATCACGATCCCCATTCTTGGCAAAGAATTAACTCTCGCTGAAGATCTGCTCAATACCGAGGTTGTCGAAACCGGTGAGCCCGATTTACGCGTCGTTTCGTTGCTCGTACAATTAAACCGCACCGCCGCGGCGATGATTATGGACGTCACCCGTCAAGCGCGCGGAAAACATTTAGTGTTAGTAATCAATGATAAAGCCGTTGGTATCATGCCCATTGAAGATCGCGTGGTGGATGGAAATTTATTTTTCTTCGTCGAACGCAAAGGTAAAAATAGTAAAGAAGCCGCCCTTGAAATCAGTCGCGAGCTCAACCGGTCGATTTTACTCATTCGCCAGCTGGAAGATAAAAAGTGAGATATCTAGCGAGCACTCTCCTCTTATTTTCTGGCCTAGTCGGTGGAGCGTCAGCGATTGAAGTTCAGTGGCCGACTTCCATGGACACCAGCGTCATTCAAGGTTTAGAAGACTATGTTCAACCGGTAGGCACCGGAAAAATCGAGTCGGGTTGCTTCGGCATGGTGCGTGAAGAAGGCCGTCGCTTCCACGAGGGTATCGATATCCGAGCCTACCAAGTGCAGAGCAATGGCGAGCCCGCAGACTACATTTTCGCTGCGATGTCGGGCAAAGTAGCCTATATTAATAACGACACCAATGGACCGTATGGCCGTTACATCATTCTGGTTCACGATAATGCCGAAATTGGCTTGTACAGTCTCTACGCCCACCTCGCCAAAATCGATTCTGCTCTAAGCGTCGGTGATAACGTCGCTCGCGGCAAGGCCATTGCCATCATGGGCCATACTTCTTCACCCAGCAGCCCCATCCCCGTCGAACGTGCGCATTTACACTTCGAAGTGGGACTGCGTTTAGCCGATTCTTTTAATTCGTGGTATAAGAGTCGTTTCGACTACAAGCGTGATCCTAATCTTCATGGTCTATGGAATGGACAAAACTTAACTGGCTTTGACCCCACTTACCTTCTCGGAAAACGCAGCGTCAATACGCTCGAGATTATTAAAAGTTTGCCCACCGCTCTCGCCGTCACCATTCGCACTCCATTAGCGCCCGACTTCGTTACGCGCCATCCTGGACTCGTCCAAGGGAACCCGCAAACGGCCAAAGGTTGGTACGTGGAATTCACCTGGCACGGCCTACCCAAACGCTGGGTCGCACTACCCGCCGGAGACCCACAAATACCCAATAAAACCTTCGAAATTATCGGCATCAACCAACAGTTAAAAGATAAAATGATTGCCCGTAAAATACTCACCAGCAATGGGCTTAATGCCGGCGAGAATCTTTTGCAGAATTTAGAAATCCTACTCTCGAATTCGCGCTGATTAATTCAGACTCGGATTCGGCGGAGAGTCTAAAGTTAAACGTAAATCCGGACGGTGCTTGGTCAGCAATGCTTTCCAAAGTTCCTTTCCTTGCAGTTGCGCAAACTCACGTTCAAAGGGGCACACTACCCACGCATTGAGTTTTATTTCATTTTCTAACTGGCCAGGCGACCATCCAGCATAACCCACAAAAGCAAAAACCTGAAAACCGGTTTCCGTAATAAATTTCGATGCGTCGTCTTTGCTCATTCCGTAGCGAATTAAAGCCGGACCCCGGGAAGCGAATTTCCATCCGCCCAAAGCCATTCGATCGATCGCAACAGGCCCACCCCACTGAATCGATATCGGCGCCAGCGGACTATTAGAAAATTCCGACTGCGTTTCGCCGAGTTTTTTGTCACATGGACGATTAATAATAAAGCCCATGGCCCCGTCTTTTTCGGAATAGTCATGAATCATGACCACCGATTCACAAAAGCTTTCGTCGCGTTGTAACGGATGCGAAACCAGTAATTTCCCCGCTAATGATGGGGCTTTCTTAGACATTAGATCTCTAACTTCGTCACCACGACACCCGCTTGCTGGAAAAGTTCTGCAACCAACGGCTCGTTGTGGTAATCCTGACGGTAACGGACTTCGGTGATACCGGCCGCGGCTAAAATTTTCGCACAATTCACACAAGGATAGTGCGTCACAAAACAAATGGTGCCCTGTAAAGAAATTCCGCGCTTCGCCGCATCGGCCACCGCATTCTGTTCGGCATGCACGGTAGCTAATTCATGTCCATCGCGCACATGAGAGTCATGCGGGGCACCAGGCAGAAATCCATTATAACCCGCCGCGACTAATCGATTGGGATGCTTACCGGTCGACACCACCACGCAGCCCACGTGCAAGCGATCACAACTGGAGCGCGTGCTTACCAAAAAAGCTGTAGCCATAAAATACTCGTTCCAGGAAGGACGCTGAGCATCGGCCACCAAGTGTTCTAGTTGAGAGACTAATGAAATAGGTTTCTCCATCACAAATTAAGTATCTTAAAATTTCACCGGTATCCAACCGAGGCAAGTCGCAGTTACACACAAAAGTGCCATCAAAAGCATTAAAACGGCCGCTCTGGCCAAAAAGGGCACGAATTCTTGGGCCGTTTGCGCCTTCCAAAATCCCGCCATCTGCCAAAGGGCCAAGGGCATGATCACGAGCGGGAGTGGACCAAATACAATGTTCAGACAAAAAATTCCCACGAATAAATTAAACGAGTAGTGAAGTTTGGCAAAGGTTCGGCCCCAGCGCACCACGAGGGTTTTTTTGGCCGACGCTACATCGGTTTCCCTATCGCGAGTATTATTCGCAATTAAAATATTATTCGCCAACAGGCCTACGCCTAGCCCTGCGATGAAGGCCGGCGTCCAAGGCATTTCACAGGTAACGGTCGTACCCACTTCTAAGTACAGTGCATAAACCGTTAACGCCGTGGCTTGTAGACCAAAGCAGGCCACGACAAAGACATCACCGAGTCCATGATAAGCTAAAGGCAAAGGTCCCAGGGTGTAGCCCATCGCTAGAATCAGTGCGAGCGTTGCCGGGATAAATAATATCGGGTGGCTAATTCCTAATTTCCATCCCGCCAAACAGGCCAAAGCGATGACCACCCCCATCGCCATTTTCATCGCTCGTGCACTGATTAAACCATTGGCTACCGCCCGTTTTGGACCGACCCGATTGTGATTGTCTGCACCGCGTAATGAATCTCCGAGATCGTTCGAAAAATTACTTAAAATCTGGGCAGCCAACGCAAAACCGAGACAGGAGAAAAACGTAAATAGATAATCCTGCTGCGCACCGAGGTGAAGTTTGTCGCCATAGATCCAAAACACCAATGTGCCCATCACCACTGGAACCAAAGCGGCCACCAAAGTTTTTGGCCGGCAGGCATCAATCCACATTCTTATCATTTTTATTATAAATTATTGAGCATAAAAAAGGCCCCTACTCGGGGCCCTTTCAGAATCTCATTTAAGATTATTTGGACGATAATTCAGTAACCGTGCCTGCAGTTACAGCCTTCTTCCAATCAGCGGTAGCAACACCGGTTGCTTTATCGATGAAAATTGCAGTTCCGTTGCCATCATCGGTGGTGTTAGCAGTCCAGATAACGTGGGAGTCACCGTAGCCAACGTGGCCTCCATCAGCACCCCAAACACCATTAGTTGCATCCCAAGCACCCGCGGAGGAAAGTCCGCGAGACCAGAGGAGAGGAATGTTACCGTCCAAGTTCTTAGCCGTTGGCGTGTAAGCAGTCCAAGAGTGGTAGCCGTAGTTATCCGTGGGAGTCTTGAAGTTGGTATCGATCTGTTGTGAACCCACGGCACCGGTTAAAACTTGTTTTGGGAAGGAAGCGCTTTCGTTGAGCTTGTCAGCGTCAACATACCAAATTTCGCCAGTGTTTAAACTAGCGTTGTAAGCGAGAACGGCAGCGTATTCAGCGATGGAGCTAGCTTGAGAGTTAGCGGTAACACTCCATGCACCAGTCTTGATATACTTCTTACCATCAGAATAGGAAATCATCGCTTGCACGATGTTCCGAAGCTTGGTCGAAGCCGTGGACTGCTTGGCCTTCTTCATCACACCTTGAACACCTGGGAAAAGGACGGCGGCAAGGATACCGATAATCGCAATAACGGTGAGCAACTCGATGAGAGTAAAACCACTGCGTTTGGTTGAGGAAGAGGATTTCATATTAGGTGTAAGTAAAAGGGGTGAGTTGAGGGGACAACTCGATAGATGAAATAATTTTATTAAACTTAGTAAGGCAAGAGGAAACGACTGCATAAAGCGGTCGCAATGGCCTTCCCTTCCTCTATTTTCTGAGGGTTTTGAGGGTCGGACAGCACAATCGCGATGGCCCGAGCAATTTCCTTCATTTCCCCCTCTTTCATCCCCCTAGAAGTGACCGCCGGAGTACCCACACGGATACCACTCGCCTGGAAGGGACTGCGTGTCTCATCTGGAACCGTATTTTTGTTGGCCGTAATATGAGCAGCATCGAGCGCCAACTGCGCATCCTTACCAGTCACATTCGGGTGACTCTTTCTTAAATCTAATAAACTTAAATGGTTATCCGTTCCACCGCTGATCAAATGGAATCCGTGCGCAACCAAAGCTTCCGCTAAAGCTTTCGAATTAGCGACGACTTGTTTCGCATACTCTTTAAACTCGGGCGTAGCACACTGAGCAAAACAAACAGCCTTAGCCGCAATCACATGCTCCAGAGGTCCACCCTGCGTTCCAGGAAAAACACCTGAGTCGATCGCCTTCGCATATTCGGCCTTACATAAAATTAATCCACCACGTGGACCGCGCAAAGTTTTGTGCGTCGTGGTGGTTACGAAATCCGCATGCGGAATGGGTGAAGGATGAACCCCCGCCGCCACCAACCCAGCAATGTGTGCGATATCGGCTAAAAGGAGTGCCCCATTCTCGCGGGCGATTTTTCCGAAACGCTCGAAATCAATCGTGCGCGCATAGGCCGACGCACCGACCGTAATCATCTTCGGTTTTTCCCGCGCCGCCATCTCCGCTACTTCTTCATAGTTAATTCGACCATCAGTACCGACACCATAATGGACGGCCGTATAAAATTTTCCGGAGAAATTTGCGGCGTTACCGTGAGTTAAGTGACCACCGTGGGATAAATTCATAGTCAGAATTTTATCTCCAGGCTTAATCGAAGCTAAATAAACCGCAGCATTTGCTTGGCTGCCTGAGTGCGGTTGAACATTCGCGTGGTCCGCACCAAACAAAGCCTTCGCACGATCGATCGCAAGTTGTTCGATTTTATCAACCTCTTCACAACCACCATACCAACGCTTACCGGGATAACCTTCCGCGTATTTGTTGGTGAGCACACTACCCTGCGCTTCCATGATGGCAGGCAAAGTAAAATTCTCCGAGGCGATTAACTCGATGTGCGTTTGTTGACGGTTTAATTCTGCTTTGATAAGCGTATCAATCGCCGGATCAAGTTGTGCTAATGAAATACGTTTTATGGCGCTCATGTTCTGTTAATATGGGCAAGAAAGGGACGGCGTGAGGCAATGGAAAAATTAAGAGTTTTTAGGCTCAATTTTATCCACTCTAACAACATGTCGCCCGCCTTCAAATTGGGAACGCAGAAAAGCCTCAGAACACGCTAGGGCTAAGGGCAAATCTACATATTTAGCGCCAAAACAAAGAATATTCGCATTGTTATGCTGGCGGCTGAGCTCAGCGGCGTCGACCGACTGCACCAAGGCTGCCCGAATACCAGCAATCTTGTTCGCCGCTATCGAAATCCCGATGCCCGTCCTGCAAATCAAGATACCGAACTGGGCCTTGCCGCTAGTCACATCGGCTCCCACGGCTTGAGCATAATCCGGATAATCACACGAAGCCGAAGTGTCCGTACCCCGATCAATAATCGTGTGACCTTTCGCTTTCAACGCAGCGATTAAATCGTGTCGCAATGACAACCCACCGTGATCACTGCCAAACGAAATTGTAAATGGAGTACTCATGTCAGAAAGTTCTTTCTTAAGAAATCTAGGATGGAGGGCACGGCTTCAACCATAGAATCACGACATTCCTCATATTCTCGATAGTTTCCGCCAAACGGATCGGAGATTTCGCGCGACTCACCATTGGGCAATAAGTCCCTAAATAATAAAACATGCTCGGGTAGGCCTTTGAAACGATCCTCCAATCCCACCAAATGAGAATCAGTCATACAAAAAATAATAGCGGCTTGTTCGATGTCGGACTGACTCAACGGACGGCTTTTATGGGCTTTAATATCTAAACCAATACGCTCCATGGCTTTCACCGAGTTCGTCGAGGCGGGCGAACCAGCCGTCGTCGATAAACCACCAGACACGACTTTAAATTTTTCTAATCCACCAGCCTTCTTCTTAAACGCCGCTTTCAGTAAAGCCTCAGCCATCGGACTGCGACAGGTATTCCCCGTGCAAACAATCATCACTGTATCACGCTCCATGGGCATGACTTAAAGTAACTCGATTCATGAAAAGGTTCAACCTGTAATCACTTACCCGCGTCGCGTTTTAACTGCCGATATCCGATATCTCTGCGATAATGCATCCCCTCAAACTGTATGGTGGGTATGATACGATAAGCTTTTTGGGCCGCCTCATTCAGCGTAGCCGCATGCGCGACCACACCCAAAACGCGCCCGCCCGCCGTGACGACTCTGCCATCCGCCAATCTTTGCGTACCACTATGGATAATATGAACATCGGCCGGACAGTTCGCAGGAAGTTTAATTTCATCACCCTTACGAATGTCGCCCGGATAGCCACCCGCCGCTAGTACCACAATTAAAGTAGAACCAGAGCGTAACTGAGCGTTCGACGAACGAAAGGTTCCCGCCGCAATCGCCAACATGATTTCAACGGGATCGGTTTCTAATAAAGGAAGTAGGACCTGACATTCGGGATCACCGAAACGGACATTGAATTCGACCACCCGGGGGCCGGTCGACGTCACCATGATTCCAACATAAAGCGTGCCGCGATAGTCAATCCCATCGGCCTTCAATCCTCTCAACGTCGGCACAATAATTTCTTCGCGCAGTCGACGTTCCACCTCTGGCGTCACCACCGTCGTCGGCGCGTACGCTCCCATGCCTCCGGTATTTAATCCCGTATCCCCTTCGCCCACGCGTTTGTGATCCTGGCTCGGCGGAAGCATCAAATATTCTTCACGACACACCATCAACATAATCGACGCCTCCTCCCCTTGCATAAATTCTTCGATAACTACTTCATCACCCGAACTACCGAAAATTTTCGCCTGCATCATATCGCGTAATGCCTGTTCGGCTTCGGCCAGCGTGGTGGCAATGACCACACCCTTTCCAGCCGCTAACCCAGAGGCTTTAATCACTATCGGTAATGATTGTTGGCGGATATAATCTAAGGCCGCATCGAGCTTTTGAAAAGTCTGCGCGGCCGCGGTTGGAATTTTATGTCGGAAAAGAAAATCTTTACTGAATGCCTTGCTCGCCTCCAAACGCGCACCCGCCAGGAGTGGTCCGTATGTTAAAATGCCAGCGGCCTCGAGCACATCGACCACCCCATGCGCTAAAGGAATTTCCGGTCCGACGATGACAAACTCAACTCCCTGCTCGCGCACTAAATTTAAAATATCGGCGGGCTTGGTTAAATCTACATTCAAGCAACGAGCCTCCAATGCCATGCCGCCGTTGCCTGGGGCGACGATGACTTCGCTGACCTTCGGGCTCTTGAGACAGGCCTTGAGCAACGCATGTTCGCGCCCGCCCGATCCTAATATTAAAACTTTTAATTTACCTAGGTTCGCCATCTCCATCTGTTGTGGCAGACATTCCTCGGATGAAAACACAAAACCAGTCTAGTTTTTGTCGAACTAAACCTGTTTTTGTAAATTGGTGCTCAGGCCGGGACTTGAACCCGGACACCTTACGGCACATGAACCTCAATCATGCGTGTCTGCCATTCCACCACCTGAGCTTTCGAAGGAAAGTTCACGCTGGAACTCCTTACGCACGGTGCAAGAAAAAAGCGTTGATGCCAACGCTTGCCAAATCACATTAGTTTCCCAACTCTCACCCAGTAATGTCTCCCGATACGGCCAAAAAGAACCCTGAGCAAAATGAATCTATGATTCCCATAGACCTCTCCGCACTAGGATTAGGCCCCTCCTGGGTGAGCGGGCCCGCTGAAAAAGTGAGCTCCGGTCGCGAGGGCGGTCGCCGTGACAATAGAGACCGAGACGGCAGCCGTCCCCCACGTCGCGATGATTCACGTGGTCCATCACGCGGCCCTTCCCACGGTCCCTCTCGTGGCCCACAAAATTCTCAACGCGATGATCGTCGCGGTCCACGTCGCGATGATCGGTTTTCCCAACACCAAGAAGAACCTGCGATTCCAGTTAAAGTAGTCAGTACTGGTTTTTTTCCCGATGACGCGAAATTCGAAGCGCTCGGCGAAGCGATGAAGAAGAGTCTCATCACCTACGAACTCTTCAGCGTCGCCCTCCTCATTTTAGATAAAGAAGACCGCATCTCCATCGTGATTAGACCAGCAGACGCGGAAAAAAATCCTCAAGCCACACTTTCTGTTTCCGTTCCTGATAGCGTTCCTTTCTTAACTGAAGCCGAAGCCGTCAGCCACGTGATGTCACGTCACTTGGATAAATTCTTCGACGTGGTTGAAGTCGATGTCGAACCACCGAAAGGAAATTTCTTGATGGTCGCAAAATGTCCACAGACCGGCGTCATCCTCGGTTCACCGACTCATCATAATTATTTAAAAGCTCTGCGCGAACATCACTCACGCAACTTCCCCAATGGCGCTTTTGATCGATTCAAAGCGGGCGTTGAAATGATCCGGGAAAAAGAAGTCATCGACCAATGGGTCGCTTCGATGTCGAAACGTAAAGAATACGCGCCCAAAGACCGTAAAGAAGGCGAACCGGAACGCCTCGAATCACTCGATGCCGCCCGTGGTTTCTTATTAGCCTTCCGTCGCGAAGCTACGGTCATTTCCCGTAATCAAATCCGCTTCCCCGGCCGTCTGCTCGCTGAAATGCCTCCTGGTGTATTGCGTGATAACGTCCGCTACGCCCTCGAGCTGCAACGTCACTTCCCTCTCGATACCGCGAATGGCATCCGTGGACGTCTCCGCAAGGAAGGCTTCCACCTTTATAAGAAGGGCTCCAAGGGAATCACGTACGCCTGTGGTGTGCGCCGCAAATGTCGCGACCCTCAAGCGACCTTCAGTGATTCGATGCAAAAGATTTTTGATAGTCTCGACAAAAACATCGGACAACAAACGAAGGACGTCGTTCTCTCCATCGCCGGTGAAAATGCGGATGATGAAGCCAAGAGCAAAGTCCTCGTAGATCTTAATTTCTTAATCAGCGAAGGCTATGTAGCGAAACTTCATGACGGTCGCCTCTTCGCCCAACCCGTTCTCAGCTCTCAGGCCAAAGCCAAGGAAGAAGCGGAGAATGATGCAGAAGAAACTAAATAGTTTCTTCTGTAGGGTTTAGCTGGCAAGGTGACACGGGGACATGGGGTAATGCGTGGTCACGACAGTATCGTGCCCTTATTTACTATATATTTTACTCTTCTCCTTGTCCCCATGTCACCTTGTCCCCTCGCGAGCTTTGCTCGCGTATCACTTCGACGATAGTTCAGTAATGGTACCTTCGGATACTGCTTTCTTCCAATCCGCAGTAGCTGCACCTGTTGATCTATCGATAAAGAGTGCGACATTGTTACCATCATCTGAGGTATTTGCGCTCCAAATAACATGAGAGTCACCGAAGCCGATATGGCCTCCGTCAGCACCCCAAACACCATCAGCTGCATCCCAAGTACCCGCAGAAGAAAGTCCGCGAGTCCAGAGAAGTGGAATGTTGCTGTTTAGATTCTTAAGTGTGGGCGTATAAGCCGTCCAAGCGTGGTAACCTTAAGCGTCAGATGGAGTCGCGAAGTTCGTATCGATCTGTTGTGCACCTACGGCACCGGTTAAAACCTGTTTTGGGAATGAAGCATTTTCATTACTCTTATCGGCATCAACATACCAAATTTCAGCCGAATTTAAATTGGAATTATAAGCGAGAACTGCAGCGTATTCGCTAATCGAACTAGCGCTTGAATTATTAGTGATACTCCATGTGCCAGTCTTTATATATTTCTTACCATCAGAAAATGAAATCACTGCCTGAACGATATTACGAAGTTTCGTCGAAGCGGTGGACTTCTTGGCCATCTTCATCACACCTTGCACACCCGGGAAAAGTACAGCGGCTAAGATACCAATAATCGCAATCACCGTGAGCAACTCAATTAGAGTAAAGCCACGGCGCTTTATGGATGAGGTCGATTTCATTAGCGGGATTACTTATGTATATCGAAGAAATATCTCAAAATAGCAAAATTTTAATCAAGTGTCTTTCGCAGCTCCCCTTGTCACCGTGTCACCTTGCCCACGTGTCCCCTGAGTGACGTGAGCTCTGCTCGCGTCACTTCCAATTTTCCCCAATCCAAGGTGTGGGCAGAACCCGACGATACCATTTACCGCTGCGACCAACCAACGCATCGGGCGGATTAGGCACACCATGGAAAACCACAATCTTCGCACCTTCAGGAATGGTCGGCGTTTGGAAAAATGAAAATGGGAAATACTTTACGCAGTGACGTTTAAAACTGCGGCACCAAGTCTCGGGCCAGTAACTGACCTTACCTTCAGCCGATAACTGTGCCGTTAAATATTCTTGTTCATTGCGATGCGTCTTACGCACAAGTTCTAAGTTGTTTCGGAAGTAATCAATCACGTCCGCATGCTGACCCGCGGTCCAGCGATACACCGATGAATTCCCGGTGTAGTGTCCCTTCTGCCAATCGCGGATAATTAAAAACTCCCCAGGCTGCTCGAAGAAGGAGTTCATGTTTCCGACGATCACGATATCGATATCGAGAAAAAGCACTTCACCCTTTAATTCAGGTCCACCCTTCACCGTTAGATCGGGCGAAAACGAAACCAGCTTGGTCCACCCGCGTTCGGGCGCTCCGGCGGGCAACTTCAGACTGGGGATCGGAAAGGTCTCAATCCCAGGATGCAGACCCTCTTTATTATCGGTCAGACAGACAAAACGATGAGGGATCGTCAGATGGCGTTGCACCATCGAATGAAGTCGATTTACATACTCAGGCCCATACTTGGTGCCCCACTTCATACATAGAATTGTCGCCATGTTCGAAGATTACATTGTGTAAGACTTGCCTCCGCCTCCAGCCAAAAGATTCTCTACCCGACATGTCCCCTCTTCGCCATTGGATATTACTCTTCGTCCTGGTTGTCGCTGCCTGTAATCCCAAAGACAAAGCCACCCAACTTCAGGAAAAGGCAATGCAGGGCGACGCCCAAGCTGCCTTCGAATTAGGTGAACTGCATGCCACGGGTGTTGGCGTACCACAAAACAACACCGAGGCTGTCCGCTGGTATCGAGTCGCCGCCGAAAAAGGAAACAGCAAGGCGCAATCATTACTCGGTACCGCCTATCATCGCGGCATCGGATTGGCGGTCGACGACGTTCAAGCGACTGAGTGGCTTAGCAAAGCAGCCGATCAAATGGATCCGCTCGCACAATTTCAACTCGGTGAGGGCTTTGAATCGGGTTGGGTCGGAAAACAAGATAACGCCGAAGCTTACAAGTGGTATCTTCTCTCCGCCAGTCAGGGATACACCAAGGCGAATAAAAAAGTCGCCGCTATTGAAAATGCTTTAAGCAGAGATCAACGCGTCGATGGACAAACTCGCGCCAGTGAATTTCGCAAAGAGCGAGTGAAGAAAGAAACTGGTTCACTCGAAGACATTATTAAAGCGTCTCAGGCGGGCGACCCCGAAGCTCAGTATAAATTAGGCGCAGCGTATTCGTTTGGTAGCGGACTCCCCAAGAACGATGTCGCATCCGTCGAATGGCTCACGCGTGCGGCGAAACAAGGTCAGAGCGAAGCCCAATTTGAATTAGGACTCCATTATTTAAATGGTGAAGGCGTAGCGAGCAGTGAGGTCGAAGCCTACAAGTGGTGGAGCATTGCGGCGAGCAAAGGCCACATCCGCGCCCAAGCCAGCCTCGATAATCTCGAAAAGAAAATCACCCCCGACCAAAAATCAGAGGCGTCCCAAAAAGCCAGCACCTTCAGCCCAGTTTCAGAAGCAAATTAAGTTTAGGGGCGCGACTTAGTCGCGTCCGGCATCTCCCCTTGTCACCGTGTCACCTTGCCAACTTGTTCCCTCAATTAAAGTGGCGGAGAGAGAGGGATTGATTCCGCTTCGCTGCAGGGCTTCGCCCCGATTAAAAATTGAGGTGACATGGGGACAAGGTGACACGTTGGCAAGGGGTAGTGTAATATCTATTAAAAGATGGATGAGCGACTACGTCGCGAATGGATCTCCCCGTGTCCCCATGTCACCTTGCCCACGTGTCCCCTTTGTATCGTTTAAATTGGCGGAGAGAGAGGGATTCGAACCCCCGGATGCCTTGCGGCACCGCCTGATTTCAAGTCAGGTGCAATCGACCACTCTGCCATCTCTCCGTCCCATTCACAAAACACACTGGCGGGTTCTGCTCAAGCCGATTCGGTAGATAAATATGGTTTGGCTCAATCGACTGCATAAGGACCAAACTTACCATGATTAATCCAGCATAGTCTATTTAGGCTAGAGTCAAAAAAGTGCTCAGATGACTCACGTATGTATTTATTCATTAAATCCTTAGTAAATCTATCCGGCGCAAGACAAGCTAACAGGCAATGTGCATAAAACTGCAT
>SIAU01000017.1:2500-26085 GCA_009691685.1 Opitutales bacterium
GCGATGATCGTACGACATTCGGATTAAAAACATCAGTCACGGGATCACAAATAATGAGCGCATCACAACCCGCTGAATCCGCCGTGCGTAAAAGTGCGCCCAAGTTTCCTGGTTTTTCTACCGATTCAGCTACTAGTAATAAAGGCGTCGTAGATAGTTTTAATTGCGACAACGAGCAGTCCCATGTTTTAGCGACACCGAGTAAACCATCGGGCCCTTCGCGACCACTCATCTTCTCAAAAGCGGAACTTCCCACTTCACAGCAAATAATACGCTCGGCCCGACAACGCGTGACGAGTTCAGCGGCCTCACTTCCCCGAAACATTTCCGGACAAAAATAAACTTCTTCGATTTTGATTTTCCGTTCGAAGGCTCGACCGAGCTCACGCAGTCCTTCGGCAATAAACAGGCCACGCGTCTCGCGCTCAGGTCGATCGCGTAAACGCGCGACAGCCTGAATGCGCGGATTTTGTCGGCTCTGGATGATTTCTTCGGACACAGACCGATTAAAGGCGAATTCCACCGCAAAGAGCAAGGATAGCCGTTCATTAAAAGGGTTAAGGCTCGACCTTCTCCCCAAGGAGAAGAATTTACTGCCATGTCCGAAGAAGATTCAGCTCCGTCCAACCAGCCTCCTAAATTCCGAGAAGGTCCTTTCACTTATCACCAAGAGGTCGAAGTCGAAATCGCCACACTCACGAACTTAGGCGATGGCCTTGGCCGCGTCGATGGTTGGGTTGTTTTCGTCACCGGTGCCCTCCCCGGCGAAAAAGTCGTGGTAAAAATTTGGCATAACGCCGCTAACTTTTCTCGTGGCGATTTAGTTCGCGTCATCATTCCCTCCGCCGATCGCGTACAGCCGCGTTGCGAACTTTTCGGCGAATGCGGTGGTTGCCAGTATCAAAACATGAACTACCCCGCGCAGTTAGAATGGAAACGCAAACAGGTCGCCGAAGTTTATGAACGCCTGGGTGGATTAAAAATGGAAATCGAACCGTGCTTCCCTTCGCCGAAATTATACGGCTACCGTTCCAAAATCACTCCGCACTTCCTCACCCCTCGTCGCCAAGATTTCCCCATCGGCTTCCTCGCCGCCGGCACCACCCGTCGCGTCATCGATGTGCCTAAATGTCCTTTAGCGACCGACGCCATCAACGCCGCCTACGCCCGCGCCCGCAAAGAAATCCATCGTGCCCCCGGTGAGTTTGAACGCGGTGCCACCCTGCTATTCCGTGAATGCGAAGAAGGCGTCGTTTCCGATTCTCGTCAGGTCGTCACCGAAAAAGTCGGTAAAATTAAATTAAAATTCCTCGCGGGAGAATTCTTCCAAAACAATCCCTCGGTGCTCGAAAGTTTTGTGCAATACGCCATCGAAAGCGCTAAAGCCTCCGGAGCGAAACATTTAGTCGACACCTATTGTGGTTCAGGATTGTTCGCGATCTCTGGTGCGAAGAGTTTCGACTCCGTTAATGGGATCGAAGTCAGCGCCGACGCCGCCCGCAAAGCCGCCGAGAACGCTACCCTCAATGGTTTAACGAACTGCCGCTTCATCGCCGGCTCGGCGGAATCGATTTTCAAAAGTATCCCCGTTCGCGGACATGAATCCGCAGTCATCGTCGATCCACCCCGCAAGGGTTGTGATGAGAGTTTCCTCGAACAGTTACATAAATTCTCTCCCCGTCGTATTATTTATATTAGCTGTTCACCCGACACCCAAGCACGCGATTTAAAATACCTCTGCGCGCGTGGCTGGAAAGTTGTGTCCGCGAAACCTTTCGATCTCTTCCCCCAAACGCGCCACATCGAGTGCATTGCCACTCTGGAAAAGGCGTAAAAGAAATGGGGCGCTGTTCGCGCCCCATGTTCGAGAGTTTAAACCGACGCTTAGGCTGAAGGCGGCTTGGCGTTTTCTTCCTCTTCGTCCGAACGCTCAACCTTGGAGATGCCGGTTAAGATCTCTCCGTCCTTGAGCCTCATGACGCGGACACCCTTGGTGTTACGGCCTTCGGTGCAACGAATGTCTTTAACCTTCGTACGGATGGATTGGCCACCCTTCGTCAGCATCATGACTTCGTCATCTTCCTTAACGCTGAGCGCACCCGCCACGCCGACTTCGGTCTTAATCGCAATCACACCCTTACCACCGCGAGATTGCTTACGATAAATCGGCTCCTTGGTTTCAGGATCATCAAACGCGGTACGTTTTCCGATACCGTCGATGCCCACCACGAGTAAGGTATTGGCCGCATCCACAATCTCCATGGCCTTCACTAAGTCGCCTGAGTCGAGATTCATACCAATCACGCCCGTCGTGTCGCGACCCATCGAACGAACATCCGATTCATGGAAGCGAATGGACATACCGGATTGGGAAATCATCACGACCTCATTATCGCCATTGGTTAATTTCACGGAGATCAATCGATCACCGTGTTCGATATTGATTCCGATGATACCACCCTTGCGGTAGTTTTCGTATTTAGAAATCTCGGTCTTCTTGATGGTGCCGTTAGCGGTACACATGATCAAGAATTTACCTTCGGCGAAATCGTTCACACAAACCATCGCCGCTAATTTCTCATCATCTTTTAAATCAAGCAGACGAGCAATCGACTTACCGCGAGTAGCTCGAGCCGCTTCTTCAATTTCGTGAACTCTCTCGACGTAAACTCGGCCGTTATTCATGAAGAACATGATGTGGTCGTGCGTGTTCGCCGTGAATAAATGCTCAATGAAATCGGAGTCATCATCACTAGCTGCCTTGGAGAGCTCGGCACCCTTGGTACCCTTACCGCCACGTTTTTGTAAACGGTATTGGTCCACCTTAGTGCGTTTAATAAATCCGGCGTGTGAGACGGTCACCACACAGCCTTCATTCGCGATCATATCTTCCATCGCTAAATCTCCTTCTTGGTTGATGACCTTCGTCTTGCGAGGCGACAGGTGATTCTTCGCAGCCTCACGTAATTCGGTCTTAATTAAGGTCAGTAATTTTAATTCGCTGCCCAAGATAGAACGTAATTCTTCCACGATGGCCATGAGTTCGCGGTATTCAGCTTCGATCTTATCGCGCTCTAAACCGGTGAGTTGATAGAGACGTAAGTCGAGAATCGCTACGGCCTGGCGCTCACTGAGACCATACTTGGCCATCAACTTCACGCGGGCTTCATCACGATTCGTCGCCGCTCGAATAATTTTTACGAAATCATCGAGATTGCGCAGGGCAATTTTGAAACCTTCTAAAATGTGGGCACGATCTTCGGCTTTACGTAAGCGGAAACGAGTACGACGGGTGACCACGTCGCGGCGGTGCTCCACGAAACACTCGAGCATCTCGCGGATGTTCATTTGCTTCGGACGACGTTTATCGAGGGCCAATAAAATCACCCCGAAAGAGCTTTCGAAGGCCGTATTTTTAAAGAGTTTATTGACGACCACCTTCGCTGATTCGTTACGTTTCAACTCAATCACAATACGGGTATTTTCGTCGGACTCATCGCGTAAGTCGGAAACTTCGTCCAAGACTTTTTCCCCGATCAGCTGGGCGATATGCTTCACCAAAGTTGAACGATTAGTATTATATGGAAGTTCGGTGAGAACCACTTGCTCCTTACCGTTCTTCATTTCTTCAGTGTGCGCAACGCCACGCACGCGCACAATACCACGACCGGTGCGGAGGTATTGTTTGATGCCGTCCTTACCATTGATCACGCCACCCGTTGGAAAATCGGGACCCATAATAATTTTCTCTAAATCATCCACCGTCGTCGCGGGCTTATCAATAATCAGACAGGTTGCCTCAATGAGTTCATTTAAATTATGAGGAGGAATATTCGTGGTCATACCAACCGCGATACCGGTCGAACCGTTCATTAATAAGTGCGGTAACGCACAAGGTAAGACGGTTGGCTCGGTGGTAGACTCTTTATAATTAGGAATGAAGTCTACGGTGTCTTCGTCGATATCACCGAGGAGCTCAGCAGAAACTTCGGATAAGCGACACTCGGTATAACGGTAAGCGGCGGGTGGATCGCCGTCGACCGAACCGAAATTACCTTGAGGTTCAATCAGCGGATAACGCATGACCCAGTTTTGGGCCAGACGGACCAAAGTATCGTACACCGAGCTATCGCCGTGCGGGTGATAGTTCTTGAGAACTTCACCGACGACACCCGCGCACTTATCGAAGGGACGATTGTACACCAGGCCTTCACGCAACATCGCGTAAAGGATCCGCCGCTGCACCGGCTTCAAGCCGTCACGCGCATCAGGTAAGGCACGCGAAACAATAACGGACATCGAATAATCGATGTACGCGGTTTGCATGATTTCGGAGATATTAGCCGAAGTAAGTTTTTCGTTTTCAGAATACATTGAGAGATAAATTTAGAAGTGAGTAAGGAATTAGACGTCGAGGTTCGAGGTGTTGAGTGCGTTGTCCTCAATGAAGGCACGGCGCGAGGGCACGTCTTCACCCATGAGCATGGCGAAAACTCGGTTAGCTTCTGCAGCGTCACGGATATCGACCTTTAAGAATCGGCGTTTGGCTGGATCCATCGTCGTTTCAAATAACTGCTTAGGATTCATTTCACCGAGACCTTTGTATCGTTGAATGGTGAGTCCTTTACGGCCGAATTGACGAATCTGTCCAATGAGTTCGAGAATCGACATCAGAGGCACGGGATCCGCTTTCTTCACGATCTTCTTGGCGGCCTTCTCGGCACCCTTCTCGGCTTTCTCCGCTTTTTCAGCTTTCGCATCTTCTTTCTCAGCGGCCGCTTCTTCTTCCGGAGTCGAGCCATCGATTAAATGATAACGCGCGTCTTCTCCGCCAGAGAATTTCTGCACATCCATACCATGATTTTCTAAATCCTTCAGCACCTTGCTGATGGATTCGTTTTCAAAGACTTCGATGATATTAACGCGCTGTTGCACAATCGTACCGTCCTTCAGTTTCTTCTCGCGGTTAATCATATCCGAGAGGAAATCTTCCACGCCGGCTTTCTTTAAGTAGTCCTGCTTAGCATCCGCATCGACCAGGAACTCATAGGTTTCTTCATTGCCGGTACGCGTACGTACGATGAAACGAGGGAGCGCGTGGTTCTTATGGATTTGCTGATCGAGGTAATTGCCGAGTTGGCAACCAGTACGACCGATACTCACGCCCAGTGACTCTAAACGAGCGAGGGATTCGACAATCTTGTCGAGCTTCTGACCGGGGAAAACGTGCTTATCGCGCAGGCGAAGTAAGTTCACATCTTCCGAACCTAATTCGAGAAGGATACGATTTAAGTCAGGATCATTGTCCACGTACTGCTCACGCTTCTTACGTTTAATACGATAAAGCGGAGGCTGTGCAATATACACATAGCCGGCTTCGATGAGGCCAGGCATTTGACGGAACAAGAAGGTCAGTAAGAGCGTACGAATGTGTGAACCGTCCACGTCCGCATCCGTCATAATCACTAATTTATGGTAACGACACTTGGTAACATCGAACGCGCCATCGCCTTCGTGCTTACCAATGCCCGTACCACACGCTGTGATGATAGTACGAATTTCTTCGTTGGATAAAATTTTATCAATACGTGCTTTTTCAACGTTCAAGATTTTTCCTTTAATCGGGAGAATCGCTTGGTAGCGACGATCGCGACCTTGTTTGGCGGAACCACCTGCGGAGTCACCTTCGACGATGTACAATTCACAAACCGCTGGATCGCTTTCCGAACAGTCAGCTAATTTACCAGGCAAGCCGCCGGAGGACATGGCTGATTTACGGACGGTTTCACGGGCCTTTCGTGCCGCTTCACGTGCACGTGCCGCGTTCAAACATTTATCGACAATGCGACGGCCCGTCTTGGGATCGCGTTCTAAATAATATTTTAATTGTTCGCCGACGACGGAAGTCACAATGCCTTCCACTTCCGGATTGGTCAGACGAGTTTTATTCTGCGATTGGAATTTCGGATCGGGGTGCTTGACGGAAATAACGGCGACTAAACCTTCGCGCATGTCGTCACCACTCAATTTAGTATCTTTATCTTTAATTAAATTATTGGACTTAGCGTAGTGATTAATCACGCGAGTGAGCGCTGAACGGAAACCAGACAAGTGCGTACCGCCTTCAGGCTGATTAATTAAATTCGCATAAGAGAAAACCATTTCGTCGTAGCGATCGTTGTACTGCAGGGCGACATCCACCGTCATCCGACGCTGGTTGGGCTTGGGCTTTTCGCCTTCCGCCATCACGCGAGGATTGGCTAAGTCAGTAAAATCCACTTCCGCAGAAATTAAAATAGGCTCCTTGAAGAGCGGCTCCTCGTTTACATTTAAAAAAGAAACGTACTCGGCGATACCCTCTTTAAACTCAAATTTATCCGCACGATTCGTGCGGTGGTCTTTCATTTCCACTGTGATTCCAGGCACTAAAAACGCTAATTCGCGCATCCGGCGAACCAGGGTGTCGTACTTAAATTCTTGAGTAGCGACGAAGATTTCGGGATCCGGGTGGAACGTAATTTTTGTTCCCGTACGCTTAGTTTTTCCGATGACTTTGATTTGTTGGGTGACTTCACCGCGCGAGAATTTCATTTGGTGAACTTCTCCTTCGCGACTGACTTCAGCAATAAATATATCGGAGAGCGCGTTCACGCACTTGGCACCGACGCCGTTTAATCCGCCCGAAACTTGGTAAGCTCCTTTATCAAACTTTCCACCCGCGTGCAGATTGGTTAAAACTAATTCTAAAGTAGGAATTTTTTCTTCGGGGTGCATTGCCACCGGAATACCACGGCCATCATCTTCAACTGAAAGTGATCCATCAGCGTAGATTTCTACTTTGATGCTGTGACAATATCCCGCGAGTGCTTCGTCAATCGAGTTATCAACAATTTCATAAACACAATGGTGCAGACCTGTTTCATTTGTATCACCAATATACATACCTGGTCGCTCGCGCACGGCCTTCAAACCTTTCAATCGCTTGATGTCTACGGCATCGTAAGACGCTTTACCTGTGTGCTTTCCTGTGGGACCAGATTTTTCAGAATTTTCGCTCATTTTTTGTGTGATAAAAGATAGTTTTGTACCCTATTAATTTAGGGTTTTTTTAGTCTGTTTTTCACAACCCAATCTGCAATAGGAAAACACTCAAAATGTGAGGTTTTTTCACATTCTTAAGTCGTTGATTATAAGGTTTTTATGAATACACTAAAATAGTTTATTCACAGGGTATAAACACCCTATTTTACATCCTTTTTACACCTTTTTACCGATTACTTTAAGTGTTCAAGAAAAATTGAACTACAGGATCGATGGCCGCGTCTCCCGCATCTTCCAAAACATAGTGTCCGGCTTCACTAAAAATCAACTTCTGCGAGTGTGGAAAACGGCGTTCGAACTCGGCTAAAAAAGTTTGATCGAAGCAGAAGTCCCGCAGGCCCCATAAAATCATGACGCGTTTGTCTTTCAGTAAAACCAGACGCTCCCCTACTTCGGCCAGGATAGTGCGCGTGGGGTGATTCAGCTCCATCGGGATGTCCGCCACGAAGTCAGCCACCGCCTTACGTGAGTCGGCCGTTGGATAAGGAAACAGGAAACCCTCTTTTACCCCCTTATTCATGGGCTTCTGGACCGCCATCCAAGTCGCAGGCCAAGCAAAGGCGTTAAAGGTTTCGACGAGGAAGCGGCCGATGAACGGCAGACGACAGACCGCTATCCGCTTGGGAATGTTGTCCGAGAGAAATGCGCCTGTGTTCGTGATTAAGATTTTTCCAATACGGTCAGGCATGCGACCGGCCAGACCCAGCCCAATCGCACCACCCCAGTCATGAACTCCGATATCAAATTTTTTGAGACCTAAGAATTCGACCAACCCATGCACGGCGTTGATGCGGTCATCGAGGCGGAGGAACTTGGCCGGTCGGTCCGACAGACCCATCCCAAGGTGGTCGGGGGCAATGACCCTAAAACCTGCCTTACCGAGCTTCAGGACCAGGTTTCTCCATAAAAATGACCAAGAGGGGTTCCCATGTAAAAGCAGCACGGCAGGCCCATCCTTGGGTCCGTGATCCACAAAACGCATCACCCCATCGGCCGATGCGTATTCTCGTACCTCGAAGGGGTACAGAGCCTTCACCGCAGGCGACATCGTGGATGGATGGGGCGCTAACATTCTACAGCCAACATAAGACTAACGAGGCCACTGCCAATCCCTAACAGCGCGGTTTTATCTCCCGCTTTAATTTTTCCCTCGAGACGGGCGAGCGCCAAAGTCGCCGGTAAAGAAACTGAACCGACATTTCCAAGGCGATCAAAACTTTGGTAATCTTTTGCCGGATCTAATCCTAACTTTTCGAAAAGTAAGGCCGAGTGGCGACGACCCACTTGGTGCGTAATAATTTTTTGCGGAGTAGATTCAGTCCAGCCGCTTTCATTTTTAAATCGATTCCAACAACGTTGAGCTAAGCCCACTCCCGCTATCAATAAAGCTTCGGAGTCAGTTCGCATATCCAATTCATTCGATGAAGTATCGCCTTCGCAAAGTTGATTCGCTGAGGAATCCGTTTCCCAGGCCGCCGCACGTAAGCGAATTAAATCATCCTGCGCTAATTCTTCGCGACAAACAATCGCCGCCGCCGCACCCGCACCAATGGTGAGGTTTGCAAAATAGGGTTTAATGGAATCGCGCGTTAAAGAAAGATTTTCGTTCAACTGACGAATCGTGTGCTCGACCAAAGGTTTACCATTTTCGCCAGAGCAGATGAGGGCTCGACGAATCTGACCCGACTCCACCAAGCCAGCCGCCATCACCACCGCATTTAAAAAACCTAAACAGGCATTCGAAATATCCATAATCTGCACCTGCGGTCCTAAACCCAGCAAACCATGAACGTAGGCGGCTGTAGAAGGCTCTAGGCGATCGCGACAGACGGATGAATGGATGAGTAAATCAATGTCCGCTGGACCGACCCCAGCGGCCGCCATCGCCTTTTTCCCAGCGAGGGCCGAAGCCTGCGACGCCAGCATCGCCTGTGGCCAAAATCGACGCTCTTTAATTCCTGTCATCAACTCCAAGCGACCTTCCGGTAATTTTAATCGTGTATACACGGGCGCCAGACGTTTTTCGACTTCATCGGAAGTCCAAACTTCGGGCGGAAGTTCGGCCACCAAACCCGTCAATACTGTGCGTTGAAATTGCACGTTATAAAAGGCGCGAGGAGGCTTTAACGAGTTCTTCGTCAAAGAAATTTAAACCCATCCCTGCATCGACGACCACGCCCTGCCCATTCACTCCACTGGAACGTGGAGAAAGCAACCAGACTGCGACATCAGCCACTTCTTGCGTTTTTAAAGCTTCTTTTCGCAGAGTCATTTTTTCGGCGTGCAGATAATTTTCTAAATATCCAGGAATGCCGGCACTCGCACTGGTTTTTAAGGGACCGGCATTTACGGAATTAAAGCGCACGCGTGAATCAGCCGAAAAAGATTTTGCTAAAAAACGACTCGCTGATTCTAAAGCCGCTTTGATGGGCGACATGTAACCGTAATTCGCGGCGGTGACTTGTGAGGAAATCCCAATCGAAACAACCGATGCCTCTTTAGTTAAATACGGTTTTAGGGCTCTCGAAAGTTCGACCAACGAGAAACAGGAAATCGCCGTGGCTTGAAGAAAATCCGCCCGCACGGTCTCATGAAAGGGCTGCATACCCTTCGAGAAATTAGCGAAGGCCACGCTATGCAATACACCATCAATCGGTCCGTGTTCTTTGCCTACTTTCTCAGCAAGTTGCATGGTCTGTGCTTCATCTTCTAAATCGCAAATGTACGTCGGCTTGCCCGCGAGCAAGGTATTGAGCGATTCTTTACGCGCAGCGGATCGCACCGAGTAAATTACTTTAGCGCCTTCCGCTTCGAGCGTTTTGGCGACGTGCCAGGCGACCGATTTTTTATTAGCGACGCCTAATATTAAAAATGTTTTTCCACTGATTCCGAGAAATGACATACTTTAATTTCAAACAGTTTGGGGGACTAGAGCGAGTGCGAAACGAATAGTGAGCACCACTTTTCCGTCGAGGCGGACGCTCCCGGTGAGAAAGTGAAACTGCTGCAGGGTTTCCACATGCTTTACATCAATCGTGACCGTATCGCCCGGTTTCACCATACCCTTAAATTTAGCTTCTTCGATGCGACAAAGCACCGGCGTTTTATCAGCAGACGTCACGCCTTCCGCCTGTAATTTCTTCGTCAAATAAATCGCAGCCGTTTGGAAAACCGATTCACAAAGCAACACACCTGGGGTGATCGGGTTGCCTGGATAGTGTCCGCTATAAAAAGGCTCATCGGCACGGAAGGTTCTTGTGCAAACGGCACCGTCGGTGCGGACCTCTTTAATTTCATCGATAAAAAGAAAAGGTGGGCGGTGTGGGATGGTGGCGAGTATTTCCTGCGACATACCTCTGTTTTGTGGGATATAGGCCGACAAGCGACACGAAAACATCAACGGAGGGTTTGCCTTTGGTCCGAAAATTGTTTGATTCCACATCGATGAAAACCATCGCCCTCATGCTCTTTTCCTTTCTTCCTTTTTTCGGTAATGCGGCTGAACGACTTGATGTGGGCGAGCGCTTGCCCGACGTGACCTGCAATGATCAAGACGGCAAGCCCGTGAACGTCGCTCAATTCGGTGCCCAAGGTTACCTACTCGTTTATTTCTATCCGAAGGCCAATACTCCCGGTTGTACTAAACAAGGCTGCTCCCTTCGTGATAACTGGGAAGCTTTAACAAAGTTAGGCGTTAAAGTTCTTGGTGTAAGCACCGACAATGAAGAAGCCCAAAAGTCTTTCCAAAAATCACAAAATTTCCCCTTCTCACTCTTAGCCGATAAAGACAAAAAAGTTATCAAAGCCTTTCATGTGAGTTTAATGGGTTTCGGTTTTGCGAGTCGCTCGGCCTTTCTCTTTAAAGACGGCGTTTGCGTGATGGCCGATTACGACGGACATACGGGCGACCAAGCTCAGCAGATTATTAATTTCCTTAACGGAAAAAAATAATCTAACTGAACGAAATCAGTGTCCCTTAATGGGGAAGAGATCTGTCACGCTATTATTGCCGTGAATCCGGCGAATCGCATCGGCCAATAAAGGAGCGATGGATAAAACCGTGATCGGTAATCCGCGAGTATCAATCGGCACAGAATTAGTCGTGATGACTTCATCAATCACGCCTTTCTTAAAACGCTCGTAAGCAATTTCTTGAATCATGCAGTGTGAAACCATCGCACGCACTGTGCGGGCACCATTCTTCTTAATCAATTCAGCAGCGGCGACTAATGTGCCAGCGGTCTCCGTCATGTCATCGACTAAGATAACATCTTTGCCGTCTACATCACCCACCAAGCTCGTAGCGGTTACCGTGGTAGCACTTGTGCGACGTTTCGCCACGAAGCCATAAGGCAGGTTAAGCATATCCGCGACGGCTGAAGCATATTTCAGGCCACCGACATCGGGAGAAAATACAGTCGCATCTTTCAACCAGGGTTTATTTTTAATATAGGCGTAGAAGACGGGCGACGCATAGAGATGGTCGACCGGAATATCGAAGAAGCCTTGAATCTGTTGCGCGTGTAAATCAACGGTGAGAATGCGATTCGCACCGGCGGCCGTTAAAAGATTAGCGACAAGTTTCGCGGTGATGGGAACGCGCGGTTTGTCTTTGCGGTCTTGACGGGCGTAACCGTAGAAAGGAATAACGGCGGTAATCCGTGCAGCCGAGGCACGACGGAGTGCATCGATCATGATTAATAATTCCATGATACGATCATTCGCCGGCACACAAGTAGGTTGCACCACGAACACATCGCAGCCGCGAATGTTTTCATTTATTTGCACGAACGTTTCACCATCCGGAAAACAGTTCACCGTCGCGGAACCGAGGGGCTCACCGAGATGATCGCAAATTTCTTTAGCGAGTGCAGGGTTGGCGTTCCCTGTAAAAATTTTGATAACTGGCTGGCTCATGAATTTGGACGACGAACAGAGTCCAACGATGCGGCAAGCGAATCAACCTTTTTGAATAAATCGGGTAATTTTCTGGATAAAACCACTAAGCGACGCTCTAAACCAATGGGGATGGCGGGCGTTCCGTTATAAAATTCGTTCGTCGCCACGTCTTGGAAGAGGCCCGTCTGCGCCCCTAATTGCACGCGATCGCCCAAGGTTAAATGCCCAGCGACACCTGCTTGACCACCGAGCACACAGTAATCACCGAGGGTAGAACTTCCCGCAATACCGACCTGCGCGGCAATAAGACATTGTTTTCCAATGCGGACGTTATGCGCAATTTGCACGAGATTATCAATTTTGGTACCACGACCAATCGTGGTCTGACTAAAGCGTGCGCGATCGATGGTCGTGTTCGCACCGACTTCCACGTCGTCTTCAAGGACGACATTTCCAATTTGGGGAATGCGATGAATTTCTTGTCCGACGGGTTCGTAGCCAAATCCATCGGAACCAATCACAACGCCTGATTGAAAACGACAACGCGCACCAACGATACAATAATCAGCAATGGTGACGCCTGATTTTAGCCAAGAGCGTTGTCCAATCGAAACATTCGCGCCGATAAAACATTGTGCTTCGAGAACGACGCCTGCGCCGATCGTAGAATTTTCTCCGACGAAGCAGAGCGGTCCGATGGTGGCAGTAGAATCAATCTTTGCCGTTTTAGCGATGACGGCGGAGGCATGAATGCCACTCGCCGGTTGAGGCCAGAGTTGTGCTTCGAGGGCGGAGCAGATGAGTGCTAAAGCGTAGGAAGGTTTTTCGACGCGGAGATAAACTTGTTCCGCATTGGGTTTTCCCGCGTAGTCGACTGGAACTAAAATAACACCCGCTTTAGACGTCGCAACGGCGGTGCTGTATTTGGGATTTCCTAAAAAAGATAAATCATCGGATCCAGCGTCAGCCAGGGATGCGATAGCTTTAATCGGAGATGTCCGTGAACCTTCGATAGCCGAAGCCGCCGTGATTTTGGCGAGTTCGGTAAGCGTGAGGGTGAAGGACATGTCCTAAATGAAGCGCCCCTGAAACTCAGGGGCGGACTTCATTATTTTTATTATTTAGCAGCAGGCTTTTCAGCCTCGGTCGCAGAACCTGATTTATAATTAGCGTTCAGATTCTTAATAATGTCGGCGGTGATATCGAGTGAAGGATCAGAAGTGAAAGCAACCGCCTTAGGAATAATTAACTGGAGGTTTTTTGCTTTAGCAATTTTGTCGGTTTCGATACGGATGTCGGCGATGACATTTTGTTCTAACTGATTAGCGCGTTGTTGAATTTGTCCTTGGGCGCTTTGGGCGAATTGTTGGAACTCGTTGAGGCGCTGTTGGAGGGCTTCGCGTTTGACGTTGGCTTCAGTGATGAGGCTCTTTTTTCCGGCTTCGTTTAAAATCGGATCGTTGGCGCGTTTAACGGTGCTGTCGAAATCGGCCTTTAAGGTGTCGATTTCTTTGGCACGGTCATTCACCGCAGCACGACTCGCCTCTAAAGACTTGTCGATGCCGGCTTTGATTTCGATGGCCTTGTTGTATTTAGCCATGATATCGGCGACGTCGACGACGGCGACATTAGGAGCTGCAGCAAATACAGAAGTCGCTGCAAAGAGGAGGAGTGCGCTAAGGGATTTCATAAGATGAGGAGACTTTTAAAGTGAGTATTTAGCTGGGGCTTGGCAATCAAAAGACAGTGCCAAAACTGAAGTTAAATTTAGCTCCGCCGCCGTTAACTTCCTGACCATTTGCAGGATTTTTAGTGGTTTTGAGGGGAATACCAAAGTCTAGTCGCATAATCGACCCGCCGAGTAAAATGCGCATACCCACACCCCAATCGGAATTGGCCTCCGACAAATTAAACTTCGACTCTCCGCGATCCACGAAACCGTAATCATAGAAAGTCGCTAAGCGCAGGTTATCAGCCACCTTGATCGTATATTCAGCGGAGAAAAATCCGTAGCTGAGACCACCCATCGGCTGATTGCCACCACCGGTGGAATTTAAGTCCCAGGTATTAATCGCGCCGACATCATTATAATTAAAGCCGCGCATGTCGTAAGCACCCCCTAAATAGAAGCGTTCGTAGAAGGGCAAGGAACCTCCCGCTCCCGTGATTAAACCTACCCGAGCGATGATACCGAGGGTTTGTTCCGAAGTCGGAGAAACCAAAAACCACTTCCCTGTTCTTAATTCGGAACGTAAATATTTCAAGTCACCACCGAGACCGGCGATTTCTTCTGATAGCGAAATACGTACGCCCTTGGTTGGGAAATTATATTCATCGCGCGTATCTTTAACGAGGGAGAATGTCACCGATGATGTGATCTTAGGATTTCCTTGTTCTAATTGTACATCTGTTGGAGCCGTGGCGGCGACATCACCCACCGAAGTGCGACGTATGTCATAAGCGACGCGGCCTTCGACGACGCCCCATAAGCGGCGACGGGCGTAAACGCCGACGGCTTCATTGATCACACTATAGTTGCTCGAAGCATAACCAGCGTAACGACGTTCGATTTTATAACCGACGGCTAAATCGCGATCCCACAAGGAAGGCTCTTCAAAAGAATGTTCAATCGTGCTCGAAACACTGCCGAGGGAGAGACGTAAGCGGAATTTCTGTCCGGCGCCGCGGTACCAACCTTCAGGATTCGAGTAATCGAAATTACCTTCAGAGTACTCAACGAAACCGACCAATTGCTCAACAGTGCTATAACCTGCACCGAAGCTGACGGAACCCGTAGGACCTTCTTTCACGAGCACGCGCATGTCGCTCTGTCCAGGCACCGAGGTAGAAACGGGGAAGATGCGAACTTCTTCAAAGAATTGGGTATTTTTAAGACGAGCTTCCGAAACGCGCGCACGGGCTAAGTCAAAAACTTCACCGGGACTGAGGGCCAACTCGCGCGCAATGACTTTAGAGCGAGTCTTGGTATTACCTTGGATATCAATCGCACGGACGGTGAAACGCATTCCTTCCGTCACCACAAGACTGACATCGATTACTCCAGTATTTAAATTCGGTTTACGCTGCACATCGACATTCGCGTTTAGGTATCCCATCTGCCCGTAATACTCTTTAATTTTTTCGGCCGCCGTGCTCAACGCAACATCTGAGAATGCTTCCCCTTTAATAAAGTGATCAACCTCGCTCTTATGCGCACCGCGACGGAGGGAAGGTTCGACAATAATTTTTTGGAGCGAATCGGTCGTGAAAGCTGGACTGGTGGCGGCCAATTTATTTCCAGTAATCGAAACATCGCCCACCGTGTAGCGACGCCCTTCCGTTACTTTATAAATAATATCGATCCAGCCCTTCGCACTTTCCCCCTCTTTGGCTTTTTCTAAATTCTTAATTTTACAGGCTTTTTCTGGGTCTTTTTCTTCGACTTTTACATCCAAGAATCCGCGCGAACGGTAAAAATCGATAATCGCAGTCACATCTTTTTTGTAATCCTCGGGGTCGAGTCGACCGCTGCTCATGAGCCAAGAGAATTTCCACCAGCGCCAATTGGAAGCTTTGAGTTCAGCGCCTTCGATGACTTCGCTTTGCGAAAGTTGTTTTGCCCCTTCGATAGTGATGTTATCCACGCGCAAGTCGGCACTTTCACGAATGACATAAGAAACGCAGACGCCGCCGGGCACTTTATAGGTCTGCGATTCAACCGTCGTGAACGGACGTTTTTTACGAATTTCAGTTTGGAGTTTTACTTCCGCGCGACGCAGGGCCGATTTATCTAAAGGCTCACCCAATCTTAATCCGTCGGCGTAACGATCATCGCTTTCCTTATCGAACATGCCATCTCCACCAATGTATTCAAATTTCGCAATCGTTGAACGAGGTTCGACCATGACGACTAGATCAATCTGTCCTTTAGCCACATCTAACTCAGGCACGACCGAAACTTGATCAAATTTTCCCGTACTATATAAAGCACGTACGGTATTCGCCGCGGCATCTTTGTTGAAGAGCTGTCCAGCACGGAGCGAAACATAACCCAAAACATATTGTTCAGAAACTGAATCCCCTTGTGACTTCACGCGCACAGAACGAATGACGGGCTCGTTCATCGTCTCGATGCTTTGACCGAGCAAAATTCCCGGGGCAAGGGCGAGGGTAAAGCAGGCAGCTTTTAAGAAGCTACGGCGGACTTTGGTTTCATTCATCACGGGAAGATTCTCGGGCAGGAGTGTCGAAGCGTGTTAAGCCTGGATTCCATTGCAAGTTAATGTCGTGCGTCGGACCATTTCGGTTTTTAGCGACAATTAACTGTCGATGGTAACAGCCTGAACCGTCCGACGTTTCCGCATCCCCTTCTCCGGCGGCCTTGCTTTGCGAGGCCGTGGGCCGCGAGATGATCATCACGATATCGGCATCTTGCTCAATCGAGCCCGATTCGCGAAGGTCGGACATCTTAGGCTGACGACCTTCGTCTTCGGACTTACGGTTCAACTGCGCCAAGGCAATTACCGGAACATTAAACTCCTTAGCCATCGCCTTAATACTGCGCGACACTTCGGCAATTTGTTGTTCGCGTGGTAACGACGAATCCAGCCCATTAATCAGCTGAATGTAATCGATGACGATTAAATCTAGTTTGCGTTGGGCATGCATGCGGCGGCACTTGGCGCGGATTTCTAAAATGGTTTGTCCTCCATTATCATCCACCGTGAGGGGTAGACCGCGGTACTCATTTGCGGCCGTGACTAAGTCGACCTGCGTCTGGTGATCGGGGTGTGCCGAACGTAGTTTCTGCATGTTCACGCGAGCACGTGAGCATAATAAACGCAGCGCCAATTCGCGCGCGGGCATTTCTAGCGAAAATAATAAAACGTTGGCCGGCACCTTGTTCGAGTTGGGCTTAGGAAAGAGCGCAGCCTCAATGAAATTAAGGGCAATCGATGTTTTACCCATCCCTGGACGGGCTGCGACGATGACCATTTGGCCGCCTTGGAAACCGAAAGTTAATTGGTCTAATTCAATGAATCCCGATGGAATACCCTGCACAGAGCGACCATCGCGAATGATGCGTTGCACCATCTCCATCGCTTCATCAATCGGCTTATCAATTTTCACCGCTGAATCCGAAACACGGTCTTCACTGATCTTGAAAAACGCCTGTTCTACATCTTCGAGTAAGCGCTGAATATCATCCGAATGCGCATGCGCTTTTTCCACGGTCGTGACCGCGGTCGAAATCAAACAACGTAAAAAATGTTTTTCGCGGACGATTTGTAGCCAGTGCGGAGCGTGGGCCGTAGAGGCCACTAAACCAGTGATTTCATTGATGTAAGTAGCTCCACCGGCTGACTCGAGTAAGCCCTCGCGACGCAGGCGATCGGTGACCGTGATTTCATCGATTCCCGAATTCTCTTTCGAAAGTTTTTCGGCGGCCGCAAAAATATCTTGGTGCTTCGGATCAAAGAAATACTCCTTACCCACCTTCTCCGACTGGCAGCGCTGCATCGTCTCACCACCGTCGATGAGGACACTCGCAATCAAGCCACGCTCGGCATCTAAATTATGCGGAGGAACACGGTCTCCGTAATTGGGAGCCGCCTCCTTACGGTTTCTTTTTTGATATTTTTCAGCCATGGACGAAATAGGGGAAAGACCTTTGTATCACTTCCCTGCCCTAAACGGAGTCTCAAATCATCGCAGGTTACACGCACCCCCCTGTGAATAAAGTGGGGCAATTTGTCACAATTATGGCAGTTCAGTGACCGCCATGGACTCCGTCACACAATCGACACAATTATCAATAACCCCGTGAAGAACTTCACCCGGATTTTGCCGTTAAAGGGTGGCTAAAAACCATTCCATTCATTGGATTATTTTGTGCTCCGTGCCCTATTCATTTTAGCTGTAGCTTCGCCTGTAGAAGAGCTCCCTGAAATCAAATTTCGTGCACTCAGTTTTAATGAACCGGTCATCGAATTAGCGATCGTTGATGCCAAAAAAGCGGAGGCCTATGTAAATGCTTCTAAGGGTAGTGGAAAAGATAAAAAAAACTCCCCTCCTTTTGAACCGCTTAAGGTTTATGGCGTCAGCCTGACTGAAGAAAAAAAACTTCGTTACGCGGACGGTAAACTGACTTTTTATAAGGCTAACACCGATTCCGATGGCGTCACGACGCTCACGCCTTTTGTCGAGGCGGTTGTTCCCAGTCCCGACACTCCGTACATCGCGATTATTTCTGGACCTAGCGATAAACCCACGTTGCAACTCGTGCCCGATTCACCCGAAAAAATGGCGGCGGGAAGCATGCGGTTTTTCAACGTCTGTAAAGCGCAATTGGGCATTAAATTTCCCGGACTCCAAAAAGTTCTCCAACCCGCCGAAGATCTTTATTACGAACCGCCGGTTAAAGCCTATGATTACGGACAGGGCCAATTCCTTCTCCGCGATGAAAAAGGTGAATGGAGTCCAGCAGGCGGCATGCGGTGGATTCAATTAGCCGACTCCCGTACGCTCTGGTTTATTGTTCCTCATTATAATGATCCCTGTCTCGTGATGACGCGTGGAATTTCTGAGCGAGTCCCCACCGCCGAAGAAATCAAACAAGCGAAAGAGGAAGAAGCTCAAAAAGCTAAGACGGATAAATCATCTAAGAAGTCTGCACAAGCCCAAGTGAAATAACGTCAGCGAATGTCCACCGTCACACCCACATCTAAAAATCGAAAGGGATTCTCACTCATCCTTTCTTTGACGATGATGGCGATGATTGTGTTCGTGGTGGTTATTCTCGCTGCGTTTCTAAATGTGGAATCCCGTGCGGCTGCAACTTTCCATTTAGCCACGCGCGCCCGACTTAATGCTTTGATGTCGGGCCGACTCGCTCTCGCCCATTTACAGCAAACCGCCGGACCCGATCGACGCGCTACAGCGACGGGTGATTTAGCGGGAGTGTTTTCTCCGCCTAGTCCGTACGTGGCGACACTTTCAAACTCCGAAAAAATCAGTCAAGGCCAACGCAATTGGACGGGTGTTTGGCGCACTGATAAACCTGATCAGCCACCCGCGTGGTTAATCAGCGGTAAAGGCGGACAGGATGTAACGAAAGCTACAACCTCTTACACCGCACAATCGGTTTCAACCTGGGGTAAAGATATCAGCGGCAATGATATCACTGATTATAATAATACTTACTGGTTACCATGGACAACTGACTATCCGATTAATCCGACTGCACCTTCATCATTTGCAGTATTAGTCGGCAATGGCAGCGCGGTACTTGAACCAGGTACCGACGGAAAATATGGAACGTCGGACGACGTCGACGGCCGCATCGCTTTACCAAAAATTCCGGTACCAGGAATTAGCCAAGGTATCACGATTGGAAATTATGCTTATTGGATTGGTGATGAAGGCGTGAAGGCACGAATCAATTTACAAGACTCGCGCGATTTAACCGGCACCGCTCCCACTTCATCAAATGTAATCAATGCCTTACGTTCACCTGGTCGACTCGGTACAGAACTCATCACGGGGTTGACGGGTGTTGCCGTGAATCAAGCTGAGTTAAATCAAATCACCTCAACCCAACAATTAGCCCTAGTACCTGGATACACGGCGACGACTCTTGGTTTAGATTCACGTAAACTTTCGTTTCATAATCAGACTCTATGGTCATCAGGAGTTTTAGCGGACAGTTTCCGCGGTGGACTCAAGCGCGACCTCTCACTCGCCTTTGAAATGGATGATTACGATTTCGATAATTCCGATTTTGGATCCGGAGCGAAAGGTGGTTCGGTTGCAGAAGTCACAGCGAAAACAAAAGGCGGATCGGTCACTGAATTTTACGATACCACGCTCATAGCGCCCGCTTTACGTAATTCTGCTTTCCCTGAATTGGGCGGAAACACCAATACCTCACCGACCGTTTCGTCAACATCGCCGACGGACCCCAAACCACGCGTGTGGGTGCCGATGTACGAAGCAGGAAATAATAATCCAGGCCGCGCGTTAACTTCAGGAACAAATTACTTTGCATGGTCACCCGTATTTATACGCGAAGATTCTGTCGCTAAGAAAAGATTTGTCGGACCACTCTGGCACGTCATCCGCGATTACTATCGACTCTACAAAGAAATCGATTGGGCCAGCGACACTGCCACTCTCCCCGCGCGTTCATTTTTCCCGAACACATTACAATTTGTTAAAGGTAATTACAGTAATGGATCCTACAGAGCAACGGCTTCAGGAATGACCGGTCTACCTCAATATGACCCCTTCGAATATGAGGCTGCTTATTCTATTGGGCCCTATGGATATCCATCAATTGGAGGTTCGGGTGGAGGTTCAAAAGGTCTTGGGAAACTTTATCCAGGGGCAAGTCATGGAGGAGATTCATTAGGATATATAAACCCTGTGATTGGTCGCAATGCAAATTCCACGAGTCCAGATTTGGGGTTCATACCTAGAGCAGCCCGTAGTGCTTACATGCCAAATCTTCACAGAGTCACAGTTATCTTATCTGTCAGAAAATCTCCGAGCGCTGATGTTACTCCAATTAGTGGCAACCCTCTCTATAATATTTATTTAGTCTGCACACCAGTGGTTGTGATACATAATCCCTATAACGTTAAATTAAATTTAAAATCTTCAGCGAAGGAGACAAATCCCAATACAATCGGGAAGTCCATAACCTTGGCGATTTCGGGATTAGATCAGACGTATATTGATTACCCCGACCATGCTCGCGTTAGTAACGTTTGGCAAAAAACCTACACCACCGGCGGCGCTATAATTGGCCGCTACATGCGTTCGATTTTGAACTGCAGAAAGGTATCAGCATCTGGAAATGACGCATCGCAGGGTGAGTATGAAAGTCTGCTAACAACTATTCCAGAAACAACACTGGAGCCTGGGGAATTTGCCGTATTCTCGTCTAAGAAATTATTAGATAATAACTCCTTATTACGTGGCAGCGGAAATGGTGGAAACTTCAATGGCAACTCTACGGTCGCAGGTAATTCAGAATTAAACAGAGCTACTTCGGATGGATCGTCAGTTTGGATTTTACCACTTGAAAAAGGATTTTGGTATACGGGTGGCTTTACTGGGCTACTTCCCTGGTCTAGTACTGATTTTAATGGAAATAATTTCAGGCCGGCGACTTATTTTTCCGATGATGAATTTAAGTGCTCAGTCAAATTTGGGACATCCACAAATTCTAACGGCTACTGGAAATCATGGACGACTATAGTATCTGGCTGGAAAGGTAATAAAGCTGGAGTTATCGACCAAGTTAATGACGACCCTGTGCTGGATCCGGGATATTTAGAAATACTTGGAACAAGTAAATATTCATCCACTGCAAGTTCCGGGCAAACAATCTATATAGGAGCTTATGAAACTGCTGGAACTAGTGGTTTATATGCACCTAATAAATCATTTTATGGCGACACAGGAGCAAATCCTGGAGCAAATGTAATTGTAAAGAGTCGAGTAGATTCCATCACAGATATCACAAAACTAGATGCAGTTGGTGATGTATTTGGTGTAATAGATACACGCTTTAGAGTCGCAGATACTAAACGTGATACTCCATACGACAGAACAGTCCAGGGATACTCTACTAATGTTACAAAGGTTGCTGCACCGCACCCAGCTTGGCTATTCACTAATCCTCTCGCCTCGTTCTCATCCAATACACCACTCGGTGGATTACCCGCCATCGGCAATGCAAGTTTGAGAACCCAACTTTACGGGGGCGATCAACTCAGCCTCCTTGGCGGTACTGCAAACTGGTCAAACATTCTGTGTAACGATTTCAGCGATGCCAGTGATAAAATTGGCGCAAAAGCTCTTGGAGGAATTTCACACGAGGCGCAGGGAGCGAACTCGGTCATCGAAATCGAAATTCCGCAGACTGCTCCGGTGTCAATCGGACAACTGATGCACGCCAACGTCAGCACTTCCGACCTACTCCCTTATCGCACCGTCGGAAATTCCTTCCCCAATACGGTTGTACCTCTCGATAAATCTTGGACTTACGGCACTCCCTACACGGTGACTCAATACACGGGCGGTGCTACTTTTGCGGACATGAGTTATCTCATGAACAATGCACTCTGGGATAACTTCTTCTTCTCCGGCGCCGCACCCGTTTTAAAATCGAGCAAAACCGGAAACTACAACAGCGTGCGTAGTCTCAAGGCACAAGACGTACTCAATAATTTCGCTAATGGTACTGGCAAATTAGCAAATCCATCCATGCGTCTTTATCAGCCGTTTGGTATCAGCGATGCCCCCTACGCATTTGGATTTACGGGCGATGCTACAAGTCCTGCGTTCATTAATACCGCTTCACCGACCGCCACTAGTCCCGCACCCGATGGTTGGAAAAAAATGTCGTCCTACTTACTCAACGACGGCGCCTTCAATGTAAATTCCACTTCAGTCGAAGCATGGACTGCCCTGTACGCGTCACTGAAAGGTCTGGGAATCGGTAGTAATGACAAAACGACTGCCCAGTTCCCACGCATCATCGGGCCCACCGGACAAGCTATCTCAGAAAGTGATTTAAAGAAATCTAGTTACTGGAATGGATTTATTAATTTATCCGATACACAAATTAAAGCGCTCGCTGTAGCCACCGTTGCCGAAGTCAAAGCCCGCGCCAAATTCTTCTACCGCACCGAACGCGATCAAGATTACACCCCACTCACTCGGCGCTTCCTCGGCTTCCCCGCTGGTCAAGAACCCGCCACGCCTCTCTTAGGCATGTGCGAATTTATTAATCGCTTCCTCGGTCCAACCAAAAAGTTCAGCGCCGATATTACGTATTCACTTTATCCATTGCCCACCGCAGCAACTTCGAACACGGGTGCGGCTTATCCCGATAATTTCCCCGCCACCGTATCCACTGCCGCCGCCTCCCCTGAGAAATATAAATGGATGATTCGTTCGGGTGTACTAGAATCAGCCATCGCACGCGCTGATAAAACTTTAGGTTCAGCTAGTTTAGCTTCCACTCCAAGCAATGGAGCCATCATCGATCCTGCCATCAGTCATAATTGGAAAAATAACGGTGCTACCAACGGAGGCAGCACAGGCATGCCCCCAGGATTATTCTGGAGAAATATCGAAATCCTCACCCCCGAAGATAATACTAATCGCACCCACAATGGTTTCGGAGCGGCAGGCTGCCTATTCCAAGGTGATTTATTACAGGCGCTCGGACCCCGCTTAGCTACGCGCTCTGACACCTTTACTATTCGGGCTTATGGCGAAGCCACCGATAATTCCGGAGCCAACGCTAATTGCGTGATTGAACTCGTGGTACAAAGAACCCCCGATTACATCGATAACAAAACCCAACCGCACGAGCGTATCGAAGACCTCAAGACTACGAATGTCTCCAAATCTATCAATTCCCTCCTCGGCCGACGATTTGTTATTATTTCGGCTCGCTGGTTAGCTAAATCAGAAATCTAATTTATAAACCCCATGGAAGCACTGAACGTACAAAATGTAGTAAAAGTTTTTAACTCACCGAGCACCGGCGAACATATCGCCCTGCAAGG
>SIAU01000018.1 GCA_009691685.1 Opitutales bacterium
CTGCCTTGAAAGCCGACGTCGAAATTTTTGTTCCCCAAGCGGAAACTCCTGCTCAATAATTTCACATGGCAACTCCTCCCAAAAAATCGCTCGGTCGCGGACTCGGTTCCCTCATCGGTGCAGGTATTAATAAGTCCACCGCCGAAGCCACCCCCGTCGTCGCTGCCGCACCTACAGCTCCTGGTTTAACTTTATCGGAAATTTTACTGACTCAAATTACCCCTAACCCTCGCCAGCCTCGTCGTGAATTCGATGAAGCCAGTGTGAAGGAATTAGCCGAATCTATTAGGTCCGAAGGTCTTTTACAGCCGGTCGTGGTCCGTAAAACTAAGGATGGCTTTGAACTCATTGCGGGTGAACGTCGTTTCCGCGCTTTCAAGTTGCTCGGACAAAAAACCATTACGGCCCGACTCCTCGAAGCGAGTGATGCGTCGAGTGCCGTTCTTGCTCTAGTCGAAAATTTACAACGCGCGGATTTAAATCCGATTGATGAAGCTCTCGGTATCGCCTCCTTGATGCGCGATTTTTCTCTGACTCAAGAGTCGGTGGCTGATCGCCTCGGAAAACCACGCGCGACAATTGCGAACTCGGTGCGTTTGCTCTCACTCGATCGTGAAATCCAAGGTTACTTGTCCAAAGGTCAAATTTCCGCGGGTCATGCTAAGGTTTTACTCGCGATTGAAAACCTTGCTCACCGCATTCAAGCCACTCGTAAAGTAGTGGAGGACGGTTTATCCGTACGTGCTACCGAAGGATTAGTTAAAACTTTTGTCACCGATAAAAAGAAGATTCACCGCGACAAAGAGAAAACCGTCGTTGAAGATGTTCAAAAGAAAATCGCCTCACACTTATCCGCTAAGGTTCAAGTTACACGTAAGGGTAAAAAGGGAACGATTATTATCAGTTATGAAGGGGATGATGACTTGGCGCGCTTGCTCGAGAAATTCGGCATTCGACTCTAAGTTTTAACCAACAAAAAAGCCCTTGAAAACGGGCTTTTTGTTTGATTGAGTTTAAATGAATTACCCCCGCCAAACGCGTAATAATGCATCAGCCATATCCGACGGAGTCGCTGCAACCGAGATACCACATTCTTGGAATATCTTAATTTTGGCTTCCGCAGTATCTTCAGCTCCGCCGATGACAGCACCGGCGTGACCCATGCGTCGACCCGCAGGCGCGGTGGCACCGGCAATAAATCCAGCGACCGGTTTCTTGCAATGCGCTTTGATCCAGCGAGCGGCTTCGACTTCAGCACTGCCACCGATTTCGCCAATCATGATGATTGCTTCGGTTTCCGGATCTTCGTTGAAGAGTTTAATGACATCGAGGTGTGAGGTACCATTGACCGGGTCACCACCAATACCGACGCAGGTGGATTGTCCGTGTCCCTTGCAAGTCAGTTGCCAGACTGCTTCATAGGTGAGGGTACCTGAGCGGGAAACAACTCCGACTTTTCCGCGCTTGTGAATGTAGCCAGGGGCGATGCCAATACGGCAGCCACCGTGGGATTTGTCACCACGACCAGGAGTTACGACGCCTGGGCAGTTAGGTCCAATTAAGCGTGTGCGACGGCCCTGCATCGCGCGTTTGGCACGTACCATGTCGCGTACCGGAATGCCTTCGGTGATGGCGACAGCGAGGTCGAGATCGGCATCGAAGCACTCAAGAATCGCGTCGGCGGCAAAGGGTGGAGGTACGAAAATCGCAGAGACCGTGGCACCCGTTTGTTTAGCCGCCTCAGCAACCGTATTGAAAATAGGAACCTTCACACCGTTGTGTTCGAAGACCTGTCCGCCTTTACCAGGGGTGACGCCGGCGACGATTTGCGAACCGTAGTCGATGGAAAGTCTTGCATGGCGACCGCCGAAATCTCCGGTGATACCTTGAACTAAGACGCGTGTTTTTTCGTGAACGAGAATAGACATTTTAAAGAGTAATTATTTTTGGTTAACGAATTTCACGATTTTCTGGGCAGCGTCGGCCATCGTATCGCCCGACACAATTGTGAGTCCGCTATTGGCGAGCGTCGCTTTGCCAGCTTCGACGTTGTTGCCTTCGAGGCGAACCACGAGCGGGAGTTTGAGTCCGGTTTCTTTTACCGCTTCAACGATTCCCGTAGCGATGACGTTACAGTCCATAATACCACCGAAAATATTGACCATAATGCCCTTAACGTTGGCATCGCCTAAGATAATTTTAAAAGCGGCAGTGACCTGTTCTTTGCTCGCTCCGCCACCGACGTCGAGGAAGTTAGCGGGGCTGCCACCGAAGTGTTGGATGATGTCCATAGTGGACATCGCTAAGCCGGCACCATTGACCAAGCAGGCAATATTTCCATCGAGGGCGATGTAGGATAAGCCAAATTTAGAAGCTTCAATTTCTTTATGATCCTCTTCGTTTAAATCGCGTAGCGCAACGATGTCGGGGTGTCTAAAGAGCGCGTTGTCGTCGAACGAAACCTTCGCATCGAGTGCTAAAAGTTTTCCTTCTTGGGTAACGAGCAGGGGATTCACTTCGACCATCGCACAATCTTTGTCCCAGTAGAATTGATAAAGTTTAGTTACTAACGCCACGCACTGTTTGAATAATTCGCCCGTGAAACCGAGGGCGAAAGCGATTTGGCGGGCTTGATAAGCTTGGATGCCGACCGCGGGGTCGATTTGAACTTTGAAAATTTTCTCGGGCGTATGATCAGCGACGTGTTCAATTTCCACGCCGCCTTCGGTCGAGGCTACAATGACGGGACAAGAAGTCGCGCGATCGAGAAGGATTGCTAAATAATATTCATCATCACGTCCATCGGGACGTTTTCCGAGGTTAGCCGCTTCCGTGAAATAGAGAGTTTGAACTTTGCGACCTTCGGGACCCGTTTGGGCGGTGACTAAAGTATTACCGAGCATCGCTTTGGCATTTTCGATGGCCTTCTCTTTAGTAGGAGAGAATTTTACACCGCCTTTGAATCCGTTGGTGAAAGTGCCCTTACCGCGTCCGCCTGCGTGGATTTGCGATTTAACCATGATACCGGCAGAGGTATTGATTTTGTTAAGGGCGGCTTCGAAATCTTGAGCGGAGCTGACGGCTACGCCTTTAGGAGTAGCGACGCCGAACTTCTCAAAAAGTTCCTTAGCTTGGTATTCGTGAATATTCATAAATTAAAAATGATTACACTGGGTTAGTGAATCGAGTGAGTCGCTGACACGCTGGATTAGTTTCCAGTGAGTTCGGAATCTTTGGTTTTCAGAGCCTTTTCGATTTCCTTGGCCCAATGATCGGTCTGGGTCTGAATTTCTTTTTCGATGCGCTTCAAATCATCATCCGTCACGACTTTATCCTTGTTTCCTTTTTTAGCGATTTCGAGAGCGTCGCGTCGGGCATTGCGCAGACGCACTTTGCCTTCTTCGGCCATCCGGTGAGCGACTTTCGCCATTTCTTGGCGACGTTCACCCGAAAGTTCGGGCACCGGGCATCTTAAAAAGTTACCTTGGGGGACGGGATTGATGCCAATATTTGCCGATTGAATCGCTTTACGGATATCGTCCATGACCGCTTTATCAAAGGGCTGAACGACGATGGAGCGGGCATCGGGGGTGGTGATTGCCGCCATGTCTTTAATCCGTTGGGTCATACCATACGATTCGATATGAACCTGAATGTTTTCGACCATTTGGGGTGAAGCTTTGCCGGTGTGTAATGAATTGAATTCATTCACTGTCCACTCGAATGCTTTTTTCATGCCCAGTGTACCGTCGCTAATAATTTTTTTAATATCCATAAATTTATCCTACGAATGTTCCCACCGCTTCGCCCATGATTACCTTTTTAACGGCGCCGCGATCCGACATGGAAAAGACGATGATCGGAAGTTTGTTGGCTTCACAGAGCGAGAACGCTTCGGCATCCATCACTCCTAAGCGTTGGGTGAGTGCGTCTTGGTAGGTGATGTGCGTGAAACGTTTGGCGTCTTTATGTTTGTGCGGATCCTTGTCGTAGATGCCATCTACTTTCGTAGCTTTGAGAATCGCATCAGCACCGATTTCATTGGCTCGAAGTGCGGCCGCGTAATCAGTCGTGCAATAAGGATTTCCGGTGCCGGCGACGAAAATTAAAATGCGACCCTGTTCGAGGTGACGTGTGGCGCGACGTTGAATAAAAGGTTCCGCGATACGATCCATGGGAATGGCGGTCATCACGCGAACCGCGAGTCCGGATTTTTCTAAACGATCCATGAGGGCGAGACCGTTGATGACGGTGGAGAGCATGCCCATGTTATCGCCTGTGGTGCGATCAGTGCCATTCGAACGTGCACCGGCGAGACCTCTAAAAATATTTCCGCCACCGACAACGACGGCCACCTGGGTGCCAATTTCTTTCAAAGATTTTAATTCGTCGGCTAAACGGTCGAGGACGTCGCTATCGATAGTCTGCCCGGTTTGGTCGTTACGAAGGGCCTCTCCGCTAATCTTGAGGACTACTCGGCGATACTTCGGCTGGTTGGGGGAAGTTGCGGGCATATAGGGGAGATGTACGAGAGAGCCGTTCTCGTCAATCTTCGCCTTGTCACGCTTGACTTTCTACCCCCAAAAGCACTTTAGTGCGGGTCTGCAGTCCGATGGTGTAACGGTAGCACAGGAAATTTTGGTTTTCCTTGTCCAGGTTCGAATCCTGGTCGGACTACAGATAATTTTAGGTCCCCCGTTTTGGCCTGATCAGGCTAAACGAAAGAACCCCGATCTCCGGGGCTCTTTCGTTTAACTTGGCTAGCTAGACTTACGCGCGACCGAGGTACTCTTTGTTCTCGGTGCTGACCTTGATTAATTCGCCTTCTTTGATGAAGAGGGGGACGTTCACGTTGAGTCCGTTCTCACAGACGACGGTCTTTTGAACGTTACCAGCGGTATCACCTTTAACCGCGGGGGGAGCTTCCAGAACCTTAACGGTTACCGATGGAGGAAGGTCGACAGTGATGGGGCGGTCCTCAACGAAGAGCACCATGTAGGAAAGTCCAGGAATGAGGAACTCTTTCGAGTCTTCGAGGGAGGATTCCGAAATATAAAACTCTTCGAACGTGCTCGGGTCCGAGAAAACATAGCTTCCGTCCGCTTGGTAGGAAAGTTCGAGGGACTTATTGGAATTTTCGAAAACATCGAAACTGACTCCAATGCCGCAACGTACAGGAATTTTGGCACCGGTTTTGATTGAGCGCAGTTCCATTTGAACGTAGGAAGCGTTATTCGGGGGGGTGCGAACGAGACATTCCAGAACGATACAGAGCTCACCATTGTAGCTCATGATATTTTTCTTTTTAATACGATTTACTTGAAGGGTAGCCATAAGTTGAAAGTCGAAGGCAAGCCGTTACACTGGGGACGGTCAAGCCGGAGTTATCAAATTTGAGTTAAAGTAAGAATAGGACGCTCTAAAGCCCTTAATTATTTGATGATGAAGACGGTTCCACCAATTTGATTTATGGTGGCTGCGCCCGCTTCATCCGTGGTCTCGGTGGTCGTTCCCGAACTCGCAGGGACGGCCGTACCGCACAGCAGATTCTTGAATGCAGCGTAAAAACTTTTGAGTTCAGCTTTTGAACTGACGACCATCTCCACGGTTTTTGCGTGGGTGGTCGAAGGGTAGGTCTTGACGACTAATCCGGCAGCGGGGCTCGTGGCTAAGTTAGTGACCTTGGATTCGAGGGCCGACAGTTGGCCCGGAATCGGTAACTTCGATGCGTCAGCAGGATTGAGTCCACGATTTTCAGAATTCGCCGCACTCGCACGGTTGGCCCGATCAGCTACATCGCCCGACCCAGGCGTGCGGGTATTGTAGATGCGCAGTTGTTGATTGGAGTTCGACATATCGATGACGACTTCCGAAACGATAAATGTTCCCGTGGTGTATTCTTGGAACGAAATCGAAAGCACGCGATCGGCACGTCCGTAGAACGATAAGTCAGTGCCCGAAACTTCGATACCAAAGATGCCGCCGTTGGGCACAGCCTTTTTCTTCATGGTAAAGGCCGAGGCTTGAGGGGCGGAACCAAGAATCGCCAGTGCTATTGCGATAAATAGAAATTTTCTCATAGTCTTAATTCTTTACGCGGGTCGGTTCCGAGGCAAGATTACAACCCGATGCTGAGTTGCCAAAATTTAACTGTGCAGGCTGGTCCTGGTGGTCCCTTGATATTAGACCACACCACAGCTCGCTTTTTGCCCAACGGATTAAACGCAGTGATTGGACCCTCAGGTTGCGGAAAAACCACACTGATGAAGGCCATTTTAGGTATTTTACCTTCAACCGGTGAGGCCTATTTAAATAATGAGACGATCCGCTGCACCGAAGACCTCATCGGCAAAGTCGGCTTCGCTCCACAATTTACCACGGCCCAACCGCAACTCACGGTAAAAGAGTCGCTGAGCTATGCACTTGAATTAGCCGTTCCTGATTCAGCAGAGAGACAGCGACGACTCTCCTCGGTTCTCGATGTCACGGGTCTCGCCGTTCACCAAGACAAACGCGTCTCCTCACTTTCCGGCGGTCAGCTCCGAAGGCTTTCCTTGGGCTTAGAACTCACGCTTGATCCCGCGTGCATGGTTTGTGATGAGGTGACCTCGGGCCTCGATCCGCAATCGGAAGACCAAATCCTCGCGCTGCTCCGTCAATTAGTTGAATCGCGCGGCAAGAGTTTCGTCTGTATCATTCATAATTTAGGAAAATTGAATCAATTCGATTGGGTCACGGTAGTTTATCAAGGTGACGTTATCTTCCAAGGTTCGCCTGCTTCGCTCCTAACCTATTTTGGTATTCCCGATGGCTTAAGACTCTACGAAGTACTCAACGCTCAGAATTTAGAACATTGGAGAAACCGCTGGGCGATTTATCAGGCTGAAAATCCCAACGACTTCGCTGAAGCGAACGCACAGGTAAACAAGCAATCGCCCGAAAACATTATTCCATCTGATTTATCTATCCCCGACGGGGTATCGCAGTTTTTCACCTTATTGTCGCGTCGCTTTAAATTATTTTTCCGCGACACCGGCTATCTGGGACTGACCTTAGCCATCACCTTCGGATTCCCCTTATTAATTATAATTTTTAATATCGAAGGCACGTGGGATATTTTCAAAATTCCGATGGACCGCAATGTGGCGTCGATGCAGGACATTCAGCACGCCTTGCAGATCCAAATTTCCAACGCCCAAGTGGCCAGTCTCGCGGCGGGTTTAATCATGTTTCAAGTAATCCTACTCACCTTAATGGGTGCGAATAATGGCGGACGGGAAATTTCTGCAGAACGTACCTTGTATGAAAAAGAACGCATGACGGGTCTGCGTCCTTGGTCTTACGCATCTTCCAAAATTATTTTCGTATCACTCATCGCAATATTTCAAGGTGCATGGATGTGTGCGTTTGTGAAAATCATTTGTCGGTTCCCGGGTCCGTGGTCGGAGCAAATCGTGATGCTCGCGGCGACGTGCGTTTCGATGTCGATTGTGTGCCTCGGTTTTTCCGCGATGCTGGCTTCGCCCGAAAAGTCGTCCCTGCTGTCTATCTATTTAGTCGGATTCCAATTACCTTTATCAGGTGTGGTCTTAGCTCTGCCCGCCGCACTCACTTGGATTTGTCGTCCCTTCATTAACGCCTACTGGGGTTGGTCGGGCTACATGAATTCGATGATGTCGACGGACCTCTACGGGGCCTATACCTCCAGTCTGCCTGATCAGTCATCGTTTATTGCCTCCCCAACCTTATCACTCGTTTTACTTTTAGTGCAGGGTTTATTCGGAGTTTGCCTCGTGGTTATAGGTTGTCAGCAAAAGCGCTGGAACTAAATCTAAAGCCTGTTACGATAGGTAATGATAATTTTTTACCCTATTTATAATTCACATGTCTAAAATCCCACCCATTTTTTACGCGCTCGGTATTCCCGTTGTCGTCATCGTCATTTTACTCGCGGTGGTTTTACCTCGTTTAGCGGGCGGCGGAAGGTTTGCTGATTTGAGTGCCTTCTCCGTCGATGGTTATCGCAAAGATTGGGCGACGATGCAGGGCAATATTTATCGTCTCGACTGCCAAATCGAACAGCAGCTTTCGTTTGTTGAAGGCAAGGGACGTATCTTGGCGGTGAAACCTACGGAGACGGCGCGTGGTGCCGGACGGATCTCCGTGTTCGTTCCCCTGAATGGCGGAAACAATTTTGAAGTTGGCCAACGCTATAAGTTTAAGGTTCGCGTGAGTCGTGATCTTTTAGTCGTTGAAGAACTCGAAAAATTCTAAAGCCACCCCATGAAGCACTTATTTAATATCCTATTTATTTCAGCACTGACCGTCGCGGGCTTCGCCCAAGCTGAGCCGCCTAAGGCAGCGACCACCAGCGGTGATTACAAGAGTTCGACCGTGGAAGGTGGAGCGGACCGCTTGTTTGATGTGAATAGTGATTCGGTGGATATGGAAAATGGTTCCATGCAGTGGAAGGGGAAGACTTTTAACCTCGGAAACTCTCGCCTCATGCGTGCTCGTTTTGAGCGCTATTTGCAGACGCCTCAAACGAGTGATGATGTCCAAAAATACATTAAAATCCTCGATAAAATTGAAAAACTCTTAGCACCTAACGCGATCACTCAAGCGAATTATTATACCAACCAGCAAGAGGCCTTTAATCTTCTCTTTGAGGCCGCTCAATATGAGATGGATGCCAATAATAGCTTAACCGTTGCCTCTCAGGTTAAGAAAATTTGGACGATGCGGGCAGAGTTCCGAGACTTAAATATTACCAAGAATCAGTTGGAAGCTCTCCGTAAATTGCAAGAGGGTGTCGTCGTTAATCGCGCCCAGAAAATTGAAGAAGCTAATGATGACACCACTGCTGGTTCGACCAACAAACTTAAGAAAACTTCCCAAGGGACCACTGAACTTGGCTATCGGGTAAAAGATGAATCACGCACGCAGGCCGAAATCTTAGCAAAGAGTGCCGAGATGACGGCGTTAGGATTGAAAGCACAGGTCGAATTCCAATCCCAGATGGTCGGCTTTCTTTTACAGCGTCGCTACCGTCACTGCATCATCACGAGTGCCTTCTATCGCGTACTCTTCAAAGGGGCGAATCAGAATATCAAAGTAGGGGCCAAGGAAGTTAAAGAATTTTTCCCCGTCTCGGATTTCGTTCCGACTCTTGAATCGCTCGACACCTTAGCGCGTGAAGCGATGAATGATGTTAATTTAGGAATGAAGACCGTCGATGACCTTCATAAACAGGGTGAAGTTTACGCGTCCTTCGAACGCCTCCAGGAAACTTATTTCCTTGGAGAATATGAACCCGTGGTGATGACATTTGATGCAGTCAAGAAGCGTGAAATGCTCGATTTATGGCGCGACTTACGCGAACTCCAACGCATCGGCGACGAACGCGACTTAGCCAATGTTGAAGGCTACGTAAATAAAGTAAAAGGTCGCGCCAAAGACTTCCCAGGCACCTCGATTCTCTCCAAAGTGAATAACGCCATCAACGCTTCCAACATGGCGGTCTTGTCTGCTAAGCAAGGCGCCCTATCGGGCGATACGGCTAAGGCAGAGTCCGCTCTCGAGAGAGCCGGAAAAATCTGGCCACAGAATCCACAAATTAAAGAATTCGCAACTCAAGTGGTTAACCGCCAAGACAAGATGGGTCAGATGATTCCGGAGTTTGATCGTCTGGTTTCGGAATCCAAGTGGAGAGACATTTTTAATAAGAAACTCGAATTCGCTCTGGCTCTTTCCTCCGACAAAGGGCGAAGCGATAAATTGCGTCAGATTGTAAATCGCGTCGGCGAATTGGATGCCAATATCCAAAAGGCTTCCGTGTTAGCCACGCAAAATAATCCCTATCTCGCTTGGGATGTCTTAGTGGAAGCATCGAAGACGGAGTCCGACGATTTAGTTTTAGCGAAGACCCGATCCGATATCGCCCCGCTGGTTGCCGACTACGCTAGACTGATTGCGTTAGCCGAAAAATTTGAAAAAGAAGGTGCCGAAGCTGCTGCCTTAAACGCCTGGTTGCAGGCTCAAGACATCAACCCTGCTTCGCCAGCCTGTGGTGAGGCCATTAAGCGCTTGGCTCGCATCGTTGCCGGCGGTTCTAATGTCCGTGCGACGAGCGAAGTCCCAGTGCCTCCCTTAACGCCTGCGACGACCGAGGAAGTGCCCGTGCCGCCAGCTCGCTAAGTTATTTACCAGTAGCTAACGGGAGTTTCTTCAAGTGGATCGATGACGGTCACTTGAAGATCTTCTTTGTGATTCCGTACCGCCTGCATCATTTCATCGACTAAAATGGTACGATTACATTCCTTGCTTAAATGCCCGAGGTATAAATGGCTGGTTTGCCATTCTTTGAGTCCAAGTAATAAATCGCGAGCGTCTTGATTCGAAAGGTGGCCGTGATTACCACGGATTCTTTGTTTAAGACTCATCGGGCGTTTTGATAAATCGAGCATCTCATCATCGTAGTTCGCTTCGAGCACTAAAATATCGGCTAAGGCGCAATGATGACGAACCACATCCGTCGCATGCCCCAGATCCGTTAACCAAGTAACGCGTTTGTGACCTCCAGAATCAGCATGCGGACAATCCAAGGCGAATCCAACGGGGTCAGCTGCGTCGTGCGGAATGGGAATCGAAGTAATTTTTAAATTACGAAATTCGAACGTGGTTCCCGTTTCAAAAATTTGCCAGTTGGGGCGAATTTTTAAAGTCGCTTGAATACGCCTTGCGGTTTCTCGATTTGCGAAAACTTTTAATAACGGGTTTTGACGGAGGAGGGCAGTGAGTCCGATACAATGATCGGTGTGTTCATGGGTAATAAAAATCGCATCGATGGCGGGGACTTCTATGCCGACTTTACTAAGCGATGATTCGAGGCGCGGACCGGGGAAGCCTGCGTCGAGCATGATACGCGTGTCGTCGGCTTGTAAAATCGAGCAATTTCCCGAACTGCTAGTACCGAGAATATGAAAAGCGAACGCCATGGACGGGTCAGATGGAAACACACTTGAGTGAACCTTCAAGCCACCATTCTAGTTTTTCCGCTTGTGCCTCGCAACAGTCTCAACGATGCTTCCATCACTAAGTATGCCTACATTTCCGAGAGTTATCTGTATCATTATGGGAGGTGGCCGTGGTTCGCGTCTTTATCCGCTGACCAAGGATCGTTGTAAGCCTGCGGTAGCATTAGCAGGTAATTATCGCTTAGTTGATATTCCGATCAGCAATTGTTTGAACTCGGGCTTTAACCAAATTTTCGTCTTAACTCAGTTCAACACCGCTTCCTTACATAAACACATTCAACAAACCTATAAGTTCGATGGGTTTGCCCGCGGGTTCGTTGATATTTTAGCTGCTGAACAAACGGGTGACAGTGAAGCGTGGTATCAAGGCACCGCCGATGCGGTTCGTCAAAATCTCCATCACTATAATTTAAAAGACGAAGACCTTGTTCTCATTCTTTCCGGTGACCAACTTTACCGTCTCGATTTCGCGGAATTAGCTAAGCAACACATTGAATCGGCAGCCGATATTACCATCGCCGCCAAAGCGATGCCCGCAGAACAGGTTTCTGCCCTGGGTGTCATGCGCGTGGGTCCTGACCTGAAAATCAGTGAATTTGTTGAGAAACCTAAAGACCCCGCCGTCATCGAGTCCCTGGTTCTCAAGGGTAACGCGCGTTCACGTTTATCCGATAAGTCCGACCGCAAATACTGTTTAGCTTCGATGGGCATTTACATGTTCTCGGGTAAAGTGATGCGTGAGGCCTTGGCCGATCCTAAACAAGCCGATTTCGGTAAAGAAGTGATTCCCGGTCTATTAGGTTCGAAGAGAATGATCGGTTACGTTTTCGATGGTTACTGGGAAGACATCGGAACAGTCGGTTCCTTCTGGGAATGTAATCTAACGCTGACGGAACCGGTTCCTCCGTTCGATTTCTTTGACAGCGAAAATCCTATTTACACGCACGTCAGTTATTTACCAACCGCTAAACTGAATGGCTGTCGTGTTAATAATGCGCTCATGGCTGGCGGATCCATTGTCGATGATTCGGTGATCACTCGTTCCGTGATTGGTATTCGTTCAGTGATTCGCGGTGGCTCTACTTTGGAAAACGTCGTCATGATGGGTGCTGACTCTTTTGAGCGTCCGCAGGATATTCTCATGAATTATAATTTAGGCAGACCCGACATCGGCGTGGGCGCCAACTGTTATATCCGTAATGCCATCATCGATAAAAATGCACGGATTGGTGCAGGTTGTCGTTTAGCTCCTACAGGTCTTCCCGAAAAATGGGAAACCGATGCATTATATGTACGTGATGGCGTCATCGTCGTTAAAAAAGGCGCGATAGTGCCGCCTGGTACGATTGTGGGCGAATGATTGCCTTTGCGCGTACGTATTGGTTTACCTGGGGCTTCTTAATCTTCGCTGCACTTTTTACCGGAGTTCACTCCATCAGGGAAGTATTCTTCAGCGGCGTAATCGCTTCGTTGCTCTCCGCGAGTGCCACGCGCGGCTATGAAAAATTGGGTTACCGCTATGCTCCCTTATTGGGTGCTGTACTGGGTATTGTATGGTCTTCGCTGATGCTTTTATATTTTCGTTGGTTCGGTTCGGCCGACGACTACGTCATCGAATCCTGGCGGTTTGGTACGACGATGGCCATTCACGCAGCAGGTTTTGCAGGCGCAGGTTTGTTGACGGCTTTAGTAACTAAACATTCGCTCGGTCGATCGCTCGCAGCTGGAACTGTTTTATCATGTGCGATGACGGCGATTCCTTACGGCTTCATTGCGTGGGTGGATGCACGACTGGCTGGACCGATTGAAATCATCGCTCTCGTGTCAGCAAACGTTGCACCGAACGAAGTTCCCGCGCGTCGCACTGGCACACAAGTTGCCAAAATATCCGATGAGGAAATGGCACTGCTTAAAGAGAAATGGTTGGTCACAAAAGGGCAGAGTGAATTTGAAGTAATCGACGAACAGGGCCGTCGTTATTGGCCATTATGGCGTAAAACTTTTGTCTACCCCGGTAATCCCAGTCAGGTAATTCGACGACTCTTTGTTTTAATTCCGCCTGATTTTTCAGAAACGGGTAGGTGGAGTTTACCTTTAACCACTGATCCACGCGGCGTGAGTATTGTGCAGTTAAATAATCGGCCAGGTTTTAGTGTACTATGTCCGTCGCCGATTAAGAATATTAGATGTGAGTTTATCATTAATACTTCCAAAGATTCTACTAATCTCGGAACACCGGGAAGCACCGCAACGATTAAAATTAAACGTCTTTCACCGATTGGAGATTTTTATTTACCCGATCCCGTGAAGTCGGACCTCGCCCTACAGTTTCCGCCATTGCTTGATCAAGCTGACCAAAAAACTGAGTCTGATTTAAAGACAAAAAAACGCCCCAGCTTTGACGACAAAGTGGGGCAGTGATTTTTTATTGAGTAACCTCTAGTTAATCATGGTGCCTTCTTTCGAAGCTTTCTTACGGAACTCAGTAAGAATCTTGGCAGTGAGCGGGCCGGGTTTTCCGGTTCCAATCACGCGAGCATCGACTTCAATGACAGGAATAACTTCGGCGGCAGTGCCAGTAAGGAAGCATTCATCGGCATTCCATACATCGTAACGAGTGATGTTGGTTTCAACGACCGGGATGTTAAGCGTTTGAGCGACTTCGATGGCAACTTGACGGGTGATTCCGACCAGCGCACCAGCGTAGGATGCGGGGGTGATCAGTTTACCTTTGTGAATTAAGAAAACATTATCGCCAGTGCATTCGGAGACATAACCTTGTTCATTGAGCATGAGGCACTCATGGAAGCCGTGTTGTTGCGCTTCCATCTTGGCTAAAATATTATTTAGGTAGTTCAGCGACTTAATCATCGGTGGCAATGCTGCGGGACTAACGCGGCGAGTCGGGGCCGTGATGATTTTCATGCCCGTGGTGTATAATTCCTCGGGATAAAGTTTGATGCTATCGGCGATACAAATGATGGAAGGCGTTGGACAATTTTTAGGAGAGAGACCCAAGTCACCGAAACCACGTGAAACCACGAGACGGATATAACCATCGGTCAGTTTGTTACGACGGCAGCTCTCGCAAACGATGTCGGAGATTTCTTTGCGCGTCCAAGGCATGTTGAGACAAAGAGCCTTGGCGGACATCTCGAGTCGCTCGAGGTGTTCCTCTAAACGAAAGACACAACCCTTGTAGAGACGGATACCTTCGAAGATGCCGTCGCCGTAGAGGAATCCGTGATCGAAGACAGAGATTTTGGCTTCGGCTTTAGGATAAAATTTTCCGTCGATATAAACTTCCATCGTAGTAATGCGGAGATTGGGCAAGATTGCGGAGTATTTCCAGCCCGAAGCAGAGAAAATGAATAAATTAAGTCCTTTTGGTCTATAAAAACTTAAACCACGCAGGCCGTAAGGCGGAATTTACCCGAATCTTCTGGGGTAATGAGCGAAACAAAGGATGTATTTACCGAACTACCCAGCAGTTTCTCGAGCCTCGTTGTCACCGTGATCGCCACTTCGTTGTCGGGTGAACAAGGATTCTCAGGCATGAGAAGCACCTCGGCTTTACCGTCGCTCGATTGGCGGACCTGGTAATGACAAATATTTTTAATATCACTGAAAACCGCATCCACTTGGCGGGTGCTGATCAGATTCTTTTTACTATCCCTCAACGCATCACGCTTTCTTCCGTGAATACGGTATCCGTGGGCGGTCGCTTCGGCTAAATCACCGATCTCATAACGAATTAAGGGTAGGTACGGATTAGTACGCGTCGTCACCAAAAGTTCTCCTATCCCTTGAGCATTGGCGTCGACCAGTTCGAGGTAGGCCGTTTCGGGACTGGGCACAAGTTCATCGCTACCATTTTGGATGAGTAGGTGTCCGGTTTCGCTCGAACCGTATAAATTAATCACGGGAACTCCGAATACGCGTTCCATAATACGACGATGAATCACGCTCGTGTATTCATAGCTGGAAATAATAAAACGCAGCGATGGGAGCTGAATTTTATTTCGTTCACAATAGAGGGCGAACCACATTCCGTGGACGGGATCGACATCAAGAAAATCGGGCTCCCACTGCCTGGTTTCACTCGCCATGATTTCGATTTTATCTTCGGGAATACTAAAAGGGATGCGCGATTGGTTGACGTAGAGGGTCTGACCGATGATGCGTTGTTCGAAATTTAACCAGCGTGCGAAACAACTCACGCCGCTACAGCCAGGCGTCGTTAAAACCGCGCGCTTCAAAGTGCCTTTCTCGCGGATGAGTTGTTTGATTAAATCATTGTGTTGAAAGGCTTTGGCTTCTTGTTCGGCCCACCATTGGATTCCGAAGATGACACGTACGCTGGCGCCTGACGTTCCTGAGGTGCTTTCTTCTTCAATGATACCTTGGTCAGCCAGATCTTTTAAATTAAAACGCTTGGGGAGTAAATCCTGAGGCGAATGCTGACGCAGCTCGGCTTTGGTGAGTCGAGGTAACGCTGTCCACTGTTCGGGATTTTTATCGATCGCTTCTTTCCAGTCGCTACGTGCGTAGAAGGGCACATCCAGTGTTTGCGCGATTACCGCGTCAATTGCCTTGGATTGATTAAGTCGTAAATGCGTGCTCGGCGAAATCATGCGTCTCACTTGAGTGCTAATCTAAAAGACTACTTTTCGCAAGCAGTGGTAAGTAATTCATCAATTTAGTGACTTTCTGTTGTAGTAAGCATCAATCGGTGTATGCTGTAGGATACTCTCATGTTAAATCGGCCTGATCATGCTACTTTGCCTAACCTCATTCTTGCGGGAATGATGGGCACGGGAAAGTCTGCGTTAGGTCGCCAGCTAGCCCATCGGTGGCAAAGATCTTTTATTGATACCGACGATCTCGTTGAAAAATTAGGCGGGGCGAGTATCGCCGATATTTTTGCTCAGCAGGGTGAGGAACATTTTCGTGCCTTAGAACGTAAGGTGATTGAAGAACTCATTCCAGTATCGGGTGCCATCATTGCCTGTGGTGGCGGATTGGTTGTTCCGGAAGGCATGGCTGAACTCGTGAAAACAAAAGGCGTGGTCATCACCCTTTTTGCTTCTGTAGATACCATCATCCGTCGCACCGCCAACACTTCGCGCCGTCCACTTTTAAAAGGTGATGATCCCGAAGTTAAGATTCGCGAACTGATGAAAAAGCGCGAAAAAGCTTACATGAGTGCGGGCATTGCCGTTTATACCGACGGTCGCACAGTCCAGCAACTATGCCTGAATATTGAACGCGTTTATGAGCGTGAAGTGTTTCGTATTAAGCAAGACGCTGCCCGGAAATTAAAAGAGGATTAACCCACGGCTGTCCGTCGGGCTTTATTTCTTTTTGAACTTTTATAACCTCGAGAAATAAACTGCGTTCAACCCGCGCTGCCCCGAGACTCGCCAGATGCGGGGTGGGCACTTGGCAGTCGATCAACGAAAAATTACAGCTGATCAGTCGATGCATGAGGGTAACGAAGCCAACCTTGGAGGCGTCGGTCTTATGATGAAACATGGATTCACCGTGGAAAACTCTTCCCAGAGCCATGCCGTAGAGTCCGCCGACTAATTCGTCTTCCCAGTAAACCTCAACACTGTGTGCATAGCCCATTTGATGGAGCTTAACGTAGGCCTCGATCATTTCCTCGCTAATCCAGGTGCCATCTTGACCTGGACGATAAGCCGCCGCGCACTCACGCATCACTCGTTCGAAGTCTTGATCAATCGTCACCCTCCATTCTTTTTTCCGCATTACTTTTTTTAAACTATCAGTCACGCGAAGTTCGGAAGGTAGTAATACGAACCGGGGGTTAGGGCACCACCACTTGATGGGCTGACCTTCATTGAACCACGGAAAAATTCCGTGATGGTAGGCACAGAGAAGTAATTCGGGATCTAACGAACCACCCACGTGGATCGCCGATGTTCCCGAGGCAGTTGCTGGATTAGCAAAGGGCCACTTAAGCATCCTGTCAGACTAGTGACGGGAGCTTTTTTGGCAAGTTACCCCTTAGTGATATTGTAAACCGAAGGAATCGAGATACCGAGCTCAACCGCAATTTCTTTAACATCTAAGCCCTTTTTACGTAAGTTCTTAGCCTTAACACGGGTCGATTCGTTGATGACGGCACGGGCACGATTGGAGCGAGAAAGTAACTTGACCAAGCGGCGAGTGAGTTCGTTTTTGGACAGGGCAGCGACTTCTTTCTCGATGCTCTTGGAGCGATCAGAAAATTCTTCATCCCAAGATTGGTGTGCCGCGTTGCGTGCGCTTTCAAGTACCGCACGAACAAACTGCTCTTTGGAGTTAAAGTCAGAAGGATTGAGGTCTATTTTCATTTTGTTATAATTTAAACAAGTTATTATAATAATAGCGATGTCAAACTTGGGTTTATGGAATGTTTCCCTAAGCAATACATCTTATAGTATAAAATTAGTTAGTGATAATACAAGCAATCGCCCGCAATGTTCCATTAATTTACTCTAATTGAGAGGGTAAAACTACCTTTTGCTCCATTCAAGCATGCGTTGAAGGGGAATTTCTGCCGCCGCTCGGATTTTTTCGTCTAAAATAATTTCAGGTTTTCCGCTGATTAGGCAGTCACGAACCTTCTCCAAGGTATTCATTTTCATGAAGCGACAGTCATTGCACGAACAACGATCCGTCGGTGCAGCGATAAAAGTCTTATGGGGAACTTCTCGGCGTAGTCGGTGAATCATGCCAGATTCCGTAGTAATAATCAGGGTATCCGCCGTTTGTTTTTTACACCAATCGACCATGAGCTCGGTCGAACAAACCATGTCAGCAATATCACGCACCGCTTCGGTGCATTCAGGATGCGCCACGACCGGTGCATTGGGATGCTCGGCTTTGGCACGTAACAATGCAGCGGGTGTGAACTGAACGTGGGCGTAGCAATTGCCTGGCCATAATTGCATGGCGCGACCGGTTTTACTAGAGACCCAGCTTCCTAAATTTTGATCGGGTACAAAAAGAATCGGACGGTCCGCTGGAACTTGTTCTACAATTTTACTCGCGTTACCACTCGTCACAATTACATCGCTCAGAGCTTTAACGGCCGCACTGCAATTAATATAAGCGACGACATAAAGATTAGGTTGTGCTGCTTTGACGGCTGCTAATTTTTCGGCCGAACACGAATCTGCTAAGGAACAGCCCGCATCCATGTCGGGTAATAAAACGCGTCGGGTCGGATTCACGATTTTGGCCGTTTCGGCCATAAAATGCACTCCACAGAACACGATGGTGGAATTTTTAGCGGCCGCTGCTTTGTAGGCTAAACCCAAGGAATCCCCCACATAATCAGCGACGACTTGAATGTCTTCGCACTGATAATTATGGGCGAGGATGATGGCGTCTTTTTCTTTTTTTAATTTTAAGACTTCGCGTTGTAATTCTGTTTGGATGTTTCCGCCTTGTGGGAGTGGGGGAAAAACGCTGCCGGTGGGAAAGGATTTCATGAGCGAGAAGATTTTCTTTTTTGGCAAGATTCGCAGAGTGCGTTCACTTGGAGTTTTTGGGAAATAGGTTTCATGCCATGCTTCGCCGCCACCGCTTTACCATACCACTCCATAAAGGGTGCTTCGACTTCTAAAATCTTATCGCAGCTTTCGCAGATTAATTGTGCACGGAAATTGGCACCACCGGTTTCGGTTAAATAATATTTATGATCGCGACCGACATCGACTTCGCGAATGACGTTACTGCCGATGAGTAAGGGGAGGGCACGATAAATAGTAGCGCGCGAAACGGTCCGATCAATCGAGCGTGCTTTTTTCAATAATTCCTCGGCGGTGTAGTGACCTGTTAGGCTTCTCGCTGCGTCAAATACGGCCATTCTCTGGCGGGTCCCACGCAAGCCCTTATCGGCAATGTAAGCCCGGAAGGCGTTAGATTGCTCGACGGAATCGCTGGTAGGGGACTTAGGCATGCTGACTTGAGACACTTTTGATACTAAAAGCCCATTCGTCAACATGGGACGATTCATTGACATAAGGCTTGAGGTATCGTTGATTTAACCCCTTTTTCATTAAGAAAGAACATTCCTATGTTCCACAATACGGACGATTTACGCATTCGCAGCCGCCTCCCTTTGCTGCCCCCCGCAACCTTATTACAGGAATTGCGCCCGACGGAACATGCCACCGAGGTGGTAGCCAGCGCCCGCAAAGATATCTCCTCAATTTTATCGGGTAAGGACGACCGTCTGCTTGTCATCGTCGGACCTTGCTCCGTGCACGACCCCAAGGCCGCGATGCAGTACGCGGAGCTTTTACTGAAAGAGTCCAAGAAGCATAGCCAAGAACTCTTAATCGTGATGCGTGTTTATTTCGAAAAACCACGCACCACCGTCGGCTGGAAGGGTTTAATCAATGACCCCGAAATCGACGGTTCATTCAAAATCAACGACGGCCTTCGTTTAGCTCGCAGAGTTTTATCCGATATCGCCAACCTCGGCCTGTCTTCAGCGAGCGAATTTCTCGATCCCATCACTCCTCAGTACTTAGCTGACTTAGTCGCCTACGGTGCCATCGGCGCTCGCACCACCGAAAGTCAAATCCACCGCGAACTGGCCTCGGGTCTCTCGATGCCGGTTGGATTTAAAAATGGAACCGATGGTTCTATCCAGGTTGCTGTAGACGCTTGTCTCTCCGCCCGTTCGTCTCACTGGTTCCCCTCGGTCACCAAAGAGGGGGCTGTCGCTATTTTTGAAACTTCAGGAAACCCCGATGCCCACCTGATATTACGCGGTGGCTCACGTACGGGTCCGAACTACGGTTCCGAATTTGTGACCGATGCGGAAACACGTTTACAGAAGGCTGGAATCACTACACGCATCGTCATCGATTGCTCACACGGTAATAGTTCAAAGGATCATCGTCGCCAATCGGTCGTCGCTGCTGATATCGCTGAACAGGTTTCACGTGGTAGTAAAACAATTGGTGGAGTGATGATTGAAAGTCACCTCGTCGAAGGTCGCCAAGATTGGAAAGGTCGCGACGCTTCTACATACGGCTGCAGTATTACCGATGCCTGTATTTCTTTTGAGCAAACCTTGCCCATCCTCGAACAACTTTCAAATGCCGTTCGACATCGTCGCGCTTTAGTTAAAGTCTAATTTCTCGTCACCACTATGAACAACGTCCTAAAATTACTCCTCGAGGGTGAACCTCTCGACACGGCACAAATCGGAAAGATTTTGAATCTCGGTCAAGCAGCGGTGGAGTCCCAGTTGGCTGACTTGCGCAAGCAGGGCGTCCTTCTCGGATGGCGCGCTGTCCTCAATCCTAGTTTCGAAGCGGAACGTCGCGTGCGTGCCGTGATTGAAATTAAAATCCAAACTCAAGGTACCGGTGGATTCGATGGAATCGCCGAACGCATTAGCCAATTTGAACAAGTGGAAAGCTGTTACCTCATGTCGGGTGGCTACGATTTACTCGTCGTGGTGACGGCGGATAATCTCTACAAAGTGGCTGGATTTGTGCATGAACGCTTAGCTCGAATCGATGGTGTGCAGGGCACCTCAACGCACTTCTTCTTACGTGCTTATAAAAAAGATGGCTTCGTTATTACGGATAGCGGCGCCCATCGCGATCAACCCTCCGTCAGTCCCTAATCTTTAACCTATGGATGAATCTGGTCGATTCGTGGCGCGCCATGTAGCGTCACTTCCCAAATCCGGTATCCGAGATTTCTTCGCGATTGTGTCTAAAATGAAAGACGCGGTCTCGCTCGGTATTGGTGAACCAGATTTCATTACGCCTTTTCACGTTCGTGAAGCGGCCATGGCTGCGTTAGAAAAAGGTCGCACCTCTTACACAGATAATCGCGGCACTCTTCAGTTGCGTGAAGAGATTTCCCGTTACGTCGAAAAATACTACGGCCCAACCTATAATCCTGAAAGTGAAATCTTGGTCACGGTCGGCGTTTCCGAAGCTCTCGATATTATGCTTCGCGCCACCCTGAATCCAGGCGACAAAGTTCTCTATCACGAGCCTTGCTATGTTTCGTACGCACCGAGCGTTACGCTTTGTCACGCTACACCGATTCCAATTAAAACGACAGCGAAAGATCAATTCGCTCTCGATCCAGCTGCTTTACGGGCTGCTTGGGAACCAGGTTGCAAAATTTTAATTCTGAATTTTCCAACGAATCCCACCGGCGGAACGGCTGACCGTAAGAAGTTGGAAGAGATTGCGAAATTCGCGATTGAGAAAGATCTGCTCGTGGCGTCCGACGAAATTTATTCGGAACTCACTTTCGAAGGTGATCACGTCTCCATCGCTTCGTTGCCGGGTATGCGCGAACGCACTGTCTTTTTACACGGATTCTCCAAAGCTTTTGCGATGACTGGTTTTCGTATCGGTTATGCTTGTGGCCCAGCTTCGGTGATCGATGGCATGCTCAAAGTGCATCAATACAGCATCATGTGCGCTCCGATCATCAGCCAAGAAGCGGCGGTCGAAGCTTTACGTAATGGCCGCGACTCCATGTTGCACATGCGTGAAAAATATCGTGAACGTCGCGACTTCATTGTCCGTCGCTTTAATGAGCTAGGTTTAAAATGCCACTTACCACGCGGCGCTTTCTACGCTTTTCCTGACATCACCAGCACGGGATTAGATTCGATGACCTTTGCCTCCAAACTTCTGGAAGCACAAAAGGTGGCGATGGTCCCCGGAACGGCTTTCGGCGAAGCAGGCGCAGGTTTCTGTCGTGCCTCCTTCTCGACGAGTTATGAGCGTATTCACGAAGCGAGCGAACGGATTGCACGCTTCCTGGATACCTTGCCTAGTCGAAAGTAAGCATCCTCGCTTGCTAACGGCTCTTAACACTTCGATTGTACAACGATGGAACGGAATACAGAATTATCTCGAGCAGTTGCGATTGTGGGCCGTCCCAATGTCGGTAAAAGTCGTCTGTTTAACGCGCTCGTTGGTCGACGTATTTCTATCGTCCATGATCAACCTGGGGTAACTCGCGATTTAATCACCACTGAAATTTCGGAAGGTCGCTACACTTTGATGGATACGGGTGGTATTGGTTTATATAAAGCTAACCTCACACCTAAAGTCATCGCGGAGGCCGTGGAAGAGCAGGTCGATTTCGCCCTCGCGGCTGCGAGTTTAGTTTTATTAGTCGTCGATATTACGGAAGGCTGTGCGCCACTGGATATCGAAGTCGCTGCTAAATTACGCCAGGCCGGTAAAAATGTCATCATCATTGCGAACAAGGCAGACACTCCCGAACGCGAAGTAAACATCGATGATTTTTATACTCTGGGCTTTGGTGATCCTCTTTTAATTTCGGCCGAACATGGCCGCGGTATTCCTCAATTAAGAACTCTGATACTTAAAAAGATTGGACCGGCGCCGGTTACGCCCAGCACGGAAACTTCTCACCCTATTCGTTTAGCTTTAGCCGGTCGCCCCAACGTGGGTAAGAGTTCCATGGGCAATCGTCTCATGGGCAGCGCGCGTTTAATCGTGAGCGAGATTGCTGGTACCACGCGCGATCCCGTGCGTTCACGTTTGATGCGTGTTAAATCCGATGGTTCCAAAACGGAATTTGCCTTGGTCGATACGGCCGGACGTCGCACCGCCAACAAACGCGACACTTTAGATTTCTTTTCGCAAATTCGTTCCGATGAAATTTTAGCGGATACCGATGTCGTATTTTTAGTATTAGACGCCCAACAGGGTGTCACGCGCATCGATAAACAGCTCGCGGGTGAATTGGCTTTGATTGGCTGTGGTATCGTGGTCGTGGTTAATAAATGGGATTTAGCGAAGGCCGCTTTCCGGGCCGATGCGATCAGTGGATATGATGATGAAGAAGAGTTTCGTTCCAAATTCCGCACTGCTGTTCGTCGCGAACTTTTCTTTTTACCGGATTCACCTATTTTATTCGTATCGGCCAAAACGGGTCTCCGTGCGGAAGATCTTTTAGACGCTGCCGAAGGTGTATTTATTCGGGCGGGGGCAACCATCCCTACGGGTAAGATTAATCGTATCATTCAAGATCTCATGATCAAACGCCCCCCACGCATGGTGTCGGGTCGTCGTTTCAAATGTTATTATGTAACCCAAGTTTCCAAACGTCCGATTCGTTTTAGATTATTTTGTAATTCGGAAGAGAGATTAGAAGATGCCTATCAGCGTTATCTCGTTAAGGGCGTGCATGAGAATTTCGATTTATCAGGTGTTCCTGTCTTCCTTGATGTGGTGGGCAAACCTAAGCAGGAAGGTCGTAAGTATTTCGCACCTCCAGGCACCCGTCCTGATTCCGCTTCCGGCTCTAGCGAATCCACTCCGCGACATATTGAGAAGCCCAGTGCGTTAAGTTCTGGGCCTCGCTTAGGTAAGGCGAAGTCGGGCAGCAAGCCACGTACGGGTAAGCCCGGCAGTAAGCCTGGCAGCAAGTCGGGCAAGAAAGCTTTTACGCGTTGGGATAAGCCTCGTTCGCTTAAAGGTCGTGCTGCTCGCCAAGCACGAAAATAAAACTTTAATTATCCATGTCGGTCGCACCTTCCCAGTCACGCTTTCGGATTATTCTGCTTGGTTCAGATGAAATTGCGCTTCCGTTATTTGCGTCCGTGTATGCCTCCAAAACTATTGAAGTAGTTGCGGTCTATACTCAACCCGATCGACCCGCTGGGCGCGGTCAGGAAATTAAATCTAATCCCGTCGCATCTTGGGCTAAAGAAAACGGATTAAAATTATTACAGCCCGAACGACTTGCGGAAATCGACACTCAACAACTGAAGGATTCAAACGTCGATATGGGCGTGGTCATGGCTTACGGACAAATACTGAAAGATGATTTTTTAGCCGCCACTCGTCTAGGCTTCATTAATTTTCATGGTTCACTTTTGCCCCTATTAAGAGGGGCAACACCGGTTGAGTCAGCTTTAGCACTCGGCTTTAAATCAACCGGAATTTCGGTGCAACACGTGGTAAGGAAATTAGATGCTGGTCCGCTCTATGCTTCGAGTGAATTGACGATTTTACCGGATGAGGGTAGGGCTGCGTTACGTCAGCGCTTGGGTGAAACGGCGGCGGAACTTTCTCATAATTTTTTAGATAAAATTCTTCATCAACAAATCAAACC
>SIAU01000019.1 GCA_009691685.1 Opitutales bacterium
GCTGAAGATTTCGGTATCGGGTTTGCGCCGATTGATGACTCAAAATTAATCCCCGGTTTATTAAAAAAGAATTTTACTAAAGAAGCGATTGCCGGAACAGGTTTATTTTTCGGCGTCGATAAACAACCTGATCCGATTCGCTGGCGTTGCCGTTTTCGCGGCCGCCTCGTCATCCCCATTCGCGATATCCAAGGTCGCGTCATCGCTTTTACCGCACGAACACTGGATATTACCCCCCAGGACGACCCTTCGCGCGAAGCGAAATATGTGAATTCACCGGAGACCGATTTATTTAAAAAATCACGGACGGTATTTAATTTGGATCGCGCTCGGGCGAATCGAAAAGACGAAGAACCTTTCGTACTCGTCGAAGGTCAGCTCGACGCGATTCGCTGTCACTCCGTCGGCATTCACGGGGTCATCGCCGCCCAAGGTACCGCCGTCACCGAAGAACACCTCGCTCAGTTACGTCGCTTTACCAAACAGTTAGTCGTATTCTTAGATTCGGATGCGGCCGGACAAAAAGCTGCCCTACGACTCCTCCCCATCGGCCTCCGTGAAGGTCTCGATATTCGCTTCCTCTCACTCCCCGGTGGCAAAGATCCCGATGAATATTTTTCCACACATAGCATCGAGTCTTGGCCCGACCTCTTAAAAACCGCCCGAACCGCCATGCGCTTCTGCGTACAGTCCATCATCCCGGAAGGGAGTACGACCAGCCCACTGGCCCAAAGACTCTCACTGCTCGAAAGTATTTTCCCGATTGTGGAACAAGCAGGCGCCGAGGAAATTGTCCGAGAGGCACTCAATGAGGCTGCGCGACACGCCGGCATCGGTATTCGTGAAATGCACATGGCCTATGAGCGACATTTGGCCAATTCGGCATCCCGCCGACCAGCCGCCCAGTTAGCCACCGTCCAACCGGTCGAAGTCCCTGTTGTCAAGGGGGGGGGCTTGACAACTCCGGAAGAAGACTTAATACATGTCTTACTGAGGCATGAACAATACTTTATCCCCGTCTCCGAAGCCCTACCCCTTGAGTGGATTGATGTTAGTTATCGAGGAGGCAGTTTATTGCTCGCCCTCTTAAACGAAGCGGTGAACGGACATTTCAAAGGAATCCGTGAAGCCGTTAACGTACTCGATCCAGAACTCCAAGCCGAAGCCGCGAAATTAACTTCCCACCAGACGCAAGATCTGGACCAAGAAGGAGAATTAAAAAGTAGAATCAACAGCATCCTCAAAGCTTTCCACCAAAGACGTATCCAATTTCAGAACCGACAAATCGACGCCCAAATCGCCTCAACGGCTTCCACCGAAGTCGACAAACTTAATTCCTTATTAGCCGAAAAGATTAAACTACGCAAAGAAAGCCAGACTCCCCCGTCGCTACCCAAGTCAGGAAACTAAAATAAGTCCACTTTCGCTCAAAATTCCGCCCTCGCCGTTTTTCCTGAATACCGAGCCCTTAGTATACAGAGGGTAACTTAAATTTAAACCCACCCACTTTACCAACATGCCCGAAAACAAAAATACCAAAAAAGCTAATTCCAAAAAACCTGCCAAACCTGCGTCTAAGCCCTTCGCGGTCAAAGCCGTGGCGAAATCCGCAGCCAAGGCACCGCCGAAGCCAGTCGTAGCGAAGCACGTCGCGGCCAAGCCCGTAAGCAAACCCGTTATCGTAAACACGAAAGTGTCCCCCGCTAAGGTGGCCCCCGCCAAGATAGTGCCGACCAAAGTAGCACCCGGTAAGGCTGCTCCTGTTGTCGCCGCCAAACCAGTGATTGATCAGAAAATTTTAGCCAAAATTGCCCCTAAGCCCATTCCGTTCGGCAAAGACAAAGCGGTCAGCGTTCCGACTATACCTAAAGATGTTAACGCCAAGGTTCAGATCCTCGTCGGACTCTCCAAAAAGAATGGTTACGTCACCGTTCAAAATATTAACGAGGTCATCCCAGATAGCGCGACCGATGCCGAGTTGATCGAAAGCATCATGAACATTCTCGATAATTTAGAAATTAAATTACTCGATGAAGAAGAAGTCGAAATGTATCAGAAGAAAATCGACGAGTCCGAAGAAGAAGCGGCCCGCACGGTGCCCGCAGATGCGCCTTACGATCCGTTCAATGTTTATTTAAAGCAAATGGGCCACAAGCCCCTGCTCACGCGCGAACAAGAAGTCGAGATTTCCAAACGCATCGAAGACACCGAATTACGCGCCCAAGAATTCCTCTTCTCCTGCTGGCTTACTCTACCCTACCAACTCGATCTCGCCCAAAAGGTTTTCAAAAAGGAAGAACGTTTTGATAAAGTCGTCATCGATAAAAAAGTAGAATCGCGTGATAATTATTATAAGAACTTACCTAAAGCGATTGATGAATGTATCAAACTCGAAGAACGTCTCGAAAAAGCTTGGAAGAAATACAATGAAGAAAAAGACGAAGGCAAAAAAGCCAAACTACGAGAAGCCTACCGCAAAATCGAATTAACCAGCAAAGAAGGCTGTAAAGATATCCTCCGTAAATTCTTCTTTAAGATGAAGCTTTTCGAAGATTGGTTGGAATCGCCTGAATTAAAGGCCGACCTCGAAGATTGTCGTCTTTTAGCCAATCCCGCTCCGATTATGCGCGGCCCCGTGCGTGCTAAACTCGCTCGCCGTCCCGAAGTATCCTCCACCCGCGCCCAAGAGATCGAACGTCGCTGGCGCATGTCCCCAACCGAACTGCTGCACTGCGTACGTTCGGTACGTAAACATTTAGACGAAGCACAAAAAGCGAAAACCGAAATGGTTGAGCACAACTTGCGCTTGGTAATTTCCATCGCCAAGAAATATCAAAATCGCGGACTGCTCTTCACCGACCTCATCCAAGAAGGTAACATGGGCTTGGTTAAAGCGGTGGAAAAATTCGAATATCGTCGGGGCTATAAATTCTCGACCTACGCCACCTGGTGGATTCGCCAAGCAATCACCCGCTCTATTGCGGACCAAGCTCGTACCATCCGTATTCCGGTTCACATGATTGAAACGCTGAATAAAGTGATGCAGGTGCAAAAACAATTAACGCAGGAACTCGGTCACGAACCGACCGCCGAAGAAGTTGCCAACGAGATGAACATGGCCATCGATCGCGTACAACAAATCATGAAGATGGCCCAACAGCCAATCTCATTACAATCACCGGTCGGTGACGGTGAAGACACCTCCTTGGGCGATTTCATTGAAGATAAATCAGCGGAAAACCCAAGCGATACTGCTTCCACTCGACTCTTACGTGAGAAGATTGATTTCGTTCTGCACTCCTTAGCTGAACGCGAGAAAGAAGTTTTAATTCTCCGTTTCGGTTTACTCGATGGCGTCCAACGCACCCTTGAAGAAGTCGGTCGTCACTTCAAAGTGACTCGTGAACGTATTCGCCAAATTGAAGCCAAAGCTCTCCGCAAGATGCGTCACCCGACGCGCATGCGTAAACTCCAAGGTATGTTCGAAGGCGAACTGGATACTTCCGGTCCTGGCTTTGATAACTTCGTGGATCCAGAAACCGATCCAGATAAATTAAGCGAAATCGACAAGCCGAGCGCGACCTTGGAAGCGTTCCGTCAGAAGAACAACGACTTCATCGCTGCGCACCGTCAACAGCAGCAGCAAAATCAGCAGCTCTAAGTGATTTCACGTCTCTGTTGCGTCGTTCTGGCATTACTCGTTACGGGTTGTGCGACGACGCCAACAGAGAGTGAAGTTGTTGAAGTTGCTTCGCCATTCAGTAAACCCATCGGTAGTTCAACCAACTATCGCATTGGATTTATCGGGCGTTCGTCTGAATTCAATGGCCTCATCGCCGTTCATTTTGTCCGAGAAGTCCTGGAGCTTAATCTAAGAGAGAATGATGTCATGGTCGCACGCGATAACGACCTCAAGCCGACCGCGTTATTGAGTGTGCAGTCAATCAAGGGTCGGGTCTGCTTAGCGAAACTCCAAAAAGGGCGTGTATTACCCGATCAAGAGGTCGTTCTTCCCAACAGCAAAACCCGCGAAGAAGCGGAGACTTTGCCCTTGTTCATTTCCGGCTCTTGACCTTCGGGGCAAGGAAGCCCACGTTGCAAACTCTATGTTACAGGCAGGCATCGTCGGACTACCCAACGTCGGTAAGTCCACTCTCTTCAACGCGCTCACCCGCTCACGCAAAGCTGAGGCGGCGAACTATCCGTTCTGCACGATCGAGCCCAATGTCGGCGTCGTCGAAGTTCCTGACGAACGAATGTTTGAACTTCAAAAAATCGCTGGCACCAAAGTAGTGATTCCTGCGGCTATCGAATTCGTGGACATTGCTGGATTAGTCGCCGGTGCCTCTAAAGGAGAAGGTTTAGGAAATAAATTTTTAGCCAATATTCGTGAAGTGGATGCCGTTGTTCACGTTGTCCGTTGTTTCGACAACGATGACATCTTACACACCATGGGTAAGGTTGACCCCATCCGCGATATCGGTGTCATTGAAACCGAACTGATTTTAGCCGACATTCAATCGGCCGAACAGCAACTCGATAAAAACCAAAAGAAAATTAAGAGTCAGGACAAAGACGCCATTGCCAACGTCGAATTACTCACCCGCCTGATTAAACATTTAAATGACGGCAAACCGGCATCGAGTTTATCGGTGAACGAAGAAGAAAAAAATAGAATTAAAAGCTACGCGCTCCTGTCATCGAAATCCGTTTTGTATGCGTGTAATGTCGCCGAAGAACATTTAGCGGATCCTTCCAAGAATCCTTACGTCGAAGCGGTCCGTAAACATATTGCTGAACAATCGGGCTGTGAAGCGGTCGTCATCTGTGCTCAAGTCGAAGCCGAACTCTGTGACTTACCTCCGAACGAAGCCAAAGATTATCTCAGTGCTCTCGGCGTAACCGACTCCGGTGTCTCGGGCTTGATCCGTGGGGCTTATAAATTACTCGGACTGGCAACCTATTTCACCGCGGGAGAAAAAGAAGTACGTGCCTGGACCTTCCGCCATGGTATGACCGCACCACAATGTGCCGGCGTCATCCACACCGATTTTGAAAAAGGTTTTATCAAAGCTGAAATTGTGGCCTATGCCGACCTGGTAAAGCTCGGCTCGGTTGCGGCTGCCCGCGACGCTGGAAAATATCGACTCGAGGGTAAAGAGTACCTGTTCAAGGACGGTGATGTCACCTTGTTCCGTTTTGCTAACTAAAAGCACTTCCCAAGGGTCTATTTACGAATAGTCCCTATAAGTTAAGTTGATATTGCTGCCTTTTGGTTGCCAATAAGGGGGTGAGTTATTCTCTCAACCCAGATGAAACATTGGTTGATCATTCTACCTTTAATCCTCTGCGCTTGTAAGCCCGAGCCCAAGATTTCGACCTACGAAGTTAAGTCGGAAAGCATGGCCGTTTCAACCAAAGCAAAAGCTGAGCCAGCCACCGCACCCACTGCCATGGTCGGAGATGCTAACATGCAAGCTGAAGTTGCCACTTTTGGTGAACCTAAGTGGGGACCTATTCCCAAAACTTGGATCACCTCGCCTGCCAACCCTATGCGCAAAGGCAGTTGGAGTATCACGCAGGCGGATGGCTCTAAAGCGGAAATCGCTGTCACCGTTTTCCCGGGAGATGTGGGTGGCGATACGGCAAACGTCAATCGCTGGCGCGGTCAAATCGGATTAGAAAAAGTCAGTGACGAAAAAATCAAATCCGGCCAAGGTTCGATCTCCGTCGGTAATCTAACCGGCCGAGTTTATCATCTGCTATCGGCCGACGGAAAGAGTTCTACCAGTGCCGTTATTCTTCCTAAAAATAATGCGACTTGGTTTTTCAAACTCACGGGCGATACCGACATGGTCAATACCGAGAAGGAATCATTCATAAAAATGGTAACCCAAACGCAACTTCCGTGAGTTCCACCAACCCCACATGGTTTAACCGAATCTACCGATTCGCATCGTCACTCAAACTCACGGTCGCGCTCATGGTATTGTCGATGATCCTGATTTTATTGGGGACACTTGAGCAAGTTCACTGGGGCATCTGGCATGTGCAGAAAGAGTATTTTAGTAGCTGGTTCTGCTGGTACCCGCTCAATCCCTCAGCTCCTCTGCACCTACCCCTGCCCGCTGGTTTCCTTTTAGGAGTTTTATTGGTGATCAATTTAACCTGTGCCCACTTCCAAAAGTTTCAGGATAAAAAAGGCTATAAACATTGGGGTATTAAAATGATTCACATCGGCTTACTGCTCCTTTTGATCGGCGGATTTGTTACCGCCGTCTACCAAAATGAATCCGCCATGGTTATACCGGAAAAAGAACAACGGAACTTCACCGAAGCGTTTCGTAGTTATGAAGTAGTCGTGATCGAACATACGCCCAGTGGAATCGACAAAGTAGTCTCCGTACCCGAGGAACTTCTTCAGAAAACTACGCTAAGCCTACCCAATACTTCTTTCACCGCTCAAGTATTAAAGTATTACCCCAATTCAATCTTAAGATCCAAATCGCAATTCCCCCAAGGTGAAGTCGTACAAGTCACCCAAGGCATTGGTGCGCGTACACCGCTAACCTATAAGCCAATCCCCGAGAGTTTTGATGACAACAACCCGAACAATCCACTCGCCATTGTGGAATTGAGTTCCGGAAAAGTCAGCCTGGGTTCTTGGATTCTAAATGCTCAGCTGGGTGACTCTCTTCCCGCCCAAACTTTTGTCCACGAAGGAAAAAATTATGAAATCGCAATGCGAAAGCTGCGTTATTATCTACCCTTCTCCATTACGCTTAACCAATTTACGCACGAGAAGTATCCAGGAACCGAGATTCCTAAGCGCTTCGTGAGTGATGTATTCGTGACCGGCGAAACCAGTAAGTTCCCCTACACGATCTCCATGAATCAACCGATGCGCCACGGTGGTATGACCTTTTTCCAGTCCAGTTTTGGTGCTACTTCGGAAGGTAAAAATATTTCTGTCCTGCAAGTCGTGCGTAATCCCGGTTGGTTGATCCCCTACATTTCCGTCAGCCTCATGTCCTTAGGACTGCTCTGGCATTTCTGTCTATCCCTCGGAAAGTTCTTGAATCGGAAGACTACCACCACCGCATTAAGTATTCTCGCGCTGGGTCTATTTCCATTAACTGCCGAGTCGGCCGAAAAAAATTGGGATACCAGAGAGTTTGGTAATATCCCGGTGCAAACGGGTGGTCGGGTCATTCCGATTGAAACCTTAGCCAGCTCGGCACTGCTCCAAATGCGGGCGCGACGCGAAATCGCCCTGACCGATGTTGAAGCCATCGCCTTCGGGAAAAAACCTTCCACGTGGACCGCCGAAGAATCGGCCTTAATTGCCAAAGAATTACCCGACCTAGATGCCATCGCCAAAACCGCACTCGAATCTCGCAGCGTAAGCCTAAAAGGAAAATCGATAAGCGCGTTGGATTGGTTCATTGAAGTTTCCTTCCGTGGACATGTTGCGAAATTCCTACCCACCTTCCGCGTCGATCATCCCGTGGTACTTAAGATGATGGGACGCGATCCCGAAAAAACTAAATTCCTCAGTTGGAATGATGTCATTAAAAATGCTGAAAACCTCACTAAAGCCGCCGAGAAATCTCGAGCCCTGGCTCAAGCTAATCGCGAAGTTGAAGACCGCGCGCTGGTGCAATTAGAAAACGCCGCTCGTCAATACGCCAACTTGTCGATGGCCTTTATTCCCGGTGATTTACCGGCCGAGATTTCCCCCCAACAAGAATATCAAACTTGGCTCAGCTCGCTTAATCGTGCCGCCGCCCAAATTTCCGAAAAGAAAAGTACGGATGGCAGTGCCCCTAAGTTCGATCAAGAGCTTCAAGATAATTTAAAATTCCTCGTCGAACGTTATCAAAACTTCAGTCGCGAATGCAGTATACGTATCGTACCACCACTTCCCTCGAACGTGATTCAAGAGTGGGACAACTTGGGCATCGCGCTGCTTTCCGTAATCTCCGAACGCAATTTACATCGTCCTGCACTTGCCGCGGACGGCACCCTGACCCGCTATGCCAATTTCTGTACCGCGTGGCGGGAAGGTCGCGATGATGATTGTGCGTTGCAAATCCGCGCACTCTACGCTGCCCAAACGGGACCATGGACTGCACGCACGGATGCCGAAACGATTTTTAGTCGACTCCAAATATTCTATTGGATGCTGATCGCTTACTTCATCTTAATTTTATTCGTCCTCTGGGCCTGGGTCACAGAAAAAGGTCGAACCCAATTCAATTGGGCTTATGCGATGCTGGTTACCATTTTCGTTTTGCACACCGTTGCCCTAGGCTTCCGGATGTGGCTGCACGAACGTCCCCCGGTCACGAATTTATATTCCTCAGGTATCTTTGTGGCTTGGGGTGCAGTCTTACTCGGTATCATCTTAGAAAAAATCTGGCGGAATGGTATTGGATCGGTCGCCGCCGGGGTCAGTGGCTTCGTTTCTCTCATTGTCGCCCATAATCTCGCCTTATCGGGCGAAGATAATTTAGAAAGCGTGCGGGCCGTATTAGATTCCAATTTCTGGCTCTCCACCCACGTCACCACCGTGACCATTGGATACTCAGCCACCTACGTCGCGGGTCTCGTCGCTGGCATTCACTTATGGTTACGAGTATTTAAAAAGGGATATCGCGAAGGCGAATCCGTCGCCCGCGCTGCTTATGGTATTCTGGCCTTTGCCCTCCTCGCCAGTTTCGTCGGGACGATGCTTGGTGGAATTTGGGCCGACCAAAGTTGGGGCAGATTCTGGGGCTGGGATCCTAAAGAAAATGGCGCTCTCCTGATTGTGCTTTGGTGCGCAGTTTGCCTACACGCTCGCTGGGGTGGACTGGTTAAACGCGAAGGACTGATGCAAATGTTGGTCTTCGGAAATATCGTCACGAGCTGGTCCTGGTTTGGTACGAACTTGCTGGGCGTTGGGTTACACAGCTACGGATTCACCGAATCGGGCTTCGTCTGGCTGTGTGCCTTTGCCGTTTCCCAACTCGTCATCATCGGTATCGGCTGGCTCCCCGCACGCGACGAAGTTCAAGCTTCATGAGTGACTCACCGGAAAATTTCTGGTTCTGCATAAAATCCAAACCCCGTCAAGAGGCGGTGGCCGTTCGCAACTTAAAGTCCGTCGGTGACATCGACATATTCTTTCCACGCATTCGTCGTACCCGACGTGGACACGAGAAAAACAAAGAGGTCATTGAACCTCTTTTCCCCGGATATATCTTCGTTAAATTTAATCCTGAAGACTCACAAGGCACCGTCAAAAGCACTCGCGGCGTACTTCATTTAGTCAGTAAAAACGGCAAAGCGGTCGATGTTGATCATAAAGTCATCGACGAATTAAAAGCCCTCGGCCCAGACGGTATCTTATCCATGCTCGATGAAGAATTAAAAGTGGGCGCAAAAATTAAAGTGATTCGCGGAATCTTCGCTGGATCAGAAGGCGAAGTTTTGAAACTCGCTACCCCGCAAAAACGAATTGCCGTGCTCCTTACCTTACTAGGCGCCCAACAATCGGTGGAAATGCCGATGGATGATGTCGCCACAACCGAGGAAGAATAATCCAGAAATGATTCAAGACCTGCTCATCCATTCCCATCGAAGCGAAAACTTACATCCGTATTTTTTCCAGGCGTTCCAGTGGCTTAAAGCTTTTAATCCGAATACACCCGATGGAAAATATGAAATTGTTGGGCAAGATTGTGTAGCCGGCGTCCAGCGTTATCAGACTCAACCCACCACAGAGAAGAAGTGGGAAGCCCACCAAGTGTTCGGCGATATTCAAGTGATCTTTGCGGGCGAAGAATACTGCGGACACCACAACGTCGCCTTACTTGAAATCCTTGAACCTTATTCAGCAGAAAAAGACGTCGCTAAGTTTTTAGCCCCGACGACGCCCTCCACGCTTCTCCATCTCTACCCTTCGCAGTTTACTATTTTCTACCCATCGGATGCCCATCAACCCGGGGTACAAATTTCAAAATCCGGCGAAGTTCTTAAGGTAGTTATCAAATTTAAATTAAAGGTATAATTTAACTCTCGCAGATTAGGATTTTAAGACCTAAAAGTGGTTTATGGGAAATCCCTGCCGTCTCATTCTCGCACTCGATGTTGAGAGCAAAGAAGAGGCACTGTCCTTGGTTCGTCCACTCATTGGAAAAGTCGCATGGGTAAAATTAGGTCTTCAACTTTTCGTTAAATACGGACCTAATATCGTCGACGAATTTCATGCACTGGGATTCAAAGTATTTCTAGATTTAAAATTAAACGATATCCCGAACACCGTCAGCTCAGCGATCAAAAGTCTGAAAGGTCGCCCCTGCTCCTTACTTACCCTTCATGCCAGTGGCGGACCCGAAATGCTCGCTCGCGCCGTCGAAGCGGCAAAGCAGAACATCCCTGACTGCCAACTCTTAGCCGTCACGGTTCTCACCTCGATGGACCAAGCCCAGCTTCATGCAGTCGGTGTAAAATCGAGCCCCGAAGAACAAGTCAAACTCCTCGCAAAAATGGCTGTGCAATCGGGCGTTCATGGGTGCGTGTGTTCTCCTTTAGAATTACCACTCCTCCGAAAAGAATTAGGACCTAAGCCTGTTTTAGTCACACCTGGCATTCGTTATCCCGATGGCCAAGCCGATGACCAAAATCGCGTGATGACTCCGATTCAAGCAGCACAAGCGGGCGCGAGTTTCATCGTCGTCGGCCGGCCGATTTTAAAAGCCACAGATCCCGTCGCGGAAACGATTAAAATTTGCCGAGAAATCGGTGAGACCAAATGAGCAAACCTGGCGACATCCTCGTGCTGCTCGCTGCGGGCCTTGCCCGTCGCATGCAGAAAGTGGTCGATGATAAAATTACGGCGACACTGCACGGTAAGCCGGTTTTTTTCTATTCACTCAACGCATTCTACACGACAGGCAAAATTGAGAAAGTAATCATCACCTATCGTGACCCTGAACAACTAAAAAAAATACAAACCGCTTATGCCACATTCAATTTTCCTGATTGGGAAGTTGAATATGTGTTAGGCGGTGAGAGCCGACAAGCATCCGTCCTCGCCGCACTCGAAACCTGTGCCGATCACCCGGGCTTGGTCCACATTCACGATGGAGCTCGTCCGCTGATTACCCCGGCCGCCATTAATTTAGTTCGCGCTCAAGCTTTTAAATCAGGAGCCGCCATCCTTGCAGGCAGAGCCGCCGATACGATTAAGATTGCCCAAAAGAGCGGCAATGCCGTCGAGACTTCGCCCGATCGTTCACTCGTCTGGACCGCAGAAACGCCCCAAGTATTTCGCACCTCCGTCATCCTCAAAGCCTATCGCAAAGTAAATGCGACAGGCGAAAAAGTGACTGATGACAGTTCCGCCGTGGCTACCGTTGGACAAGAAATATCTTTAGTAGAAAATACCGATGTGAATATTAAACTCACTCGCCCGAGTGATTTTACCATCGCCGAAGCGATTTTAAAATCGCGCGCTTAGTATCCGGACTGACGCAAAGTGGCGTCCAACTTTTGCTGGAAGTCCATGATGTCATTTTGGGTCGGACGATATCCCTGCGTGCGCGGGACAAGTCCAGGTCGACCTTCCATATCTAAATACCAATCGGCCTTTTGATTGTCGGAGAAAGTGACATTACCACTGACCATCGTGCCCGGACGACAAATGGTATCGACTTCCACCCTCACGCCGACGGCGACACCAGCGGGTGCGGCTTCCGGTGGCAATGCCTCATCCGTGGCGGCCACAACTTCCTCGGGTTTTTTGGGCTCTTCTTTTTCTTGGAGAGTTAAGTTTAAATCATCGACCAGGAAGCGGACATCTAAGAAAGTCATCGAAATACCCAAGTCAGTTGAGATTTTTCCTTGGATGACAGAAAGCGACGCCCCCTCGGCCACCCATTGAGAAACCTTCGAAATTTGTTCCTTCGTTAATTCACGCATACCTAAAACTGGATGGGTTGGAGCAAATTTTCAAGCGTCCCCTCTCTTATTCATTGGAAATTATTGTTTAACCCCTCACTGTAGGCCTATGCAACCCACACTAAAGTGGATAAAACACGGTAACTATACCGATATTATTTACGAGAAAACCGAAGGTATCGCTCGCGTGACGATTAATCGGACCGATCGACGCAACGCGTTCACACCCGACACCGTCGCCGAAATGATCAAGGCCTTTAACGACGCGCGCGATGATGAAACGATCGGCGTTGTTCTACTGCGCGGTGCCAACCCTCAGTCCGATGGCAAATTTGCTTTCTGCGCTGGCGGAGATCAAAAAGTGCGCGGCAGCCAAGCCGGTGGCTACGTGGGTAAAGACGGCGTACCCCGACTCAATATTTTAGATTTACAGCGTCTGATTCGCTCCATGCCCAAAGTAGTTATCGCGCTCGTGGCTGGTTATGCCATCGGTGGCGGTCATGTGCTTCACGTCATTTGCGATTTAACGATTGCGGCGGATAACGCGGTCTTCGGTCAAACCGGTCCGACCGTTGGAAGTTTTGATGGAGGCTTTGGCGCTTCTTACCTCGCTCGACATGTTGGACAAAAGAAAGCGCGTGAGATTTGGTTTCTCTGCCGACAGTACAATGCCACCCAAGCTCTCGAGATGGGTCTCATCAACACCGTCGTGCCTTACGAACAATTAGACGACGAAGGTATCAAGTGGGCACAAGAAGTCATGACGAAGAGTCCACTCGCAATTCGCTGTCTAAAATCGGCCTTTAATGCTGAGCTCGATGGACAAGCCGGTATTCAAGAACTCTCCGGAAACGCCACCCTACTTTACTATTTATCGGAAGAAGGCGACGAAGGCAGAAAAGCATGGAACGAAAAACGTCCACCTAACTTTGGAAAATTTCCATGGCTACCGTAATCCCTATTCGCGTCACTGAACGCGCCCAAGCTCTCGCCAGCGAAGTTTTAAACTTGGGTGATATTGCTATCGATGCCACTGCCGGAAAAGGTCGCGACACCGCATTCTTGGCACAAACGGTCGGCCCAACGGGCTGGGTGCATTCTTTCGATATTCAAACGGAAGCCATTGAGTCGACCCACAAACTTTTAGTGGCTTCAGGTTTAATCAATCGAGTAACACTCCATCATCTTTCCCACGCAGAAATTTCTACAGCCTTACCCGAGTCACACCGCGGAAAAATATCCGTCGCCCTTTTTAATTTAGGATACCTTCCAGGTAGTGATCAGAAAATTATCACTCATCCGGAAAGTACGAGTACGGCATTACAATCGGCCTTTCATGAACTAAAAACGGGCGGGAGACTCATCTGCGTCGCTTATACCGGACATCCCGGTGGAAAAGAAGAGTCTCAAGTAGTCGAGAAATTCGCCGAGATGTGCGAAAAAAGCGGGAATAACGTCGAAAAGATCGGTTATACAGCCCATCAGCCTAAGCCCTGGATCTTAGTGGTTTCAAGGAACTGATTATTGTAGATTATTCTAAGTGAGGGTCTATCATCACATGATGGTTCAGGTAGCAGACAGGGAAGTGAAGTCTTGGTTTAAAACCTATCAGCCGCTTTTAGTAATCGTGACGATGATTACTTTAGTGTCGTTACAAAGTTGGCCCGATCGCGAAGCCTTCATGCTGAATTTTATGGCGGGATTTTTCATCGTCTTCGGGACGTTCAAACTTTTCGACTTAGCGGGATTTAAGTCGGCATTTTCTACATACGATTTACTTGCGCAAAAATGGTCATCGTATGGCCTGATTTATCCGTTCCTCGAACTACTCCTCGGCTTCGCCTTTCTCTTTAAATACCAAATTCATTATGCACTCTGGGGATCGGTCGTACTGATGGGCTTTGGCAGTTTAGGAGTGATCAACGCCTTGCGACAAAATAAGCAAATTCAGTGTGGCTGCCTGGGGACGAGCCTAAATTTACCCATGTCGACCCTCACTCTCGTTGAAGATTTAGTCATGGTAATCATGTCGATAATCATGTTATTAAAATTAATATCGTGATCACTTCCACCCCCACCCCCCGAGTTATTTTAACGGGTGCCCAAGGCCTCGTCGGAAAAGCCGTGGGTGGTACTTTAATTGAAGATGGCTTCTCGGTCTCTCCTTTAAAGTCCCGCCAACATGGTCCGATGTCGATGGACACCGCCGCGGGCTGGATTGATAAAGATTTTTTAGAAAATGCGCACGCCGTTGTTCACCTTGCCGGTGAACCCATTGCGCAATGTTGGACGGAGGCGACTAAGAATCGAATTCTGCTCAGCCGAACCGAAAACACTGCATTGCTGGCCACGACTTTGGCCCAGTTAAGAAATCCTCCAAAAGTATTTATTTCTATTTCAGGCATTAATCGGTACGGCTTTCATCGTCCCAAGGAAATTTTAACGGAAAAGTCCGCCGTGTCGCCTCAAGGCTTCTTAGGCGAAGTCACCGAAGCCTGGGAAGCCGCGACCGCTCCCGCTAAAGCAGCTGGCATTCGGACCGTACACCTCAGAACTGGAGTCGTCTTGGCCGCTTCAGGTGGAGCGCTCAAAACGATGCTCCCCGCGTTTGCGGCCGGTTTAGGCGGAAGGATTGGCCCTGGCACCCAGCATATGAGCTGGATTCGTCTGGGCGATCTAGCCTCACTCGTCACTTGGATTGTAAGAAATGACAAAATAGAAGGTGCCGTCAATGCGGTGGCCCCACACCCCGTGACACAAATGGCCTTCGCCCATGAACTCGGGCGGGTTTTAAAACGTCCAACATGCATCCCTATGCCGACTTGGCTGGTAACTACTTTATTCGGCGAAATGGGGAAGGAAACTCTCCTCGCCGACCTCGCAGTCATGCCCGAAGTCGCCTTAAAATCTGGCTTTAAATTTAACTCACCCCAACTCAATACCGCCCTAGTTAAAGCAATGAAAGAATGATTTTAGGTTGAGTTTAGAATAGTAAATTGAAATGTTCACTCAGTATGTCTCGTAAACATTCAGTTACTTTATCACTGGTTTTAATGACGTCGGCTCTCTTGTTCGTCGGTTGTGATGACAACAAGGACTCTAATGCGAGAACCTTCGAACTGGATGATCCAGAATTTCGTCAAGGTCTCACCTACGTAAAACAACACGAGTCCCGTCGCGCGCTTGAATGCTTCTTGCGGGTGATTGATTCACGCAAGGGCGCAGCGGAGTCGCACCTCGAAGCCGGTCGCATGTACATCGACTTAAAAGAGCCCCTGCCCGCCATTTATCACTTCAATGAATACATTCGGTTAAAACCCACCTCCGACCAAAGTAAAATTGTTCGTCAGATGATTAAAACCGCCGAGAAACTTTATCTCGAACAAATTCCAGGCCGACCACTCGAGCCCGATGCCGTGGGGACGACTGATCAATATGCCCAGCTTCAAAAATTAAAATCCGAGAACGAAAGATTAAAACGCGAAGTCTCCGAACTCTCCCGAGTTAATAAAGTCAGTGAAGCCCCCATGACTAATTCAACAATCACGAGTACGAAAGTGACATCCACCGGTCCAAAATCCTCGACGACCTACATCATTAGAGCAACCGACACACTCTCGTCCATCTCCCGAAAATTCTACGGCACGGACCAACGGAAAACAGAAATTTTTAACGCCAATAAAACGAAGATTAAAAATCCATCTAAACTCGTGGTAGGTATGGCGATTGAGATTCCGCAATAGTTATGCGCATTACCCGCATTCGCACGGTCGACTTCAGAAACTTAGTTTTTGCGGATGTAAATACAGATAACCATCACGTTTTCTTGACCGGCGACAACGGCCAAGGAAAAACCAATTTACTGGAAGCGGCGGGTTTGGTTTCCACCTTTCGATCTTTTCGCACCAACGAAATTACCCCACTCATCCGCAAGGACTGTAAAGAAGCGCGCATCCGACTCGATATCTTGGATGGCACCGGCGAACAGGTTATCGAAATTCATTTAGCCAAAGGCTCACGTAAGGCCATCTTGAATAATACTCCCGTTCGTTCAGTCGCACAGCACTTAGGACTTTTTCCTACCGTCGTTTTTTGTTCGGATGATTTACGCTTAATCCGCGGACAACCTTCTAATCGTCGTCGCTGGCTGGATGCGGCGATTGGGAGCACCGACGCGGTTTATCTGAATGCCGTTCGCGATTACCAACGTGCCCTCGAAGGGAGAAATGCTTTATTAAAAATGGAGAGACCGTCCGACGACGAATTGCGCGCGTTTGAAAAAATCATGTTCTCCGCGGCAGTGATCATAAATCAAACTCGCGTAGCCGTAGTTCCTGAACTCGCTGAGACCTTACGTGCCACCTGTAACCGCGCGGGCTTTCCCAACAAAGGTGCGGATCTTATTTTCCAAGCCGATTGTCCGATTGAATCGCTGGCCGAGCTCTGGGAAAAAAATCGAGCCGCTGAAAAAATCACTGGCACCACCTTACGCGGACCACAGAAAGATGATTTTAATGTTCTCTTCGAAAATCAAGACGCCGCTGATTTTGCCTCCGAAGGTCAGCAAAGACTCCTCGTTTTAGCCCTTTGCTTAGGCCGATTAAAACGCGACGAACTGCGCACCCCCACCCCTCCGGTGATTCTGGCGGACGATGTTCTCGGGGAACTCGACGACACCCGTAGACGAGCATTTTGGCAGGAAGTAGGCGATTCTCATCAAGTAATTGCCACGGGAACCGTCCCACCCCCGTCCGGAAATTGGCTTACTTATAAAGTTAGCGAAGGAACCTATACCCTAGCTTGATTTTGGCGTTGTTTTATGGGCATCAGACCTCTTGGATAAAGGCATGACCGACTTTCTGCTCTACGCCGCCGTTGTCTTCTTATTTTTAGTCAGCATCCTGGTTGTGCTCATCATCCTCATGCAGCCCCCCAGCGCCAACTCAGGAATGGGATCCGCTCTCGGTGGCGGTGCCGCGCAAAGCGTTTTTGGTGGTGAATCCACTAACGTCCTCACGAAAATGACGACGACCTTAACGGTCATTTTATTTGTTTTAAGTTTTGGTTTATACCTCGGTTTCGTGGCACGTGAAAACAAAGGACCAAAAGCCCTCACACCCGCAACTGCCGTCACCGCTCCTGCTAAACCTGAACCGGTTAAAGCTCCAGTGAGTGCAACTCCTGCTGCACCGGTCGCACCTGCAAAACCGGTTGCCGCTCCTGTTGTACCCGAAGTTCCAGCCACTAATTCCGTCAGCACACCGGCGGAGCCTGTTAAGTCTGAACCTGTCCCAGCTGCCCCCGCAGCCACGGGCACCAAACAGTAATCTGCAGTGTCACGACTCTTACTCAGCTTGCTCATCTGCTGGGTGACTCTGTCATGCCCGACTCCAAGCTATGCCCAAGGCAACTTCGATGACGACGGTTTTGCCCAATTAAATAGCGAGCAAAGCGATCAGGTCCTACAACTTTTCCGACAGTCAAGAATTCCGGGTAATTTTTTTCTAAAGTTTAATATTATTCATAAACCGCGCCTCGGTGAAAATAAAAAGCCCGTCGAAGGCGCCCTCTGGGCCGGCTGGGCCGACTTCGGACCACAAGTACGCGGCGAAATCTTTGATAAAGACGGACTAACTCAGCTCTCGTTCGTTGCCGTTAAAAATTTTAAACAATCATCTCTCTGGATTTCAAATAACATGAAGCCAGCCCAAGCCGGAAATTCTCACGAAGCAAGTGAGCCCATCGTACCAGGACTGATTCTAAGCGCTTTCGATATCAACCTACCCTTCACGCACTGGAAAGAAACCAAATACACGGCGACGCTAAGATCGCGTGGTCGCGGTGTGCATTTCTTCGAAGCGCTCAATCCAACCCAAAGTGAACCAGCGAAAGTAGTTTATGGAGTTGATCGGGCCTACGGTGCACTCACCGAAGCGACTTATTACAGTCAGACTGGAAAAATCACGCGAACCCTAAAAATTGAAGACTTTGCGAAAGTCGATGGGCAATGGATGGTCAGCACCTGCAGTATTCGCGATGAAACGACGCGGGATATCGATGTCTTAAAAATTACCGATGCCGCCGTACGCATTAATTTACTGGAACAAACTTTTACGCCCGAATCCTTAGTTGAAAAAGCGAAATTCCCCACTCCCGCAGAGTTGAAAAATCTCTAAACATGAGTGCCTCCGCTTTAAAAATTACCCAGTTCTGCCATCTGGTTACTAATAATAAGAAAATTAAGGATTTTACCGGAGCAAACAACGGCCTGCAATTTCGCGGTAATCCTAAAGTTCGTAAAGTGGGTGCCGCCGTCGATGCCGGGGCCAAAGTTTTTGAGCAGGCGGCTAAACGGGGCGTAGATTATTTAATTGTTCACCACGGCATACATTGGTCGACCGTCTCTCCTAAAAACGAAGTTAAAAAACTCCGCCAAGCTTCACTCAAAAAAAGTAAACTGTCACTTTATTCAAGCCACCTACCCCTCGATGCCCATCCAGCGATTGGTAATAATGCCTTAATCGCCCAAGACCTCGGTCTGAAAGTGGTGCGTTGGTTTGTTGACTTCGAAGGCCTACCCATCGCTTGTATTTGTCGCGGTATCAGTCGTAAAAAATTAAGTCAGCGTTTAAAAAAGTCTTATCCGAAAACTTTTAAAGCGATTGAATTCGGATCGAAGAATCCGAAGTGGATTGCCATTCTCAGCGGCAGCGGACGCAGTGCACTGCCCCATTTGAAGTCAGAAAATTGCGATACACTCATCACCGGCGAACTGCGCGAAGAACATTTTAACGAAGCCCAAGAACAGGGATGGAATCTTTACCCTTGTGGACATTATGCGACGGAAACTTGGGGCGTAAAAGCACTCGCTGCTGCTGTATCAGCAGAGTTTGATATCCCTTGGGAGTTTATCTCGACCGACAATCCCCTTTGAGCATGTCGGACTATCGCGGTCGTATCGCTCCCACACCCACCGGCTTATTGCACGTGGGTCATGCTCGTACCTTCGCTCAGGCCGCTGAACGAGCTAAGCGCGCCCATGGACAACTCCTCTTTCGTATCGAAGATTTAGATGCGCAACGCTGTCGCGATAAGTTAGCCCAGAAGTCGATGGAGGATTGTCGATGGCTTGGCTTTGCTTGGAGCGAGGGGCCCGACGTCGGTGGCCCGTTCGGACCCTACATTCAGTCCCAAAGACTTAACTATTATTTAGAAGTGTGGAAACAGTTACACGCTACCGGACTGATCTATCCGTGTGACAAATCACGCAAAGATGTGGAACGCGCCTTAGTCGCACCTCACGTCGAAGATGATCAAGAACCCATTTTTCCGATTGAGTTACGACCTGATAAAAATCTCGGCAGCAATGCCACCGAACCCGGAAATCAAAATTGGAGATTCAGAATACCAATCAGTGAAGAAATTAAATTTATTGATCAAATCCAAGGCGCCCAGTCATTCACCGCCGGAAAAGACTTCGGCGATTTTCTAATTTGGCGAAAAGATGGATTCCCCTCCTACGAACTCGCGGTCGTTGCCGATGATCATGCGATGAAAATTACCGAGGTAGTTCGTGGTGCCGACTTACTCCTCTCCACTGCCCGACAGATTTTGCTGTATCGTGCACATAATTGGACCCCGCCACAATGGGCGCATGTTCCCTTGGTAACAGACGCCCAAGGTCAGCGCTTAGCCAAGCGCACTCACGGTCTCTCCATCCAAGAGCTACGCGAGAAAGGTATTACTGCCGCCGCAGTTCTAACCGCACCACTCAAGGCTTTATCAATTTAATAGAGTATTCGTTGCCTTCGAAGCCCTAAGCCCTAGACCCACTTTATGCAGTCCACCCGGATATTACTCGTAGATAACGGCTCACTCGAAGCCGCGACGACCCTGGGCTTACGGCATCTTTCCCGAGAAGTAAGTCGGATGATTGGTCACGAGGTCCATCCCGTCTCCGTTCTGCATTCTCAAAAAGTAGCGACTGAGCTTTTAGATAACAAACCCGCACAGATTTTTTCTGAAGCCATCCAGCAAGCCGGTCGTGATGGAATTAAAAAAATAATCATACTCCCACTTTTCATGGGTCCGAGTCTGGCCATCACCGAATTTATTCCAGCACAGTTCACCCTCCACGCAACTAAAGACATGCAAATGGTTGTCGCCGATACCTTATTCGGTGCAGACGGAGAACTTTGCGATATTCTCATCGATAATCTCAAAGCCACTTCTTGGCAGAAAGATAAATCGACCGTCCTACTCTGCGATCACGGCACTCCCATCATCGAAGTAAATCAGGTTCGTAATCTTTTAGCTGAAGAAATGAGTAAAAAACTTGGATTAAATTCTCAGCAACTCATTGCCTGCTCGATGGAGCGACGCGAAGGCGATCAATACGCTTTCAACGAACCGCTCTTGGAGTCCGCACTTTCTAAAGTATCTGCTCACGCGATTGTTCTCATGCAGTTTCTTCTTCCCGGTCGTCACGCTGGAACAGGCGGCGATGTGGCAGAAATTTGCGAGAAGCACGCACCCACAGGTATCAGCTGGGAACTCAGTCCTTTAATTGGTACACACCCTAACCTACCTCGCTTATTAGCCCGCCGATTCAGCGAATTAAAGGCTTAGAGGGTCTCTTCGAAACTGCCGGCCAGGTCGCTTAATTGCGAGTTCTTTACCACGACGCCGACCACGGCGATTAAAGGCGTCGGTAATGAATCTACATCTACCTTATTCTGTGCGAGATCCGTTAACCGGGTGAGCACATCCGTCGCACCGACTTGTGAAATCTTGGACAGCAATCGCACGGGCATATTTTTATCAGCGCCGGCGTTGATTAATTTCTGAGCGACTTCTGGTAATTTTTTAGCGCCCATGTATAAGCACAAGGTCGCACCCGTCTGCACGTGCGCGGACCAATTCTGATCCGAACCATCGGCACAGTGACCCGTTAAAAATGTTACGGAGGCAGCTTTACCTCGATGGGTTAAGGAAAATCCCGCATCCGCTCCCGCCGCGGTTGCCGCCGTGATTCCAGGTACTATTTCAAAAGGAATACCTTCACTCAACAAATGATCAATCTCCTCACCGAGACGTCCGAAGATACAAGGGTCTCCGCCTTTTAGTCTTACGACAAGGTTAGAGCGTTGGGCTTCAACGCTGATAATTGAATTAATCTCAGCCTGCGTCACGGAATGAACGCCACATCTTTTACCCACCGAAATCACTCGAGCCTTCGGAGAGATCTCTTGGAGCAAATCATCACCCGGCAAACAGTCATAAATAACCACATCGGCCGCTCGTAAGTATTTCAAACCACGCACAGTGATCAGGTCAGGCGCCCCAGGCCCTGCCCCCACGAAGACCACCCGGCCACTGTTATTATTGTTTACCATGTATTTGACTTGACCCTATTATGTAATCATTGGTAATCTTATCAAGTATAAAATATAACCAATAACCACAATGGAAAAGCCACTCACTAAGAACGAATTCATGAAAGCCGAAAAGCCTGATTTATCGGGTAATATTCAGGCTACCTTGGCGGACCCTTCCCTCGATCGTTTCAGTGGCGACGACGAACAGTTCATTAAGTTCCACGGAATCTACCAGCAAGACGACCGCGATAAGCGCAAAACGGGCAAAGAATATTCCGTGATGGTGCGCACGCGTCAGACCGGTGGTATCGTTCCAGCCTCCCAGTACATTGTGTACGACGAGCTCTCTAGTTTATTTGCCAACGGAACCCTGCGCATCACCTCTCGACAAACTTTCCAATTTCATGGCGTACTCCAAAAAGGAATTGGTAATTTAATCAAATCTATCAACGAAGCTTTAAGTTCCACTCTCGCCACTTGTGGCGACGTGAATCGCAATGTTACTGCACCTTCTAATCCTCCAGTCGATTCCATCGGCGTCGCGGTTGATGAAGATGCTTTCTCAATCACCCGTGCACTGCTTCCTCGCACCACGGCTTATCACTCGATTTGGGTAGAGGGCGTATCGCTCGATTTAGGCATTGGCGAAACAGTTACGAAATCACGGGCGAGTGTCGTCGACCAAGCTAATCCTTACATGCCACCTCCTGCGGATAGCGATGATTCGGGTGCACCCGTCGATCCTCTCTACGGAAAAACTTATTTGCCTCGTAAATTCAAGACCGGCTTCGCAATTCCTCCGAATAACGATACCGACATTTTCACCAATGATATGGGCTATGTAGCCATCGTTGAGAACGGTAAATTAATCGGCTATAATCTTTTAGTCGGTGGCGGACTGGGTACCTCACACGGTAATAAACTCACCTTCCCTCGCCTCGCTGACGTCATCGGTTTCATCACCCGCGAACAGGTCGTTGAAGTCGGCACTGCCGTTGTCGCCATTCACCGCGATTGGGGTGATCGCACCGACCGCAAACATGCGCGGATCAAATACGTCTTAGAAGAAAAAGGAGTAGAATGGTTCCGCCACGAACTCGCTCAACGCCTCGGTGCTCCGTTGCCTGCCGCCAAGCCTTTCATCTTCAAAGGACAAGGCGATGCCTTCGGTTGGTTCAAACAATTAGATGGTCAATGGTTCCTCGGATTATTTGTCGAAACAGGCCGCGTAAAAGACGCCGGTGATTACAAATTAAAAACCGCACTTCGCGCTATCGCTGAAAAATTTGGTCCCGTGTTTCGTTTAACCGCGACGCAGAATTTAATTCTCTCAGACATCAAAGAAGAAAATAAAGCGGCGATTGAAAAGATTCTCAACGACCATGGTTGCAGCATCGTATTCAATCCTGGCTTGATCAAAGGTCGCGGTATGGCTTGCCCTGCTCTGCCTACCTGCGGATTAGCCTTAGCCGAATCCGAACGTATTTTCCCAGCATTACTCGCGAAAATCGAGGACGCTCAAGCCGCCGCGGGTATCCCCAACGAAGAGCTCGTCGTACGTATGACCGGTTGCCCCAATGGTTGTGCCCGTCCTTACAACGCCGAAATCGGCCTCGTGGGTAAAGCCCCGGGTAAATATAATCTCATGTTAGGTGGAAACCGCGAAGGCACTCGCTTAGCACGCACTTGGAAAGAATCCGTTTTACTGGACGAAATTCCGGTAGCCATTGGTGGACTGTTCAAACAATACGCCCAAGAGCGGAAGAATGGACAAGCTTTCGGCGATTGGGTTAACGACGCCGCCATCTGGCCAGCTCCTACTGCACCTACTGCTTAATTTAAAATGTCCGTACCAGATCCCAGTCAACTCAATGCTCTGGAGGCAAAGTTATTAAACTTTGCCCCGGTTGATCGTTTGCGCTGGGCGGCTGATACTTTCGGAGCACGGGCCGGTATTGGGACAAGTTTTCAACCAGCAGGCATCGTCATTATGCACTTAACGAAGACAGCGGGACTAAAAATTCCTGCTTTCACTTTAAATACCGGATTACTTTTTCCTGAAACGCTCGAACTGAAAAAGAAATTAGAGGCTGCTCTCAATAGGCAAATCGAAGAAGTGCACCCGCTCGAGACAGTCGAACAACAAGCCGCGTCCCACGGTCCTGAACTTTGGAAAACTAATCCCGAAAAGTGCTGCGAGCTCCGCAAAGTGGATTCTCTCGGTAAAAAATTATATGATCTAGATTTGTGGATTACCGGAATGCGTCGCGACCAAAGCAGCGAACGCGCCTCCACTCCGTTACTCAGTATTGCCTCTCGACCCGATGGCTCCGACGTCTGGAAGCTCAACCCTCTCGTCGACTGGAGTCGCGAACAGGTCTGGGCCTACCTCAAGGAACATCAATTACCGCACAACGTCTTACACGACCGCGGCTACCGCTCCATCGGTTGCTGGCCGTGCACCCAAATTTCTAGTTCCGGCGATGAACGCGGCGGGCGCTGGCCTGGCTTCGAGAAAAAAGAATGCGGAATTCACACTAAAAATATAAAAAAATAATTAATCATGTCACGTAACGCTCAAAACGATCACCTCACGCGACTGGAGCAAACCTCCATTCACATCTTCCGTGAAGCCTTCGCCAATTTCCGCTCGGTCTGTATGCCTTGGTCCATGGGCAAAGACT